>JACQBD010000057.1 GCA_016194665.1 Gammaproteobacteria bacterium
TATGATCCAGAAGCTACGCAACATCGCCATCATCGCCCACGTCGATCATGGCAAAACCACCTTGGTCGATAAATTGCTGCAACAGTCGGGCACTTTCGCCGCGCACCAACAAATGGGCACGCGTGTCATGGATTCGAACGATCTCGAGCGCGAGCGCGGCATCACGATTCTCGCTAAGAACACCGCGATTCGTTGGAACGATTACCGTATTAACATCGTCGACACACCGGGTCACGCCGATTTCGGCGGCGAAGTCGAACGCGTATTGTCGATGGTGGATTCAGTATTGCTGCTGGTGGACGCGGTCGACGGACCGATGCCGCAAACACGTTTCGTCACACGCAAAGCATTTGCCCAAGGCTTGAAGCCTATCGTCGTCATTAACAAAGTCGATCGCCCGGGCGCGCGCGCCAACTGGGTCTTGGACCAGACTTTCGATCTGTTCGACAAACTCGGCGCTACCGAAGAACAATTGGATTTTCCGGTGGTATATGCCTCGGCATTGAACGGCTACGCCGGACTCACGCCGGATGTACGCGACGGCGACATGACGCCGCTGTTCGAAACCATCATCAAGCATGTGGCGGCGCCGAAGGTCGATCCCGACGGCCCGTTCCAGATGCAAGTATCGAGCATCGCCTATTCCAGTTACGTCGGCGCCATCGCCATCGGCCGTATTTCACGCGGCAAGGTGAAAACCAATCAACAAGTCGTGATCGTCGATCACGACGGTAAAAGCCGCAACGGCAAAATTCTGCAGGTGCTCGGCTTCATGGGCCTGGAACGTACCGAAGTGCCCGAGGCCATGGCCGGCGACATCATCGCCATCACCGGCATCGAAGGCCCGCGCATTTCCGATACGTTGTGCGATCCGACTAAAGTCGAAGCGCTGCCGCCGCTATCCGTGGACGAGCCCACGGTCACGATGACCTTTGAAGTTAATAATTCTCCGTTCGCCGGCCAAGACGGCAAGTACGTCACCAGTCGCCAAATTCGCGAACGTCTTGAGCGTGAATTAATTCACAACGTCGCCTTGCGCGTCGAAGACACCGGCAGCCCGGATAAATTCCGCGTCTCCGGACGCGGCGAGCTGCACCTGGGCATTCTCATCGAAAACATGCGCCGCGAAGGTTACGAGCTCGGCGTGTCGCGTCCGCAAGTGATCACTAAGCAAGTGAACGGCGAAACGCACGAACCATACGAACAGCTCACGGTCGACATCGAAAGCCAACACCAAGGCGCGGTCATGGAACAACTTGGCCAGCGCAAGGGCGATTTGCTCAACATGGAACCGGACGGCAAGGGCCGCGTGCGTCTTGAGTACATGATTCCGGCGCGCGGATTAATCGGCTTTCAAACTGACTTCCTCACCGCTACCGCCGGCTCAGGTCTCATCTATCACGTATTCGATCACTACGGTCCGGAAAAGAAAGGCGTGGTCGGCGGGCGCATCAACGGCGTACTGATTTCCAACGGCGCCGGCATGAGCGTGGCTTATGCTTTATTCAATCTGCAGGAACGCGGACGCATGTTCGTTGGCCCCGGCGAAGATATGTATGAAGGCATGATCATCGGCATCCACACGAGCGACAACGATCTCGTGGTCAACTCCATGAAGGGCAAACAGCTCACCAACATGCGCGCTTCCGGTTCGGACGAAAACGTCATCCTGGTGCCGCCGATCGAGCTCACGCTGGAACGCGCTATTGAATTTATCGACGACGATGAATTGGTCGAAGTGACACCCAATCACTTGCGTCTGCGCAAACGTTTCCTGAAAGAAACCGACCGTAAACGCGCCGATCGCAGCGCCGCGGGTTAATTATTATTGGTCAGTTAGGTCGCTGTTTTCTTTAGCGTTCAACCGAATACTGCCACAAAAACTACAGCTTCCATTAGGGAATCGCTAAGTTCTGCGCTATGCTTTTTAGGTAATCGAGGAAACATATTTCTATCCATAAAGTCTTAATCTAACACCATGTCCCTTTCAGGAAGGAGGTTGTTATGAGACGACGGCTTTATTTTCTTCTGCCAAACGTTAACACCGCAAAACAAGTTTTTAACGAGTTACTGCTCGCGCGTATCGACGATCAACACATCCATGCCTTAGCACGCGAAGGCACGTCTTTAGGCGATGTTCCAGAAGCTACTCTGCTACAAAAAAGCGATACGATGCATGGCGTCATACTCGGTCTTCTCGTCGGCGGAATGACCGGCGCCTTGGCCGGCGTGGTCACTGTATTATTTCCCCCTTCAGGTTTAGCCATGGGCTTTGGCGTAATCTTAGCGTTGAGCGTACTCGGCGCTTGCGTCGGTCTTTGGGCTTCGGGTTTGATCGCCATGAACGTGCCCAACACGCGCTTGCAGTCGTTTGCTAAAGCGGTCGACGAAGGCAAAATTTTGATGATCGTGGACATTCCCAAAACGCAAGTCGATGACGTCGCCGACATGGTGAAAAAACATCATCCGCAGGCAGACATGCGCGGTCTCGAACCAGGCATGCCGGCCTTCCCTTAAGTTCGATAAAAATAATCTCACCCCGCTAACCCCGGGGTGATTTTTTAAGGGCGCGTATAAATCTGCGTGAGCCATAAAAAATTAGTGCTCTCGGATTGTTTGCGAAAACCGGCGGCGATTATCCAATCTTCAATGACGCGCGGATCGTGCACATAGTTGCGCATCGGCGAACGCAATAACCAAAACACCGCGGCCATTAATCTTGAACCCCAGCGCGTGATGCGCCGATCGCGCGGATAAGTTAGCGCATAAACGCGCCGCGTCAGCGCGGTGGATTTTTTAACCAAGCTCTCGGCGTCCGGATAACAGCACACCACTTTGTCCAACAAGCTTACATCGGCGGCGTCTACCTCCGCCGCTAAATCCACGAAATCACCCTGGCGGTATGCAGTGCGCTCGCTTAAATTTTGTTCCGCGGCCAAAGCACGCGCTTCTTCGATCATCCTTGCCGAAAGATCGATGCCGACGGCCTGAGACGCACCGTGCTGCAACAGAAATTGATGCAAGTAACCGACGCCACAACCGATTTCCAGCAAGCTCGCGCCGGCCACGCCGGCTTGCTGCACGCCCGCCACTAATTGTTGCTGGGTTTTCTCCAAGCCTTTTTTGAGATAACGCTTGTGATAGCGGCGCGCGAAGCGCGAGAAAAATTTTCCCGTGGCCAAATTTTGTGGGCAACAACAAGACATGCTGACTCCTTATTTTGCGTTCGCTATAGTAGCGCAAACTTAAAGTTTTCCATGATAGGCTACAGCCGTGAAGCCCGATTTACTTCGCGTTGGCGCGCCACGCATATCCCAGCCCGGTTCCCGGCAAATAGCCTGTGTGGCTGTGCTCGCCGACAATCCGCTTGCTGTAACCCATGACGTAGCCGCCGATCTAGCGCAAACATTGAATTTACCCTTGGCAAAAACCAGCGCCGCGCTGACTGGCTTATTCCTAACCGTGACCGAAACCGGCCTCGAATTACGCGATGGCCGCGATCCGCGTTTGCGCCCCCTGCGGGTGGATTTTACCCATCTCGACCTGCGGCCTTATAGCGCTAATCTTTCCCGGCGCCAACCGTTGACGCGCGCCATGGGGAAAAAATCGCGTATTGTCATCGACGCCACGGCCGGCTATTGCCAGGATGCTTTATTGCTTACTCTCATGGGGTTTCGGGTTAGCGCCGTCGAACGCTCGCCCGTGGTTACGGCCTTGGCGCGCGATGGTTTGCGCCGATTTGAAGCGCACAGCGGTATGTCGCTTAGTGGTCGCCTGCAACTTTTTAACGATGAAAGTCGCAATTTTTTATTGGTCAGCGCGCTGAAGCCGGACGCGATTTATCTCGATCCGATGTTTCCCGCCAAGCGCAAAAAATCCGCCGCGATTAAAAAAGAAATGCGCTGGCTGCGCGACCTCGTCGGCGACGATGCCGATGCCGCGGATTTGCTGGCAGTGAGCCGGCGCGTGGCGCGCGATCGCGTGGTGGTAAAACGTCCCGACGACGCCGCGCCGCTCGCCGCCGATCCGAGCATGAGTCTTTCCGGCAAGCTGGTGCGCTATGACGTTTATCTAACACGGCGTGGATGAAACCATGGCGGAGCCTTTATTCTTTTCCAAACATCTGAGTGAAATCGGCGCCACGTTAATTCTCAGCGGCGATGAAGCGCATCACGCGCTGGCCGCGCGCCGGCTGCAGCCAGACGAAATTTTATGGCTTTTCGATGGACAGGGCGGGGTGGCGCAGGCCAGGTTGCAGCGCATCGGGAAACGCGGGCGCGAACTGGAGCTGCGCATCGAGCAAAAACAACAGACGCCGGCGCCGAAATACAGGGTTCATCTTGCCTGTGCCTTACCCAAAGGCGACCGCCAAAATGTTTTACTCGATATGGCGACGCAACTCGGCATGACGCATTTCACGCCGCTGCTATGCGAACGCAGCGTGGTAAAGCCGGGCGCTGCAAGCATGGAACGTTGGCAGCGCATTTGCTTGGAGGCTTGCAAACAAAGCCGGCGCTTGCACTTGCCCGCGATTAATAATCTTACCCTGCTGGCGGAATTTATAGCGCACGTTGCAGCGTCGAAAAACAATTTATGGATCGCTCATCCTGAAACTACTTCTGTTGAGTCCGCACCTGTATTACGTCAGCCGCTTGCTAACGACATTATTATTTTAGTGGGTCCGGAGGGCGGATTTACCGCTGCGGAAATCGAACTTGCGAGCAACGCGGGGGCAAAAAAAATAAGTTTGGGATCGAATATTTTGCGAATCGAAGCGGCCGCCGTGGCTTTGCTCGCAGTCTTTGCCTTCGGCCGCAGTCCGGCGGATTAAATACGGCGACCGGTATTCGGCAATAAAACTAGCGGGGCTTTTTCCTTTGCAGCCGGCGCCGCTTGCTCGGCGCTTCGATTCAAGGGCTGAGGAATATGCACGCCGTATCCTTGCGCATAATCCACTCCCAACTCTCGCAGTTTCGCTAAGGTTTGATCGTTTTCGACATACTCGGCGATGGTTTGTATGCCCATGACATGGCCGATGTGATTGATCGACTCGACCATGGCGTAATCGACTTTGTCATGAGTTAAATCGCGCACGAAGGCGCCGTCGATTTTTATAAAGTCGACCGGCAGAGTTTTAAGATAAGCAAACGAACACATGCCACTGCCGAAATCATCCAACGCAAAACGACAGCCGCGGGCGCGTAACGCGGACACGAAATGACTCGCGCGATTCCAATTCGCAATCGCTGCGGTTTCGGTAATTTCAAAACAGATGCGTTGCGGCGAGAGCCGCGCCAAACGAAATTGTTCCATGACGAAATCGAAAAAATCTTCGTTGCCTAAGGATTGGCAAGAAAGATTGATCGCCAAACCTTCTTCCGCCGGACGGCTGGCCAACCATTGAAACGCGTTGTTAACCACCCAGCGATCGATAGTGTTCATCACGCCGTAACGTTCGGCCGCGGGAATAAACGCCATGGGCAAAACCAATTCGCCGTGTTCGCCGCGCATGCGCACCAGCACTTCCCGATAAGGCTGATTCTTGGCGGCCGCGGCGATCGGCACGATGCGCTGGAAATAAAGACTAAAACGATTTTCGTCGAAGGCGCGCATGATGCGCGACACCCATTCCATCTCGCCTTGGCGATCGACGGTTTCCCGGTCGTCGTCTTGATGCACCCAAATGCGATTACGGCCTTTGTCCTTGGCCATGTAGCACGCGGCGTCGGCGGCGCTTAGCACACTGGAAACGGTGTCGTTGCCGACATGGATGCAGACTAAACCGATCGACACGCCGACGCGGAAAATTTTATCGCGCCAGACAAACCGAAAATCTTGTAAGGATTGCAGCAAGGTGTGCGCGATCTGCTCGGCTTGCGCCGGCGCGCAGGTTTCCAGCAGAATGCCGAATTCATCGCCGCCCAAGCGCGCCAGCGTATCGCTGGTGCGGATTAAGGGATGCATGAGGCCGGCAATTTGGCGCAACAGCTCATCGCCCGCCACGTGCCCGCAGGTATCGTTAATAACCTTGTTTGCCGGAACGGCTGATCAATAAAGTTTGCCGGTCGGCGCCGGCGATAGGGCCGTCAAGCACACCCAGCATCGCCGGATGTTCCAGCGGTTTGCGGGTTCTTTCATTGATGATGCGATAAATTTTACGCAGAGGAATGCCGTAGGCTTCTTGCTTGCGCCATTCCGTCATTTGCTCCGCCACCGGATTTAGATAATCCACCTTGCCTTCGGCATTGGCGGTAATCACGGCGTCGCCCACCGAATGCAAAGTAATTTCTGCCTGTTCCTTTTCTTGCGCCAAGGCGTTTTCGATCAAGTGCGTACGATAAATAACATACCAGGCGATCAGTAAGCCCGAGGCGATGATCACCACGGTAAGCAAGAACATAGCTAAATAGGCGGAATGATATTCACGCGCGGCTTCAGTGGCGGCGTTGCGACTTTCATTGCGTTCCATATCCACCATCTGATCTAAAATATTTAACATCTCGCGCTGTCGTAATAGATCGTGTCGCAGGATATCTTCTTTCACGCCGCTGAGTTTTTCGTGCGTGATTCGGTCCACCAAGTTCATGTGCAAGGGCTGATACTGGCGCACCAACTCCAACACCTGATCCAGCATCACGCGTTCTTTATCTTCTAATCCGAGTGCGATCAACTGATCTCGCAGATGGATAAATTCACTGGCCATGCCGGTGAAGCGCTGCAACTCTTCCTCACGCTGAAACGGATCTTCCATGATGTACATGGCGTAGGTGCTGAGCGCGCGCTCGCGAATGATGTGGCGCAAGGAAAAAATGATGTCGGTTTTGACATTGTAGGTGTTGGTGATGATTTCGAGGCGGTGATTGATCGCCGCCATGCGCGTGAGCCCCACGGCCGCGAGCGCGATCATGAGCACTAACACTAGAACAAATCCTGAAGCGATTAGATATTTTGACTTATGTCGAAACATAAATTATCGGCCAGCGCATTTAACCGGCTGTTCAAAATTTTTTAATGACGAACCTAGCCCGCGCTAGATGCGCACCCCGTTTTAAGCGACGCATGATTTCATAAGGAATGGCAAATCATGCTGTTGCCTAATTTTGTTGCAGTAAATCTTGCAAGAGCTATGCCGCGCAGAGCGCGAAAATGCTCCGCCGAGGAAGCGGAGCAAAAACCAGAGTTTATAAAGGAATTTGAAGGGTATTCGTAGAATAACGAGGACGGGAATGCTGCCGTTTTTTGGCTTCGCGGCAATTTCTTTTAAAAATGCAGAAACCGCGCAAAAGCCGTAGCTAAGCGTTATAAACCAAATTCACCAAGGTGAAATAAGCATCCATTTCGACGTCGCCGAAACTGACACCCGCGCCTTTGTCGGTAATGCGCCGAATTTTAGCGGGGATGCGGTGCTGCTTGGTCTCGCCGCCGGCATTGAGCGTGAGTCCCAATTCGATGGAAGCATTGAAATAAGGCAGGTCGCTGGGGGTGCCCTCGATAAAAGCGCCGTTCAAGCTGATGTCGCGCACCGTACACATCGTCACCTGTGCTTGGTAATTCAGCACGGCATCCAATATCACCGGTACGCGCTGACTATCGCGTCGTTCGTTCATTAACTTCAATCTCCCCGTATAAAAGCCGCAGAAAGCTTTTAGATGTACAGACTTGGCGCCGGCGAAAAACCCGCATGGCATATTGTTTTTTAGTCTACCCCGAGCGCTAAAATACCCTGTTGTGACACGTCTGTCGACGGCCTACGTAACAGGTCGTTACTGTTGTACTTTTTATCACTTGATTTTTTTAATGCGGCAAAAACCTTTTAATTCACTCGCCAACCAGCCAGGAAACATCCGTGCGCCCGCGCGCATGTTGGCGCAATAATGCGAGCAAAGCCGGCAAAGTCGTTTTAAGCGTTTGCTCCAACTGCCAAGGGGGATTGACGATGATCATGCCGCAACCGTTCAAACGCAAAGCCGAATCGTCGGGATAAGGACAGAACTCCGCCAGCAACATTTTGCGAATGCCGGTCGCGATCAAGGAGCGATGTAAGCGTTCTATCGGTGGACGATTTTTAATCGGATACCAAATGGCGTAGATACCGGAAGCCCAGCGCTCGGTGGCGATACGCAAGCCTTGCACCAGCTGCTCGAACTCCTGCGCCGATTCATACGGCGGGTCAATCAACACCAAACCGCGTTTTTCCTGCGGCGGTAACAGCGCCTTGAGGCTGGCATAGGCATCTTGCTGTTGTATCACCACTTGGCGATCGCCCTCGAACTCGGATTTGAGTTTCGCGACTTCTTCGCCGTGGGCTTCGACCAGCAACATGCGATCTTGCGGCCGCAGAAAAAAACGCGCCAGCCGTGGCGAGCCGGGATAGTAGCGCAACACGCCTTCGCTATTGAGCGCGTGCACCGCCGCGAGAAAATTTTCTGCTTCCGGCAGCTTCGGGTTTGGCCACAAACGCTGAATACCCGCCTGATACTCCGCGGTTTTTTGCGCTGCCTCGCTCAGCAAATCGTAACGTCCGCAACCGGCATGGGTGTCGAGATAACAAAATGGCGTGGCTTTTCTGTGCAGCGACGTCAGCAGCAGCGATAAGACTATATGCTTGCAGACGTCGGCAAAATTCCCGGCGTGAAAAGCGTGGCGATAATTCATGAGCGCAGCATACGTGAACAACAAGTAAAACTAACTAAGCGGAGTCTTTCAACCACCCGGCGGCGCGTTCGGCAAAATAGGTGAGCACAGCGTCGGCGCCGGCGCGCTTGATGCTTAATAATGATTCCATAATGACTGCGCGCTCTTCCAGCCAACCGTTTTGCGCCGCGGCCATGAGCATGGCGTATTCGCCGCTGACTTGATACACAAACGTCGGCACGCCGAATTTATCTTTCACGCGGCGCACGATATCGAGATAAGGCATGCCGGGCTTGACCATCACCATATCGGCGCCTTCTTCGAGATCCAGCGCCACTTCACGCAAGGCTTCGTCGCTATTGGCGGGATCCATTTGGTAATTGTATTTATCGCTCTTGCCCAAATTCGCCGCAGAACCGACGGCATCGCGGAACGGGCCGTAAAAATTTGAAGCGTACTTCGCTGAGTAAGCGAGGATGCGCGTGCGCACATCGCCGGCTTTTTCCAAAGCATCGCGAATCGCGCCGATACGGCCGTCCATCATGTCCGACGGCGCCACGATGTCGGCGCCGGCGGCGGCATGCGCTAACGCCTGTTTGACCAACACCGCCACGGTTTCATCGTTCAACACATAACCATTTTTATCGATCAAACCATCCTGACCATGCACGGTGTAGGGATCGAGCGCGATGTCGGTGATGACACCCAATTGTGGAAAATTTTTCTTAAGCTCGCGGACTACACGCGGTACCAGGCCGTTGGGGTTAAAAGCTTCTTTGGCTTTATTGTCTTTCTTGGCTGACGCCACCACCGGGAACAAAGCCACCGCCGGCACACCGAGTTGGCTCAGTTTTTCCGCTTGCTTGAGCAATAAGTCCAGTGTCACGCGGCTGATGCCGGGCATGCTGGCCACCGGCTCGCTGCGATTTTTGCCTTCAATCACGAACAGCGGCTGAATTAGATCGTCCGTGCTTAAGCGCGTTTCGCGCATGAGCCGGCGCGAAAATTCATCGCGGCGCATGCGCCGCATGCGTACTCGAGGATACTTTCCAGTTTTAAGGCTCATGCAATCTCTTATGCTAGCTTAGTTGTCACGCCGCTGTGAAATACAGCGCTTAAACAAAAAGGCTCGGAATCCCCGAGCCTTTTTAATCTTGCCAATCCAGGCTATTTCACCTTTTTAGGTTTTGCCTTAACCGCTTTCTTCGGTTTCGTTTTCGGACTGGCTTTCTTGGCCACGACTTTCTTAGCCACCGGCTTCACCTTCGCCGCGGGCGGCGCGGGTTTAACCTTGGGTTTTATCTTGGCGGCGGCTGCCGCGAGTTTGGCGGCTTTGGCCGCGGCCGCGGCTTTGGCTTCCGCAGCCTTGGCTTTGGCCGCTTGGCGTGCGGCCGCGGATTCGATTTTTCCCATGACGTCAGCCAGCGGGCGAATCTGGGATTCGATGATATCCGTGACATTCTTAAATATGACATTCACCGCGCCCACACCACGCACGGTGCGCAGCTTGCCCTGCGCCTTGTAATAATTCACTAACGGCGCGGTTTGCTGCTGATACACGTTCAGACGATTGCCGACGGTTTGTTCATTATCGTCGGAGCGATGCGTTAGGGCGCCGCCGCATTTCTCGCATTTATTGCCGGTTTTAGAGGGAGAGAAATGAACATTATAAATCGCGCCGCAGGAACCGCAGGTACGCCGACCGGTCAGGCGTTTCATCAACACATCGGTATCGACATCGACCAGCAGCGCCAACTGTAACGGTTGCCCGAGACGCGCTAACATCGCATCCAGGGATTGCGCTTGCGGGATATTGCGCGGGAAACCGTCGAGAATAAAACCGTTTTTAGCGTCGGGCTTGGACAAACGTGTTTGAATCATGCCCAGCACCACTTCATCCGACACCAATTGGCCGCCATCCATCGACGCCTTGGCGCGCTTGCCGAGCTCGGTATTCGCGCTGACTTCCGCACGCAGCAGGTCGCCGGTCGACATTTGTGGAATTTTGTACTTCTCAACCAATAACTTAGCTTGCGTTCCTTTGCCGGAACCCGGCGCTCCCAGTAGCACAATTCTCATGGATTTCTCGCTTTTGTAAGTTCTTGGGGTATGAGTTTTTGGTTCTTCCCTGGTTTAATGGCCGGGGCGCGTAAACTACAATTTTGCCCACCCCGGCGTCAATGGCCTGATCCTATAAATACTGCCTATTGGCCGATTCATCTTTCCAAATGTTCGCGGGAGACAAAGTTGGTTAAGCTGATTTTTCCGAATAGGCCGACACTTCTCAGACTAAAAACACGGGCGTCGTCCTGCGCAAGCCATGAACACGAAAGAAATTCCTGACTTCACCGACAGCGAACGGTGGGTCGTGCGCAGCACGCTCAAAGAACGGTATGGGAAAGACATTGACCTGCCAATGGCCGACACCGAGGTGGCCGTGGGCAGCGGTATGAACGTTACGATGAGATCGGCGACTGCGTGATCATTGTTCTACAAGTAGAGTCGGATCACATGCGCCGGCAAAAAATTAAAGCCGACGACGCCCCATCCACAGCCGATGCGGGTTCACCGGATCAACTGCACACACCAAACCAATTTTTTGGGGAGATTAAAACGTGGCAAAGAGTAAAACAAAAAATGCATTTTACGCGCAATCCGGCGGCGTCACCGCCGTCATCAACGCTTCCGCCGGCGGCGTCATCGAAACCGCGCGCAAGTATCCGAAAAAAATCGGCAAAGTATACGCCGGCCGCAACGGCATCATCGGCGCACTGACCGAAGACTTGATCGATACCAGCAAAGAATCCGTGGCAGCGATTAAAGCACTGCGACACACGCCTTCCGGCGCCTTCGGTTCTTGCCGTTACAAATTAAAAAGTCTGGAACAGAATCGGCGCGAATACGAACGCTTGATTGAAGTGTTCAAGGCGCACGACATCGGTTATTTCTTTTATAACGGCGGTGGCGACTCGGCCGACACTTGCCTCAAAGTTTCGCAGCTGGCGGAAACCATGGGCTACTCGATTCAAGCGATCCATGTTCCGAAAACCGTGGACAACGATTTGCCGATCACGGATAACTGCCCGGGCTTCGGTTCGGTCGCCAAATACATCGCGGTCTCGACGCGCGAAGCGTCGTTCGACGTCGCGTCGATGGCCAAAACTTCCACCAAAGTTTTTATTCTCGAAGTCATGGGCCGTCATGCCGGCTGGATCGCGGCCGCCGGCGGATTGGCGTCCACCGCCGATACCGAAATTCCAATTATCATTTTGTTTCCTGAAATTAATTTCGATAAAGCCAAGTTTCTGGCCAAGGTCGACGAGAATGTAAAAAAATACGGCTATTGCACCGTGGTCGTGTCCGAAGGCGTGAAAAGCGCGGACGGCAAATTCCTCGCCGATCAAGGACTCAAAGACGCCTTCGGCCATGCACAACTCGGCGGCGTCGCGCCGGTGGTGGCGTCGATCATTAAAGAAGGTCTGGGTCTTAAATATCATTGGGGCGTGGCGGATTATCTGCAACGCGCCGCGCGCCATATCGCTTCCAAGAGCGACGTCGATCAGGCCTACACCATGGGCAAGGCCGCGGTGGAGCTCGCGCTCAAGGGCAACAACTCGGTGATGCCGACGGTGGTGCGCGTGTCGAACAAACCTTACAAGTGGAAAGTCGGCGTGACGCCGCTTAATAAAGTAGCCAACGTCGAAAAGATGATGCCCAAAGATTTCATCACCGACGACGGCTTCGGCATCACCGCCAAATGCCGCCAATATCTCGAACCGCTGATTCAAGGCGAAGACTATCCGCCGTATAAAAACGGCATGCCGCAATATGTGCGTTTGAAGAATGTGGCGGTGAAGAAGAAACTCGGTGAGTTTAAGTTGTAATTTTTTATTTATGAATGTTAACCACAGAGAGCACAGAGGACACAGAGAACTTTAGGAAAAATAAAAAACTCTCTGTGCGCTCTGTGTTGGTGAGTATGTAGGTTGGGGTGAGCGCAGCGAACCCCAACAAACCGTTGGGTTACGGCGCTTCATTTTGAGACAGATTTAAGGAAATTCTGAATAATTAGTGTAGGGTGCGTCCCACGCACCATTTCATCAATCGGTGCGCAGGGCGCGCCCTACATTTTTGAATTAATCAGAGCTTCGTTGAATATTTATTAAAATTTTTTACAGTCCTGTGCCAAAGAAAATAGTGGGCACACTTTTGTCTAACCTGGGAGAACACGAATGTCTAACAGTTTAATCTTTGCCCTTGTTTGTGCGGCGGCGGCCATTGCTTATGGCATCGTCTCGATTTACTGGATTCTGGCCAAGCCGACCGGCAACGAGCGCATGCGCGAAATCGCCGCGGCGATTCAAGAAGGCGCCTCGGCTTATCTCAACCGCCAGTACCGTACCATCGGCATCGTCGGCATTATTTTGTTTATTCTCATCTGGGTTTTTCTGGGCAAGCTCACGGCCATCGGTTTCGCTGTCGGCGCGGTGCTGTCGGCCATGACCGGCTATATCGGCATGAATATCTCGGTGCGCGCCAACGTGCGCACCGCCGAAGCGGCGCGCGACGGATTAAACGCCGCGCTGCAGATCGCGTTTCGCGGCGGCGCGATCACCGGCTTGCTGGTTGTGGGTCTCGGTCTGCTCGGCGTCGCCGGTTACTACGCGGTGCTCGAGGCGCTGACGCCGGCGGGTCAAGCGGTGTCGATCACGCCGCTGGTGGGTTTGGGCTTCGGCGGTTCGTTGATCTCCATCTTCGCGCGTCTCGGTGGCGGCATCTTGACTAAAGGCGCCGACGTCGGCGCCGACTTAGTCGGCAAAGTCGAAGCCGGCATCCCCGAGGATGACCCGCGCAACCCGGCCGTCATCGCCGATAACGTTGGCGACAATGTCGGCGACTGCGCCGGCATGGCCGCGGATTTATTCGAAACCTACGCCGTCACCATCATTGCCACCATGTTGCTCGGCGGTTTGTTGCTGACTGCCGCCGGCGCCAACGCTTTTCTTTATCCGCTGGTGATCGGCGGTGTTTCCATTATCGCTTCGGTCATCGGCACGTTTTTCGTCAAAGCGCGCGAGGGTGGCAAGATCATGAACGCGTTGTATCGTGGTTTGCTGGTTGCCGGTGTGCTCGCGGCCGTGGCGTTTTACTTTGTCACTACCAATATGCTCGGTAGCAGCGTGATGATCGAAGGCAAAGCGATTGCATCGTTGAATCTGTATTACACCTCGCTCATCGGTCTGGCGTTGACCGCGGCGATGGTCATGATCACCGAATATTACACCGCCACGGAATACGGTCCGGTGCGGCATATCGCGCAAGCCTCGACCACCGGTCATGGCACCAACGTTATCGCCGGTCTCGGCGTATCGATGAAGTCAACCGCGCTGCCAGTGTTAGCAGTGTGTCTGTCGATCTGGGGCGCGTATCAACTCGCGGGTTTGTA
>JACQBD010000058.1 GCA_016194665.1 Gammaproteobacteria bacterium
CGCCAGCATCATCGGCAACGTATTCGGCTTCAAGGCCGTGAAGGCCCTGCGCCTGGAAGACATGCGCATCCCCGTCGCCTACCTCAAAACCTTCCAGGGCCCGGCCACCGGTATCGTGGTGGAGCGCGAGCGTCTGGACAAGTTCGGACGCCCCCTGCTGGGCGCCACCACCAAGCCGAAACTCGGCCTGTCCGGCCGTAACTACGGCCGCGTGGTGTACGAGGCACTGAAGGGTGGTCTCGACTTCGTGAAGGACGACGAGAACATCAACTCCCAGCCGTTCATGCACTGGCGCGATCGCTTCCTGTATTGCATGGAAGCGGTGAACAAGGCCTCCGCCGCCACTGGTGAAGTGAAAGGCCATTACCTCAACGTCACCGCCGGCACCATGGACAAGATGATCGAGCGCGCCGAATTTACCAAGAGCCTCGGCTCCACCATCGTCATGATCGACCTCGTCATCGGTTACACCGCCATTCAGACCATGGCCGTGTGGGCGCGCAAGAACGACATGATCCTGCACCTGCACCGCGCCGGTAACTCCACCTATTCACGCCAGAAGAATCACGGCATGAACTTCCGCGTCATCTGCAAGTGGATGCGCATGGCGGGTGTGGACCATATCCACGCCGGCACCGTGGTGGGTAAGCTGGAAGGCGACCCGCTCATGATCAAGGGTTTCTACGACGTGCTGCGTGAGACCCACAACCCCAAGAACCTGGAGACCGGCATATTCTTCGACCAGGATTGGGCGTCCCTCAACAAGGTCATGCCCGTGGCCTCCGGCGGTATTCATGCCGGCCAGATGCACCAGCTGATCCATTACCTCGGCGAAGACGTCGTGTTGCAATTCGGTGGCGGCACCATCGGCCATCCGCAAGGCATCCAAGCTGGCGCGACCGCCAACCGTGTTGCGCTCGAAGCCATGATCCAAGCGCGTAACGAAGGCCGCGATTACCTGAAGGAAGGCCCGCAGATTCTGGAGAACGCCGCCAAAACTTGCTCGCCGCTTAAGGCTGCGCTCGATACGTGGAAGGACATCAGCTTCAACTACGACTCGACCGACACCGCCGACTTCGTGCCCACGACCACGGCCAGCCATTAATTTTTACGAGGAGAATTATTTATGATGACCAATCCTGGAAATCGTCTGACACAGGGACAGTTTTCGTTCCTGCCGGACTTGACCGACGCGCAGATCACCGCGCAAATCAAATATGCGCTCAAGAACGGCTGGGCGGTCAGCGTGGAATACACCGACGACCCGCACCCGCGCAACACCTATTGGGAAATGTTCGGCAACCCCATGTTCGACTTGAAGGATCCCGCGGGCATCCTCATGGAGATCAACAATTGCCGCAAGACTTTTCCAAATCACTACGTGCGCGTCACCGCGTTCAATTCCACGCGCGGCGTGGAAAGCCCGTCGATGTCGTTCCTGGTCAACCGTCCGAAGAAAGAACCCGGCTTCGGTCTGTCACGTCAGGAAAGCGAAGGACGCATGATTCGTTACACCGTGCATTCCTACGCCACCGACAAGCCGGAAAACGAGCGTTATTAATAAGTCGTAGCCAATACCTGGGGGCGGTACGCCGCCCCCATTTTTTTAAATTGTCCCGATGTGGGGGACACCTCCTATCGGGTTAAGGTGAAACACGCCATGAGCCAGAGCACGGAGAAGCAAGACAACAGCCCAATCGTTCTGCCGGACGACACCCCGGTCGATCTCGACGCCGAATTCCGCGCGTCCAATATTCAAGAAGTTCTTGATAAACTCGATCGCGAGTTGATCGGACTCAAGCCCGTCAAAACCCGCATTCGTGAAACCGCCGCGCTGTTGTTGGTCGACCGCGTGCGCAAGAAAATGAATCTGTCGGCGATTTCGCCCACGCTGCACATGAGCTTCACGGGTAATCCGGGCACGGGCAAAACCACGGTGGCGCTACGCATGGCCGAAATTCTGCATCGCCTCGGTTACGTACGCGAAGGCCATTTGGTTTCGGTGACGCGCGACGATCTCGTGGGTCAATACATCGGCCACACCGCGCCCAAGACCAAGGAAGTGATCAAGAAAGCCATGGGCGGCGTGTTGTTCATCGACGAAGCTTATTATCTTTATAAGCCCGAGAACGAGCGCGACTACGGCCAAGAGTCGATCGAAATTTTATTGCAGGTGATGGAAAACAACCGCGACGATCTGGTTGTTATCTTGGCCGGCTACAAAGACAAGATGGATCGCTTCTTCTACAGCAATCCCGGCATGCGTTCGCGCATCGCGCATCACATCGACTTTCCGGATTATTCCGCGAACGAACTGATGGCCATCGCCAAACTCATGTTGGCCGAGCAAAATTATCGTTTCAGCCAGGAAGCCGAAAAAGCCTTTGCCGAATACATTCCCATCCGCATGACACTGGAACATTTTGCCAACGCGCGCTCGATCCGCAACGCGCTCGATCGCGCGCGCTTGCGCCAAGCCAATCGCCTATTCGCCAAAGGCAAGAAGCTCACTAAGCTCGATCTCATCACCATCGAAGCCGAAGACATCCGCGCCAGCCGCGTATTCCAAGAAGGCAAACTCGACATGGATGGCGACGAGATGGCCGAAGAAAACCACCGCAACGCCAAGTCCTGACGCGCATCGCATGAGTATCGCCGAGTTAATGCGCGCCATCGCCGCGGCGATCCAGGCCGAAGGACCGGCCGCGCGTTATGCGCAGCTGGCGCTCAATACCGAAGCGCTCGCCGATATGGTCAGCTGGGCGAATGGCGCCATTGATCCCGAAACTAAACTGGACGATCACTTGAACACGCTGCAACAGCAATTGCATCAACTACATGACCAAGCGCCGGACAGCGCGCTGGCGTCATTGCATGACGCGCTCGGCGACCTGCGCAATGCGATTATGCGCCACGATCGCGATCTTAAGATTACCGGCGCCGATGACGAAGACGAAAATAATTAAGTTTTAGTCAGGCGATCACGCATCGCGAATTGGCCGCTTGCCAAGCCGATGCAGCTGTTTCATGATGGCCTCCCGTCATAGCGGTTACTACCGACATGGAGTCGCGCATGCTCATGAGCTGGGCCAATAAGGAAATTCCGTGCAAAACTTTATTTTTTAAAATCGCTCTTATAGCTCAGGTTATATTTTCCACGCCGTTGGCTTTTGCCGTCGACAATCCGGTTATCGTTCTCAACGACACCAACGAAGCTCCGCTGACCACCGCCACTCACAGCGGTTATCTCGACATGATCGCCACGGAAGCTTTCCGCCGCATCGGCTATACGTTGAAACTGGAAAAATTACCAGCCGAGCGGGCTTTAATTAATGCTAACGATGGATTGGCAGACGGCGATCTAACGCGCATCGCCGGACTCGAAAGCCTTTATCCTAATCTTATTCGTGTTCCAGAAAAATTAACCCAATGGGAGTTCACCGCATTTAGCAAAGACTCCTCTGTGCCTTCGACGTGGGAGGCAGTGCGATCGCATTCCGTCGGCCATATCCGCGGGTGGAAAATTTACGAAAAAAATTTAGCCGGCGCCGCACGCGTCACGACCACGGAAGATTCCGTGCAACTATTTCGCATGCTCGAATTAAATCGCATCGAAGTGGCGCTGTATGAACGTTGGTTGGGTTTGGCGCTTCTCAAGCAACAAGGTGTGCGCAATGTACATCCGATTTCACCGCCCTTGGCGGTGCGCGAAATGTTTATTTATTTAAACAAACGTCACACCTTGCTGGCGCCAAAACTGGCGCAAGCCTTGCGTACGCTCAAGCGCGAAGGTTTTTACGACCGTGCATTTCGCGAAAAACTGTTGCCTTATCGTGAGCCGACTGGGCAATAACTGTTTTCGTTGATTGGTGCCGACGTGGGCCAGTTAAATACCGCCGCTCATCGTTAAATTTGATACAAAACGAAATGAATTTAATTTATCCTCGATAATTCATGCCTATAGGTATAATTTTTGCACATAGATGTAAGTATCTACCCGGAACATCGCCAGCCAGACCGTGAAGACCAAGATCGACACGCAGCACCTGAAAATTGGAATGTACGTCTCCGAGCTGGATCGCCCATGGCTTGGAACGCCGTTTATGTTTCAGGGGTTTGAAATAACCACCGACGAGGAATTAAAAACTTTACAACAATATTGCCGCCACGTTTATATCATTGCGCCGGAATCGAGCGGCGCCTTGCCGACGCGGCCTACTTCAGGCGAGCCGATAAAACCTAAACTCAATGTCGAGGCGCTGCCGAAGTCGGTGGCTCTCGAACAACAGATGTTAAAAATTAACAATCATCCGGGTGCACGTTCGGTATACGTCGATCAGACCACCTTGGAAGAAGAAACTCAGTTGATAGAAAGCACTTTCACCGATACGCAAGAGCTGGTGAAGGAGATGATGTGGGAAGCAAAGTTTGGCCGCAGTCTGAATGTGCCGGGCGCGCGCAAACTGGTTACGAAAATGGTGGAAAGCGCGTTACGTAATCCCGATGCATTAACTTGTTTCACGCAGCTCAAACAAAAAGACGAATACACTGCGCAACATTGTTTGCGCGTATCGATTCTTTCGCTGGTGTTCGGACGCCAGCTCGGCTTAGCGGACGAGGAGCTTGAGCATCTCGGCTTGGGCGCGTTGTTGCTGGATCTGGGAAAAATGAAAATCCCCAGCGAGATTTTAAATAAGCCCGCGCCTTTATTGCCGGATGAAATGAATTTAGCGCGGCAACACGTTCCATGGGGCATTGAGATCATGGAAAAGACGCATCCGCTTCCGGCCAAAGTTCTGGAAATCGTGCGCCGTCATCACGAGCGTTACGACGGCAGCGGCTATCTCGATAAGTTACAGGGCGATTCCATCGGCCTGTTGGGAATGATCGCGGGCATGGTCGATTACTATGACGCTATTACTAGCGATCGCGTTTATCGCGAGGGTATCTCCGCGCACGTGGCCTTGAAGAAAATGTACGAAGCGCGTGGCACGCAGTTTCATCCTGAGTTAGTCGAGAAGTTTATTCAATGCTTGGGCATCTATCCCATCGGCAGCGTGGTCGAACTGAATACCGGCGAGATCGGCGTGGTCGTGGCGCTGAATCGCTCGCATCGTCTGCGTCCGCGCGTGGTGTTAGTGCTGCGCGCCGACAAGACGCCTTATCCGCATATGCCGGCGGTGAGTTTGGCCGGACGTAAAACTGCCAACGGCCGTCCGTGCGAAGTCGAGCGCGTGCTCGAGCCGGCGGAATGCGGCATCGACCCGGCGCGTTATCTGCCGCTTCCCAGCATAGGCTGACAAAAAATAAAAAAACTTTCAGTTTCTCCTGCGCCGTGAAACCACTGGGAATGTTAGATCAAACAATGAAATAATACCGGAATGGAATCCACCAATCTTCTGGGCTTTGCCGCCGGTACACTCACCACCCTGGCGTTCTTGCCGCAAGCGATTAAAACCTGGCGCTCGAAAAGCGCGCGCGATATTTCTTTGGGCATGTTCGTTGTCTTTAGCAGCGGTGTTTTTTTGTGGCTGCTATATGGCGTCCAGCTTAATGCGCTACCTATTATTATCGCCAACAGCGTGACCTTGGTGCTGGCGCTAACCATCTTAATTTTTAAGATCAAATATAAATAATTTTTCCACTCTGGCGGCCCATCCGCGGAATCGGTAGACTCGCCCGCTGATCAGCCAGCGGAGCGAACCCATGTCGGAAACTTTATTTCAATCGGATATTAAAAGTCTGCGCCTGCGTCATCGCGGTAAAGTGCGCGACATCTATGACATCGACGAGCAGCACATGCTCATCGTCACCACCGA
>JACQBD010000059.1 GCA_016194665.1 Gammaproteobacteria bacterium
ATGACATTCCTACCGCGATCGCTGGGTTCACGCCAGAAAGTCTGTTGGCCGCGACTTATTCCACGCTGCGTCAGCTGATCGAAGGCACGCATTTTCTCGATAACTGTTATCCGCAAGTCGCGCGTCCGGGCGGTAATGTGGGCGCCCAACGCCAGCTTGAAAAAACCATGCAAGTCAGCGACGCCAATTGGCGCGGCGTCGGCATTATCCCGAAGTCCGGTTTCAGCTTAAAACCGGAGTTAAAAGCGCATGACGCGCGCCAGGCGTTCCCTTCGTATGAAGAACCAGGCCGCAAGCGCGCGGGCGAAATGCCTCCGGGTTGCGATTGCGCGCGCGTGGTGTTGGGAAAAATTTATCCCAACGAATGCATTCTGTACGGCCGCGCCTGTCATCCGCGTCATCCCATTGGTCCTTGCATGGTATCGGATGAAGGCGCTTGTCGTATCTGGTGGGCCACGGGTGTACGCGAGCCGAAGGCGCAAGTCGTCGGTTAATCCGCCATGAAATTTCATAACTTGTTCGTCGAGCCTGATCTAGCGATCGAGCAACAAGCGCATCATCTGATTATCGGCGGCCGCGTGCAGGGCGTGGGTTTTCGTCCGTTTGTCTACCGCCTGGCTCATCGACATGGTCTGCGAGGATGGATAAGAAACGCGGCTGGCTCAGTGGAAATATTCGTACAAGGCGTGCCCGCCTCGCTGGAAAAATTTGAACAAGAATTGCTGATGCAAGCACCGCCGCTGGCACAGCCGGTTTTGACGCAACGCACTGATGCGTTATGTCAGGCTCTCGATGCATTCGAAATTTTTCCCAGCAATAAAAATTCTTCCGCGCAGATACACGTGCCGCCAGATTACTTCGCCTGCGACGATTGTTTGCGCGAAATGCAAGATCCGAACAACCGCCGTTTCCGTTATCCTTTTATCAATTGCACCCAATGCGGTCCACGTTACACCCTGATTCGCCAACTGCCTTATGACCGCCCCGCCACCACCATGGCGTCATTCCTCATGTGTCGGGCATGTCACCGTGAATATGAAAATCCGCTCGATCGACGATTTCATGCCGAGCCGATAGCTTGCCCGGATTGCGGGCCCATCTTAAATTTTGTGGCGCCTAAACATGACGCCATCACCGACAATATTTCTGCCTTGTCGGCGACCGTGAGCGCATTGAAGATGGGAAAAATTGTCGCAGTCAAAGGCGTGGGCGGCTATCACTTAATGTGCGACGCGCGCAACGATGTCGCCATCGCGCGGTTGCGCGCGCACAAGCCGCGTCCGCATAAACCCTTGGCTTTGTTATTCCCGCGCCGTGGCGCCGACGGGCTGGATGCGGTGCGCGCTGTGGCGCGGCTGAATACCGAAGAAGCGCGGATGTTGCGCGATCCGACGTGTCCCATCGTTTTAGTAAAGCAGCGCGAGGCCGCGCTCTTGTGCAAACAAATTGCTCCGGGCTTGAACGAAATAGGCGTGATGTTGCCCTATAGTCCCTTGCATCATTTGCTATTGGATGATTTTGGCGCACCGCTGATCGCGACCTCGGCCAATGTGAGCGGTGAACCCGTGTTGACGGATAACGCCGAAGTCATGGCTCGTTTGCAACACGTGGCCGACGCATTTTTGCATCATGATCGTCCGATCGCGCGGCCCGCGGATGATTCCGTGTACCGCGTCATCGGCGAGCAAGCACGTCCGCTGCGTTTGGGGCGCGGCATGGCGCCCTTGGAATTAATGTTGCCACACACGCTTTCACAACCCGTGTTGGCGGTTGGCGGCCACATGAAAAATACCGTGGCCTTGGCGTGGCAGAATCGCGTGGTGGTCTCGCCGCATATCGGCGATCTCGATGCGCCACGCAGCCGCGAAGTATTTGAACAGGTCATCGAAGATCTGCAGTCGCTCTATCAAGTTCGCGCGCGTCACATTTTGTGCGATGCGCATCCGGGCTATGCCAGCCACCGCTGGGCGAAACAAACAGGTCTGCCCGTTACGTCGGTGTTTCATCATCATGCGCATGCCGCGGCCGTGGCCGGTGAATTTCCCGATGTCGATCGTTGGTTGATGTTTACTTGGGATGGCGTGGGCTTGGGCGCGGATAATACTTTGTGGGGCGGGGAAGCCTTGCTCGGTGCACCTGGACAATGGCAACGCTTCGCGAGCTTGCGACCGTTTCGTTTGCCCGGCGGCGATAAAGCCGGACGCGAACCGTGGCGCTCTGGCGCGGCGCTATGTTGGGAATTGGGACGAGCTTGGAAACAATGTCCGGAAGATTCGGTGTTGCTGCGCCAAGCTTGGGAACGCCATCTCAATTGCCCCATTACCACCGCCGCTGGCCGCTTATTCGACGCCGCCGCGGCGTTAATCGGATTAAATTATCGTTCAAGTTTTGAAGGCCAAGGGCCGATGATGTTAGAAGCGATTTGCCACGACAGCGCCGAGTCGCTAGCGTTGCCGATGGCGCGCAACGCTCAAGGTCTATGGGAAAGCGATTGGGCACCGCTAGTGGCGCTACTGCTCGATCAAGCGCGCACGCCCGCCAATCGCGCTGAAATATTCCATGCTTGCCTGGCGCAGACCTTGCTCGATCAAGCGCGCAAGGCGCGTCAAGAACACGGTGTGAATGCCATTGGTTTTGCTGGCGGCGTTTTCCAGAATCGCCGTCTTGCGGAAACGGCGCTGGCGCTGTTGCGCGACGATGGTTTCGATGTGTACCTCGGTAGACAATTGCCCAGCAACGATGGCGCCATCAGCTACGGCCAAGTTATCGAATACATGAGCGCCAAACGATGAGCAGCCAACCGGATATTTTCGAAACCGAGCACATTACGCTGGCGCACGGCAATGGCGGGCGTTTCATGCGCGAGATCATTAGCGAAATATTCGCGCGGCATCTGGCCAATCCCTTGCTCGACACTCAGGCCGACGCCGTCGCTTTGCCAATGCCAGCGGGCGAGATCATGCTCACCACCTATGGCTTCACGGTGCAGCCGCTGGAATTTCCTGGCGGCGACATCGGTTCGCTCGCGGTGCATGGCACCGTCAACGACCTGGCGGTCTCGGGCGCCCGGCCGCTTTATTTAAGTCTGAACGCTTTTATCGAAGAAGGTCTGGAGATAGCCGTGCTCGATCGCCTTATCGCCAGCATGGCGCGCGCCGCCAAAGCGGCGGGCGTGCAAGTGGTTGCGGGTGATACCAAGGTGGTGCGCCGCGGCGAAGGCGGCGGACTTTATCTGGCCACCACGGGCGTTGGCATCAGGGACAAGAATTTAAAACTGGGACTTAACCGTATTCAGGACGGCGATAAAATTTTGCTTAGCGGCCCCATCGGCGATCATGGCATCGCGGTGTTGTTGGCGCGCGAACAATTTGGTTTGCATGGCGATCTTAAATCCGACGCCGCCAGTGTATGGCCGCTGACGCAAGCCTTGTGCCCGCTTTCCGGTTTACGCTTCATGCGCGATCCAACGCGCGGTGGTCTGGCCATGATCGCGCACGAGATCCAGCACGCCACTCAACTCGGCGTGCGTTTGCACGAACCCAATATTCCCGTGCGCGACGCGGTGCGCTCGGTGTGCGAAATGCTCGGTTACGATCCGATGTATCTCGCTTGCGAAGGCCGCGTGGTCGCGGTCGTTGCACCAGATCAGGTCGATGCCGCGCTCGAAACCTGGCGCGCCTTGGCGTCAGGACGCGATGCCGCCATCATTGGAGAAGTGGTAAAAAATCAACGTGGCGTGATGCTCGAAACCCAGTTGGGCGGCGAACGATTAGTGGATGAATTGGAAGACGATCCCTTGCCGCGCATTTGTTGAATTAGCCGTGGTTCTTTGCGCGTTCATCGCCGCGGCTTCTTGAGCCGATGGCGCTTGATTCCAACCATGGCGTGGTTTCATACAATAAATAATATCGCTACGGTTAAAAATCCAAGGGTACGGTTTCTTGATATTCGGGCACGGACGCGCGCCACCCCAGATGTTCCTCGATGCGATGCCGCAAGGCGTCGGCCGCGTCCGGTTCGCCATGCGTAATAAAGGTATGACGCGGCGGGCTTACGAAATGTTTCAGCCAATTTAGAGTTTCGCTATAGTCCGCATGCGCCGATAGATTATCAATATTCGCCACTTCCGCGCGCACCGGCACATATTTTCCGTGAATCTTAACGGCCTCGACGCCGCGCAGCATGTCGGCGCCGCGCGTGCCGCCCGCTTGAAAACCGGCAAAGAGAATGGTGTTGCGAGGATCCGGCGCGAATGTTTTTAAGTGATGCAGCACCCGGCCGCCCGTGGCCATGCCACTGGCGGAAATGATAATCATGGGTCCATGAAGCTGATTGAGCTGCTTCGACTCCTCGACTGAGTTAATAATTTTAGCGCTGGCGCACATGGCCTCGCATTGCTCCGGATTAAGCCGGTGTTCACCACGGTAACGCCGATAAACAGCGGTGGCGTTGACCGCCATGGGGCTGTTCAAATACACGGGTATATCGGGAATCGTGCCAGCGGTTTTCAATAAGTGAATGAGATACATCAGGGTTTGCGCGCGTCCTACCGCGAAGGCTGGCACGACGATGACGCCTTGGCGTTTAATCGTGCGATTGATGATCTCGGCTAATTTTTCCTTAGGGTCGGCGGGATCGTGCAGCCGATTGCCATAAGTGGATTCCACGATTAAATAATCGGCCCGCGCCACTTCGGCGGGCGCAACCATGATGGGATCGTTAGGCCGACCGAGATCGCCCGTGAACAAAAGCGTCATTTCCTTGTGACGAATTTGCACCAATGAGGCGCCCAGCAAATGCCCGGCTCGCCTTAAATACAAAATAGCGTCGCCAGGCAATGGAAAATCGCGCTCGAATTCCACCGTTTGAAATTGCGCCAGCGCGCGTTCCGCGTCCTGGCGCGTATAAAGCGGTTGCGCAGGTTTATGTTTGGAAAAACCATAACGGTTGGCAAACGCCGCCTCTTCTTCCTGCAAATGACCGCTGTCTGGTAGAAGAATCGCGCACAGATCGCGCGTCGCCGCGCTGCAATATATTTTTCCCTTGAAGCCATTTTTTATCAGTAGCGGCAGATAACCGCTGTGATCGAGATGCGCGTGCGTGAGAATGACCGCGTCAATTTTTTCTGGCGTCAGCGGTAAAGCCGCCCAGTTACGCAGACGTAATTGCTTATAACCCTGGAACAAGCCGCAATCGACGAGGATTTTTTTATCGCCGAACTGAATCAGATATTTCGAACCCGTGACCGTGCCCGTGGCGCCAAGAAACGTAAGCTGCATGGTCGAGCGCGCCACTCTAGAACCTCGTTGAGTTAAATCGAGTAATCAGTCTGTACTAGCGCTTATTTTTTTACCACGTATTTTATCAACGCCGCAATGATCAAGATGACTACTATCCAAAATAAAATGCCGGTCCAACCCATGCCCCACATGAAACCATCGTGCATGACGTGCTCTCCTGTTGCGCTTGAAATTATTTCTTTGCTGGCGCGGTAGCAGATCCCTGCATTTGGTGCATTTGCTGGCGCATTAGCTCCATTTGTTTTTGTTGCTCGGGATTGGCCATCATGCCGCGGCCCATCGAGCCGGACATCATATCCATCATTTGCGACATTGATTTCATGCGTTCGGCCATTTGTTTCTGTTGATCGGCGTTCATATTTCCCTGCGACATTTGACCCGACATGCCCATCATCATTCCGCCCATATCGTGCATCATGCCTGACATTTGTTGCATGTCAGCGTTGCCACCACCCATGGGTCCCTGATGTTTAGCGGCTTCGGTAAGCGGCGTAAATAGCATACCTAACGTCAATGTTAAGATCATTGGCTTCCATATATTTCTCGTTTTCATCTCTTCACTCCTGTGGGTATTTACCCTAGTTTGGTTGCGCGGTACATCCAAATGGATTTTCTCTGAATGCCATACAGCCATGCTCCAGCCGCTAAACCGAATAGCAGTTTGGAAAAAAACGTCACGGAGTATGGCATCAAATTGACAAATACAGGATTCAATCGCGGAAGAACAACAAAGAAATTGATCGTCCAAACAAATATCAAGAACAG
>JACQBD010000060.1 GCA_016194665.1 Gammaproteobacteria bacterium
CATAGGCGACGCGGCCTTGTGGTTGCGCCATTTGCATGTGGCCGTCGCGCTGATGATTGGCGAACGGGCATTTGGGCGTGTTGATCGGGATCTGGTGAAAATTTGCCGATCCCAAGCGCGAAAGTTGCGTATCGAGATACGAAAATAAACGCCCTTGCAACAGCGGATCGTTCGAGAAATCGATGCCGGGAACAATATGCGAAGGGCAATAAGCCACTTGCTCGGTTTCGGCGAAAAAATTATGCGGCCACCGATTCAGCACCAGGCGACCGATGACTTTCAAGGGCACCCATTCCTCGGGAATAAGTTTGGTCGCGTCCAAGTGATCGAAGGGAAATTCATCCGCCTGTTGCTGCGTGAAAAGTTGAACCGCGAATTCCCATTCGGGAAAATTTTTGGCCTCGATGGCTTCGAACATATCGCGCCGATGAAAATCCTGGTCAGCGCCGGAAATTTTCACCGTTTCGTCCCAAATGGTGGACTGCAAACCGAGCTTCGGCCGCCAATGAAATTTGACGAAGGTCGATTCACCCGCGGCATTAATCAAGCGGAAGCTATGCACGCCGAAAGCTTCGATCATGCGCAAGGAGCGCGGCAGGGTGCGGTCCGACATGATCCACATCACCATGTGCATGGATTCCGGCGTCAACGAAATAAAATCCCAGAAAGTGTCGTGCGCCGTGGCCGATTGCGGAAAACCGCGATCCGGTTCCATTTTTACCGCATGAATCAAATCCGGAAACTTCATCGCGTCCTGGATGAAAAAAACCGGAATGTTGTTGCCGACCAAATCCCAGTTGCCTTCCTTGGTGTAAAACTTCACGGCGAATCCGCGCACGTCGCGCGGTGTATCGACCGAACCAGCGCCGCCCGCGACCGTGGATATACGCGTAAACACCGGCGTCTTTTCGCCTACCTCGGTAAGTATTTTGGCAGTCGTGTATTGTTTGAGCGACGCGGTTAATTCGAAGAATCCGTGCACGCCGGTAGCGCGCGCATGCACGATACGCTCGGGAATGCGTTCATGATCGAAATGGGTGATCTTTTCGCGCAGGATAAAATCTTCCAGCAGCGTCGGGCCGCGCGAATTGGCGCGCAATGAATTTTGATTGTCCGACAACGCCACGCCTTGATTCGTGGTTAGCGCAGGATGCTCTCCGCCGGCGACTTGATGTAGCTCGCCGCCGTCGGGTCGTTGCTGATTTGCATCGGGCGGCGATTTTTTATCCTGTGTGTGTGTAGCTGAAACAGCTTTGGTATTTTTTTCTTTATTTTTCATATAATTTTGAGTTTCCTGATTGAACTTGGATGGCCGGCAAGTATCTTAGTGAGCTTGAGAGATTCGACAGCGGCGGGCGTGAAATATTCTATCGACCCACTTGTCTGAAGCGTTGAGGCTTAGTAGTTATACATAGAGACGCTGCGACCGTCTGTACGATGGCAGACGTTTATGACCATGGAATGTTTGCCAGCGAACGGAGATCGCCGCGACGTCATACTAGGTTACCGCTCTCAATGTAGATTGTCGCAACAACCTATTTTTCACTTTGCATCGGCATTATTTTCCAGGAGACCATTATTATGAGATCACGAAATGTATTTATTTCTCTATTAAGTTTGGCGCTTACCAGCGGTATTGTGCACGCCGTCAATAATACAGGAGCGGGTCTGGAAGCTACGGCGAAACCAGGCGTTAAACGCGGCAGTTACGTGGAACCCAAAATTACCCATGAACAATACGATGGCGTGAAAATCGTGGTGCCGATCACCACCGACGATAAATCGATTCAGGGCATGAAACTCCGCAATATAGAAAATGGTCTGGAAGCGGCTAACAAATGGGGCGGGCAGGTGCAAAGCACGGTGGTGCTATATGCCAAGGGCGTGTCGCTATTAAAAAACCCGGATGCGGAAACCAAGCAAAAGATAGATGCGTTAAAAGCCAAAGGCGTGCAGTTCGATGTTTGCGACAATACATTGCGCGAACAGGGCATCGATTTTCATCAGCTTTACCATGTGAGCGACGCCGATATCGTACCTTCCGGTTTTGCCGAGGTCGCTTATTTGCAATCGAGCAAAAACTATGTCGTTGATCCCATCAATTGAGTATCTGTTGCCGCCGACGCCAAAACATTGGTGATGTTCTGCAACGGTTCCTGGTGCGGGCAGTCGCCGACCAATATCAAGGATCTGCTTAAAATCGGTTACCCGGCGCACAAAATATTCTGGTATCGCGGCGGCATGCAAGACTGGGAAAACCTGGAGTTGACCACGGTCAAGCCGCAGAGCGAATAACTCAGGGACTCGACAAAATTAGGTGCTGGTCCTAATTCAGTTTGTCGTTTATTGATATAGATCAAGGCCACTACTTCGCCATGGCGATAACATAACAACCTAAAGGGCAAAATGATATTGATGGCGACCGAGACGTAACCGGTAGAACCAACATTTGGATGTTATTAAAGGACGGATGCAGGCGTGTCCGCAGCTGTCAATTAAACCAGCATGCTCACTACATGTGGAGCCTGGTGTCCATATCGGGGACAGTCCGACTATTAATCAAGTTCAGTCTATGTTCGATGACGTACGGAATAACCTGAACTTTCAGCGTAAGTGTAACCCCGAATCCTGGATTTTAAGATTTCCTGATCAGTTCATCAGGAACAAAAAGACGATCAAACGCATAGACACTAGTGGGGTGAATTTACCGCTCGTATCGCCAGGAAACTGTGACAGCGTGGTATCGCCCCTTCCGCAGACGTTAATCAAACCCACTTACTCAAGGAGATTAAATCTTATGAATGCAACAAACAAAACCGCTCTCGTCATCGCCTTGGCCATCGCCGTAGTGTTGCTTCTGCTGTTCGGCGGCGGGGCGATGACAGGGGGCACGCTGAGCGGCGGGATGATGGGCAACGGAGCGATGGGCGGAATCGGTTGGATGTGGATTCCTACTTTACTTGTGCTCGGTCTCGGCGTGCTGCTTGCCTGGGCCATCTTCGGGCAAAAGAAGTGACCGGCTTCATATTGAAAATGCATCGCCAAAAAACTGGGGAAGGGTCCCCGCTAACCAAGGAGTAAATTATGAAACATTCAGTTTTAGGAAAAGTTGTTGCACTGCTGTTAATCACCGGCGCCGCCTTTGCACTTCCGGCCTATGCCGAAAAGTATGGCGGGTCGGATATGATGGATGGCAAGGGCGGGTCTGGCGTACAGCAAATGTCGGGGCTTATGAACGACATGTCGAGTGAAATGAAGGATATGTCCGGCATGATAGAAAGCGGCAACATGAACCCGGACACGATGAAGAAGATGTCAAGCCAGATGAAACAAATGGGCGGCATGATGAACAACATGTCAGGCATGATGGGCAAGGGCATGATGATGGACGCCGGCATGCAGAAGCAGATGGGTCAGATGCGCAAACAGATGGAGCAGATGCGTAAGGATATGCCTGCTTCATAAGTGCGCCTACACCAGACGGACAACCCGCCTGGTTTCCTCATAATATTCTAGGATGCACGGAACCTGCTGGGTGGCACTCCGCGTGCGGTAAAACACCTTATTCTATTCTATCGACCTCAACGGAGACTTAATAAAATGAAAAAATCACTTACCATCGCTTTACTGGCCATCCTTCCTTTATCGACGTCGCTTGCTTTGGCGGAGGACGCCCATCATTCCGACAATGCCAAGAAACCGGCAACGGCCATGACCGACGGTGACAAACAGATGCAGATGGGCAAGATGCAGGAAAACATGCTGCGAATGCACGAGCAAATGCACAAGGTCATGGACGCGAAAAATCCGCAGGAGCGCGAACAGCGTATGCAAGAGTATTCGATGATGATGCAGGACAACATGCGCATGATGCAGGGCATGATGGGCGGCGGAATGATGGGATCCGGCAAAATGGGTAGCGACGCCAAGGGCGGTAAGATGGAGGGCGGCATGAAAGGTATGTAGGTCACGCACGGCACAGCGTAACGCGCCGCGTCGTGTCCGCGAGCGGTTTATTAAACTTGAAGGCCGCGCACGAAGTTTTTTGGAGGGCGTCATGAACGTAATGATCATCGCAACGAAAGCTTGCACGCATCGCAAGAACCTGGAAAAAGAACTTGATTGTTTGCACATTCCCTACGAGTTGTGTTTTGTGGAAGACCGTGCCGATCTGGTTGAAAAGTTTGGCATCCGCCACTCACCGAATTTAATTGTGGATGATGCAGTCGTATTCCGGAAACAGCCATCGGAAGCGGAACTGCGCGCTTTTTTTCAGCACAAAAATAGCAAGCCGACTATGGAAAATGTATCGTGACCGCGCTGCCTGTGGGTAGCGGCAGATAAGGCATATGTGAGACGGCGGCAAGCAGCGAACGCGCGAAGTATAAAAAAGCCCAGGAGAGCCTCAAAAAAAACCTGGTAGGAGCACGATGAAAACGAGCGTTATTGATGTGCGCGATCTGATTTCCCCGTTGAGTGCCCGGGGCGTTGAGCAGCAACTCGCCAAGACGCCGGGAGTAAAGCGAGTCGAAGTGAACTGCGTTTCGGGTAGCGCCACAGTGCTGTATGACGAGACGGTGACCGGCCTCGATGCCATCATGGCAAAAGTCCGCGAGTGCGGTCATCACTGCGGTGGCGAGCTTGTGCCCAAACACGTTTGTGAACCGCGAGTCTCGCGTGTCGATTCCCAGACGATGATCAGCGATGCAAAGTCTGTTTCTCCCACCATCACGTCTGAACAGGGCGAGCATTCCGCGCATGCGCCACATCACCAGCACACCGAGCATGCCAACACTACCCAACCCGCGTCGCATGCCGAACATGCGGACATGCAAAGCATGGGACATGAAATGGGCCACGGCGCCGGCATGGACATGCAAGCGATGGCGCGCTATATGCGCAACCGGTTTTTCGTTGCGCTGGTATTTGCCATACCGGTGTTTCTGTACGCCTCGATGGGCTTGGAGTTTCTTAAACTTGAACCGCCGTTTGGCATAGAGCGCAATATTTTTCTGTTCGTACTCGCGAGCGGCGCGATTATTTATCCCGGCTGGCCATTTTACGTCGCCGCGTTCCGCGCCATGCGCAACGGCGTGGCCAACATGGCGGTACTGGTGCTCCTATCGGTGGGCACCGGATATTTTTTCAGTATCGGCGCCACGTTTTTCTTCGCGGGCGAACAGTTCTACGAAGCGTCGTCGGTGTTGCTGGTTTTCATTTTGTTGGGCCACTGGTTGGAGATGCGCGCCCGCGCCGGCGCCTCCGATGCCATACGCGCGCTGATGGATCTGGCCCCGCCGAAAGCGACCGTGCTGCGTGAGGGGCGCGAGATCGAACTGCCGACCGCCGAGTTGATTGTCGGTGACACGGTGATTATCCGTCCCGGCAATAAAATTCCAGTGGACGGCGAAATCATTGAGGGCGAATCGCAGGTCGATGAATCCATGCTCACCGGCGAATCCATGCCGGTCAAAAAAACAATCGGCGCCAGTGTAATCGGCGCTACCATCAACAAAAGCGGCAGCTTTAAATATCGCGCCACCAAGGTCGGCGCCGACACCGCGCTCGCGCAGATCGTGAAACTGGTGCAGACGGCGCAAAACTCCAAGGCCCCGGGTCAACGCTTGGCCGATCGCGCCGCGCAATGGTTAGTGCTGGCCGCAATTGTCATCGGTCTGGCGACTTTTGCGGTGTGGTTCTGGTGGATCGGGCAGCCGTTATTGTTCGCCATGACGCTCACCATCACCGTGTTCGTGATCGCATGCCCGGACGCCTTGGGCCTAGCTACGCCCATGGCGATTATGGTTGGCACTGGCCTTGGGGCCATGAATGGCATCTTGTTCAAGAACGCCGCCGCCTTGGAAGAGGCGACCAAACTCAACATCATTATTTTCGACAAAACCGGCACCTTGACCGTGGGACAACCGGATGTCGTAGATATAGCAGTAGCGGCGGGCACTAACGTTGACGCCATGTTGGCCTTGGCGGCGGCGGTTGAGCAAGGCTCCGAACACCCGCTGGCGCAAGCGATCTTGAAGCGCGCCGCCGGCATGCCGATGCAAGTAAGCAACGGCTTCATCAATATCGATGGCATGGGTGCTAAGGCGGAAGTTCAAGGACGCACTGTACTGCTGGGTAATCGTAAATTGATGGAAGCAGAACATGTGGCCATGAATAACTTGACGGCCACGGCTGACGCGATGCAGGGCGCGGGCCGCACCGTCGTGCATGTGGCGCATGGCGGTAAGCTGCTCGGACTCATCGCCATCGCCGACGCGCTGCGGCCGACATCGAAAGACGTTATCCAAGCGCTACAACAGCGCGGCGTAAAAGTCGCCATGCTCACCGGCGATAACCGCGCCACCGCCGAACGCATCGGCAAGGAACTCGGCATCGACATCGTGCTCGCCGATGTGTTGCCGGGGCAGAAGGCCGAGAAGGTCAAAGAGCTGCAAGCGCAAGGCGACAAGGTCGGCATGGTGGGCGATGGCATCAACGATGCACCCGCGTTGACGCAAGCCGACGTCGGCTTCGCCATCGGCGCCGGCACCGACGTGGCGATGGAAAGCGCCGATGTGGTGTTGATGAAGAGCGATCCTTTCGATGTGGTCGGCGCACTCGAACTTTCGCGCGCCACGCTGCGCAAGATGCACCAGAATCTATGGTGGGCGGTGGGTTATAACGTCATTGCCTTCCCGCTCGCCGCGGGCGTTTTCTATCCGTTTACGCTGAGTCCCGAGATCGCAGCGCTGGCCATGTCCGGCAGCTCGGCGCTGGTGGCGGTCAATGCGCTGATGTTGAAGCGCACCCGCTTGGCGGGCATACGTCGCCCGGGTAAGACCACGGCGGCGGAAACTGTTTCGCTGCCAACGGCGGCGTGACGTGTACGACGCCGATCAAGGAGAGATCATCCGGTGAAGCAGGAAAATCCGACCGTATTGGTGATGAATGGCGGCTCATCGAGCCTCAAGTTTGCCTTGTATCGGTTGGGCGATTCACCGCAGCGACAGTGGCACGGCAAAGTCGATCGCATCGGTTTGCGCGGTACCACTCTGACGTTTGATGACATCGAGCGCAATCAGCACGACAGCGGTGTCATCGGCGACTTCGATCACCGAGCGGCGGCAAATTTTATGATCGATTGGCTCGGCAAAAAAATCAGTCTCACTTCGATTGCGGCCGTAGGCCATCGCGTCGTCAACGGCGGCGCGCACTACCACGAGCCGCAGCGCGTTACTCCGGAGTTACTCGGTGCACTGCGTGGTATCAGCGCCTACGCGCCGGAACATCTCCCCGCCGAGATTGGCGTGATCGATTTATTTCACCAACGAGTTCCGGACCTCGCGCAGATAGTATGCTTCGACACCGCGTTTCATCGCGCTATGCCGCGCGTCGCCAAGATTTTACCTATTCCTCGACGCTTGCAGGCGCAGGGTGTGGAGCGTTACGGCTTTCACGGCCTGTCCTATGCATTCCTGATGGACGAGCTGACGCGCGTAGCTGGCGAGAAAGCGGCGCATGGCAAAGTGGTTCTGGCGCATCTGGGAAATGGCGCGAGTTTAGCCGCGGTTCACGGCGGTAAAAGTATCGACACCAGCATGGGCTTCACGCCGGCCGCCGGCGTGCCGATGGGCACGCGCTCCGGCGATCTCGATCCGGGGCTGGTGTGGTACCTGGCGCAAACCGAGCACATGACCGCAGAGCAATTTCATCATATGGTCAACCACGAGTCGGGATTACTTGGCGTCTCCGAAACCAGTTCCGATCTGCGCGATCTGTTGGCGCACGAAGTCGGCGACATGCGCGCCGCCGAAGCGGTGGCGCTGTTCTGTTACCAGATAAAAAAATGCATCGGCGCGTTGGCAGCCGCGCTGGGTGGCTTGGACACGCTGGTGTTTGCCGGCGGTATCGGCGAGAACGCAGCCGTGATTCGAGCGCGGATTTGCGCAGGACTGGAATTTCTCGGCATCGAGATCGAGGAAAACCGCAATGCAACGAATGCCGGCGTGATTTCCACGCACGGCAGCAGCGCCACTGTGCGCGTCATGCGCACGGACGAGGAAGCGATGATCGCAAAATCGGTCTATCGCGTTTTGCATCTGTCTATTGAAAAGGAAAATGCGCATGGGCGTGAAGACAAAAAATCCTAAGCCAACGCATCCATCCGTATCGCCCGATCTGCTGCGCAAGATGCACGCTTATTGGCGCGCTGCTAACTACCTGTCGGTCGGTCAGATTTATCTATACGACAATCCGCTGCTCAAAAAACCATTGAAACTGGAACATGTAAAGCCGCGGCTGCTGGGTCATTGGGGCACGACGCCTGGTTTGAATTTCATCTACGTGCATCTCAACCGCATCATCAAGCAGTATGACCTTAATATGCTGTATGTCACCGGGCCGGGACACGGCGGACCGGGACTAGTGGCTAACACTTATCTCGAGGGAACCTACAGCGAGTTTTATCCGAACATATCGCAAGACGAACGCGGGCTGAAACGTTTGTTCACGCAATTTTCTTTTCCCGGCGGTATTCCCAGCCACGTGGCGGCGGAAACGCCGGGCTCGATCAATGAAGGCGGTGAACTCGGCTATTCGCTGATGCACGCCTACGGCGCCGCGTTCGACAACCCCGATCTGCTGGTCGCGTGCGTGGTGGGCGACGGCGAAGCCGAAACCGGCGCGCTCGCCACCAGTTGGCACTCGAATAAATTTCTAAATCCGATACACGACGGCGCGGTGTTGCCCATTCTGCATTTGAACGGTTACAAGATCGCCAGCCCGACGGTGCTCGCTCGAATCAGCCACGCAGAACTCGAAGCCTTATTCCGCGGTTACGGCTATAAGCCTTATTCCGTCGAAGGCGACGATGCGGAAAAAGTTCACCCACTGATGGCCGCAACGCTAGATCAAGTCGTCGAGGAAATTCATCAGATCCAAGCCGCAGCGCGCAGCCAAGGTTTCAAGCAGCGCCCGCTGTGGCCGATGATTATTCTGCGCACGCCGAAAGGCTGGACCGGACCCAAAGAAGTCGATGGACTGAAGACCGAAGGTTCGTGGCGCTCGCACCAAGTGCCGTTGGCGAATATTGCCGAAAATCCCGCGCATCTGCGGTTGCTCGAAAAGTGGATGAAAAGTTATCGCCCGCAAGAACTTTTCGATGCCTCCGGCAAACTCGTGGCGGAACTTGCCGAGCTCGCGCCCCAAGGCAATCGCCGCATGGGCGCGAATCCACATGCCAACGGCGGTTTGCTGTTGCGCGATCTTGACCTGCCCGATTTCCGCGATTACGCCGTCAAAGTTGTTAGCCCCGGTTCGGTGAAGGCCGAGGCCACGCGCGTTACCGGTAGCTTCTTGCGTGATGTGGTGAAGCAGAATATGACGGCACGCAACTTCCGCGTCTTCGGCCCGGATGAAACCGCGTCGAATCGTTTGGCGAATTTATTCGAAGTGACCGACCGTGCCTTCATGGGCGAGATTCAAAAGAGCGACGTGCAGCTCGCGCCCGACGGTCGCGTGATGGAAGTCTTGAGCGAACATCTTTGCCAAGGTTGGCTCGAAGGTTATTTGCTCACCGGCCGCCACGGATTTTTTTCGTGCTACGAAGCTTTCATCCACATTGTCGATTCCATGTTTAATCAGCACGCCAAATGGCTCAAGGTCGCGCGTGAGATTCCTTGGCGGCGACCGATCGCGTCCCTGACCTATCTATTGACTTCGCATGTGTGGCAACAAGATCACAATGGCTTCAGTCATCAGGATCCCGGCTTCATCGACCACGTCGTGAACAAAAAAGCCGACGTCATCCGCGTGTACCTGCCGCCGGACGCCAATACCTTACTGAATATCGTCGATCATTGTTTGCGCAGTCGCCATTACGTCAATGTCATCGTCGCCGGCAAACAACCGGAATTGCAGTGGCTGGACATGGAGGCGGCGATTAAACACTGCAACGCGGGCTTAGGCATTTGGAAATGGGCCAGCAACGACGCAGGCGGCGAGCCCGACGTGGTCATGGCCTGCGCCGGCGATGTGCCGACGCTGGAGACATTGGCGGCGGTGGATCTGCTGCGCCAGCATTTGCCGGAACTCAAGATACGCGTCATCAACGTGGTGGACTTGATGGCGTTGCAGCCGCAGGGTGAACATCCGCATGGTTACAGCGATAAGGATTTCGATGTTTTATTCACCCAAGATAAACCCATCATTTTTGCCTATCACGGTTATCCGTGGCTGATCCATCGTCTGACCTATCGGCGCGGCAACCATGCCAATCTGCACGTGCGCGGATATAAGGAAGAAGGCACAACCACCACGCCTTTCGACATGGCGGTGCGCAACGATATCGATCGCTTTCACCTGGCCAAAGACGTGCTTGAACGGGTGCCGAGTTTGGGGTCGCGCGCTGCGTATCTTACGCAACTTATCCGCGACAAGTTGCTGGATCACGCGCAATACATCCGCCAACACGGCGAGGACATGCCGGAAATCCGCAACTGGAAATGGGGCGCGAAGCACAAAAGAAAGAAAGTCGCGCGGCGCAAATGAACCCGGCGCTGCCGCAGATCCCATTTGGCGCGACATGGCGAGACCGCTTGGTCGATCGGTGGACAGCACATCATGTAAAAAATTTTTACGTTGATTAGGTTTTTAATTTTGAGATGCGGTCTAGGCAGAATCAATACAGCCGCGTTGGAGAACGAATGATAATAAACCCGCTGGCAGGGAAACCCGCACCCACCGAAATTTTGGTAAACGTCGCCAAACTGGTGACGGCTTACTATACCGCTGTGCCCGATGCTTGTGTCGTTGAACAAAAGATCAGCTTCGGCACTTCCGGCCATCGTGGTTCGGCTTTTTTGCGTAGCTTCAACGAATGGCATGTGTTGGCCATCACGCAGGCTATTTGCCAATATCGTAAACAGCGGGGTATCGATGGTCCGCTGTTTCTGGGCGCGGACACGCACGCGTTGTCGGAACCGGCCTGCGCCAGTGTGCTCGAAGTGTTGGCGGCTAACGATGTGCAAGTTATGCTCGCCGAGAACGACGAATACACGCCGACCCCCGCGGTTTCGCACGCGATACTTGTTTACAACTGCGCCCGCGATAAAGGATTGGCAGACGGCATTGTTATCACGCCATCGCACAACCCGCCTGATTCCGGCGGCTTCAAATACAATCCGCCCAACGGCGGGCCGGCGGATACTGGCGTCACCGCTTGGATCGAAACCAAGGCTAACGAATTTCTGAAAGATCGTTTGCAGGGCGTGAAAAGAATACCGTTTGAAAAAGCGTTGCGCGCCGCCAGCACGCAGCGCCACGATTACCTAAACACTTACGTGAATGATCTGGGCAGCGTGATCGATATGCAAGCGATTCGCGGCGCCCACATCGGCATGGGCGTCGATCCGCTCGGCGGTGCGGGAGTACATTACTGGGCGGCGATTGCGCAGCGCTATGATTTAAAGCTCACGGTCGTTAACGCCGACGTCGACCCGACATTCCGTTTCATGGCGGTGGATTGGGATGGGCGTATCCGTATGGACCCGTCTTCGGCGTACGCGATGCAGAATTTGATCGGCCTGAAGGACCGCTTCGACATCGCCTTCGCTTGCGACACCGATCACGATCGGCACGGCATCGTGACGCGCAGCAGCGGATTACTTCCCGCGAATCATTATCTGGCGGTCGCTATCCACTATCTGTTTCAACATCGCCCCCAATGGCGCAATCAATTAGCGGTGGGAAAAACCATCGTCAGCAGCCAGATGATCGACCGCGTCACCGCCAAGCTCGGCCGCAAACTGTATGAGGTGCCGGTGGGCTTCAAATGGTTCGTTAACGGTTTGCGCGACGCAACACTCGGCTTCGGCGGCGAAGAGAGCGCCGGCGCATCCTTCCTGCGGCGTGATGGCAGCGTCTGGACCACCGATAAAGATGGCATCGCCCCAGCTTTGCTGGCGGCCGAAATCACGGCGCGCACGGGCCGCGATCCGGGCGAGATTTACCGCGAACTCACACGCGAGTTTGGCGAACCCCTTACTGATCGTGTGGAGGCGCCGCTTAGTTTGGCGCAAAAAGATCGACTGGCGAAGCTCGCGCCCGAGCAGGTGCGATCGACGGAATTGGCGGGTGAAAAAATTCAGCGCATCCTGACGCGCGCACCGGGCAACGGCGCGCCCATCGATGGTTTAAAGGTGGTTACCGAAAATGGCTGGTTCGCCGCGCGACCCTCCGGCACGGAGAATATTTACAAGATCTACGTGGAGAGCTTTCACAGTCAAGATCATCTACACCGCATCGTCGAAGCAGCGCAAGAAATAGTGCAAGATGCTATTGAAATGGGAGCTGGATGAATGGGGAAAGGCCCACCTTAAGGATCGTCGTTGAAACTATGAGAGCCGGCAAACTGCTGCCTAGTTGGCAAAACGCGCTCAATAACGCGTTAGCACGGTTAAACGTAAGAAAACCTAAAACTTTAGTAACGAGCTTGGCAAGCTATCATCGTAACCGAACATTATTTAATTGAATGAAGTTTGTTCGGGTGCTCCGCGGCCTTCTCGCGTAGAGCCCTTCGATTCGCGCAACAACATCCTTAACGCAATAACAGTTACAACCACGCTCACCACCAACATCCATATTATTTTATCGGTCGGGGAGTCGATGTTGACATGAGAATCGGAGCCCATCCAGTTACATACAATAATACAGAAGATCGCTAACAAAACGTCTGCGGCGACAATCGCGGTTATAGTTGCTTTACCCATTTGAATGACTCTCTAAAAAATATAACTAATATAAATTTTTGCTGGATTTCTTTTTAGCGCCGATCTGCGACATGATCGCCAACACTAACGCCGCCGCCGACAATACAAAAATATATAAAATATTATCCAGCAGCTGCGAATGCGCCGATGCCAAATACGAAATTACCGATGACATTCCGATCAGACCGCCCAATTTCAACATGAGACTTCTCCTTCTCAAAATAATTTTTTGCGAAAGCGGCCATTCCTTGGTCATTTTTTGAGATTTGCTGTGCATGAAATATTCTCCAGTAAAATTCACAAAGCTCTTCTACCGCCGATAACGTTAAGCAAAATAACTACGATGGCCAGTACAAGTAAAATATGAATAAAACCGCCCAAGGTGTAGGACGAAACCAGACCTAACAGCCACAAAATAATTAGAACGACAGCGAGCGTGTAAAGCATGCGTATTCTCCTTGGAGGGTTGTAAAACGATGTTCAACGCTTACTGCTGCGCTGTTGGAACGGTATTGTTTCGATGGGAATTGTGACGCTTTGTCGGCGTTATATATTTTTAAAGCGGGAATCACCGCGATGAAAGCGGCGAAGGTATCGGCGGCGGCGAAAGCTAAGACTAAGACATGGCCGACAAGCCAACCCAGCGATGAAAATGGTCTTGTGACTTTAATCGGCATATCTCTTATCTCTAAAGGCTATGGATGGTTATTTTCCTCCTTCTCGCTAAATTTTCGGTTCGTTAACGTACACAATGCAAAAATATTAATTAACCTTTCAGTCCTTCCAATAGCGATACCAAGTCGTCGGCGTGTTCTTCTTCGCTGGCCAAGATGTCCTCGAGAATCCGACGCGTGGTGGGATCTTTTTCGCCGATATAAGCAATCATTTCGCGGTAACTTTCGATGGCGATACGTTCCGCGACCAGGTCTTCTTGAATCATTTCCTTCAGAGAATTACCTTCGACGTATTCCGCATGACTGCGCGCGGACAAACCGTCGGGAGAAAAATTCGGTTCACCGCGCAGTTGGATAATACGCTCGGCTATCCGGTCCGCATGCGCCATTTCTTGCGTCGCGTGTTCGAGAAATTCGGCCGCAACCGGTTCTGCATGAATACCGTCGGCCATGAAATAGTGACGTTTATAACGCAAAACGCACACGATTTCGGTGGCCAGCGCTTCATTCAATAATTTAAGTACCGTTTCACGATCGGCGGCATACCCGGAGGTGACAGCGCCTTGTTCAATTTGTTGGCGCGCGCGTTTACGCAAACTCTGAATATCGCTCAGGGGCGATGGTTGATTCGATACATTTTTCACGGAAGATTGTTGCATGAGCTCTCCTAAGACGACTTGTGATTATGGATAGGCAATAGGTCACATTGGATTCAGAACATTTCTATAACCTTGTCTAAAAAACTGGGTAATCCGCGGCAGATTAATTTTTTTTACCCGCTTCATGGCCGATAACGCCGCCTACCGCTGCGCCACCGACGGTACCCGCGGTGCTGCCACCGGTCATCACATTGCCGGCGACACCGCCGACGGCCGCGCCCACGGCGGTATCTTTTTCTTGCGGAGTCATGCCGCTGCAAGCGCCGAGCATTAGCGTGAGGGTCATTACCAATGTGTGATTCATCTTCATGTTAAATCTCCTTGCGCGTAAAAATTTTGAATGTAAACCTTATAATTAAATTTTAAGGCTGTATGTACGTTGACGTACGAAATATCGAATCGAGTTTATGACGCACCCGCATGCTATCGCTGCGATAGCATGCGGGTGGTGCGAGCAAGATAAAAAAGAACGTGCTAGTCGACGTTACTGTTTGCTACGACGCCGCGTTACGCCTATTAGCCCCACCAGGCCGGAACCGAGTAACCAGGCTGCCGGCGGCAGCGGTACGGGAGCGAGATTTCCATCTCCACCACCGCTATTGTCCGAAACAATTCCATTTTCGAGCGAACCACCGAAAAAAGCGCTGCCGTGCTTGCCCGACGGCAAATCGAGCCCGCCGACTTTTACTGCAAAGAAAGATTCAAAATCGTCGATGCCGACACCATTGACCGTAAAGCTCAAGTTATCGGTGCGCGCATCGGACAGGCCAAGAATACCGGTATCGAATTTACCAAAACCGTTCATACCGCGATCGCTTTTGACCTTCCAGCCATCGGGTAATCCGCTGATATTCGCCATGGTTCCGTCATCGAAGTTAAAAGCCAATTTTTGAATGCCAAAATGACAGCCTTTAAAAGTATCGAGCGAATCTAAAGTTTTAGCGACCACATCCACGCCGCCATTACTGTTTTCGGTAAGTTTGACTGATACATAATCGATACCATCAGGCAAACGATTCGACTGATCCAAAGAAAAACTGACGATAGACGCCTGACTTATTGCCGCCACTACCATCAAAGACACAAACAAACTAGATTGTTTGAACCGCAAATTTTTTATTTTGGGGGTGTTCATTGCATGCTCTCCTGCACGTTAAGTTTCCGTTTTATTTCCTAGTTTCTTCCTAGCGAATGCATAAAATACCGCACCCCAATGCGGAAACAACACTTGGAACGCGGCATCGATATTTAAACGTAAACTTTTTCATCCTTCAGTGTGATAGCGAACATTCGAATACTTCCATTAAAAAAGCTGGCTAGCGCCCTAATAATTCCCCCACGGGTTTTAACGCATCGACCCGGTCGCAGATGACTTTAGTAACGGTAATCAGCGGCGCGCTGAGCAAAAGTCCCCAGGCGCCCCACATCCAACCGAAAAACAACAAGGCGATAAACAATAGCGCGGCGTTCATTTGCGCGAAATGACTTTGCAGCCAAGTGACGAATACCAGGCCGATCATTGCGGCTATTAACAACGACGCAGCGCTGACGGCGAGCGCTTGTAACGGCGAGCCGAATTGCAAAAATGCGGCAACGCCGCTGGCAATCGCCAACAGCGCGGGTCCGAGATAAGGAATAAAATGCAAAATTCCGGCGGTGACGCCCCATACTCCCGCTTGTTCCATTCCTAACATTTCGAATGCCAGCCAGGTACCCACGCCCACGAGTGCATTGGACGCCAGCATAACCAATAAGTAGCGCTGAATTTGTGTATGAATTTCCTCAAGTAGGTGCACCATTTCTTTTTTGCGCGATATCGACGGCCCCACCAGATGCACTAACTTGCGACGAAAATGTTGTCCCGAAGTAAGTAAAAAATAACTCAGCAGCAAGATAATCGGTGCTTGCGCTAAACCCGCCACCAGTTGGCCTGATTGCAGAAGAATGTAGTCTTGTAACCATGTTACCGATGGCAGGTCGCGCGCAGTGGCGACAGGGGGCGCGATTTTGGCGCCGGTGGCTTCAGTGGCGGCTTTTTGCAGTTCATTCGTGGCTTCTTGTACATGTTGCAACATCGTTGGACCGCCAGCGCGGGCGCCGCTCATTTTTTGGCGTAGTTTGTGCGCGGCTTCGGGAAGTTTTTCAACCATCGCCGTGGCATCGTCGCGCAAAGAGTAACCCATCCACAACAAAGCGCCGACAACCAAAGTTAACACTAAGGCGGCGCCGATCGGACGCGGAACGTAACAGGCTTTAAGCCAGTCTACTAAGGGACGCAGCGCATAGCTTACGAGGATGCCGATCAACAGCGGAATAAAAAAAGCGCGCGCCAGATATAAAGACGCAATAATGGCAATCACCGTGAGCAAGGTAATGCCGATATTTTTATTAGAAGGGTTACGTCGTCGCTGTTCTTTAACGACAAGGGCGGTTGATTTGACGGGGATGACTGTGCCGTCGGCGGCGTTTTTAAATTCTATTGGCGTTTCAAAAACAGGCGCGCTCATACACGGCACGCATCGTTTCTGGTGCTATGGATTGGTATTTTTTTATTTTGCTGAGAGCTTGCCGTTGTTGCAAGTGAAAAAGAATATAACCCTGACCGGAGCGAGGGTGGAGAGGTCGGCAGTGCACTTAAAAAAAAATTAAACATGAGCTTGCTCCTTGTATTTTATAAGTCGCGACATGAAAAATTATCCCGTAATTGTCGTGACCGGCAAGAGAAGTTATTTTTAATTAAGCCGCTGTTGCTGATTTATTACAAAGGGACACACATAAACTATAGAAATAATTCTTCTTATTGTATGTGCGCGGTCGTACAGACCTGCAGCGGGGATTTAAGAGAAAATTTTTGCCAATCCATTTAGCTCTCTGAGTAGTTACTATCGGTACTGTTGTGTTTTTAAGCTAAGACAGAATTTTACTTAATCGTTTAAATACGTAAGAGGCAAGACTTATGAATATAAAGAAAGGGATTTTACCTCTGGCCAGTTTATTAGTGCTGAGTGCTTCAGCGCTGCAAGCCAATGCCGAAGTGGCCGCCTATTGGCAAGATCAAAATGGCGCTTATGTTCGCAGTGGTACCGGTGGTTGCGTGCGCACGAATGCGTGGACCCCGGAGCGCGCTGTGGCCGAATGCGATCCGCAGCTCGTAGCCTCACAGACGGCAGCTGCAACTCCTGCGAATACAAGCACAGATTATCAGCAGCAAACGCGCGTCAACGCCCCCGCCGCCGTGGTGGTTGAGAAGACCATTGTGACGCCGGAAACTTTGTTCGATTCCAATCAAGCGGAGATTAAACCAAGCGGCAAAGCAACGCTCGATGAATTAATCGTGACTTTACAAGGCAATAACAGCGTCATTATCCCTATCGGTTACACCGCCGGACCGGACAGCCCCGATAGTAATGCGCAACTATCGGAACGCCGTGCGGAAGCGGTGAAAGATTATTTAGTCAGTCAAGGCATCGACAGCAATCGCATTTATATTGCGAGCAGAGAAGAGCCAGCGTCCAGTGCATATAGTTCTTCAGCCGCTAGTTCGGATAATCGCCGCGTCGAGATCGAAGTAAAAGCCGTTCCACCGCTGGATTAAAGTTTTAACGACCTCCTATTTGAGCCCTGCTTCCCAGGGCTTTTTTTTGGCCGTTTAAAATTTTATGTACGTTGGCGAACAGTGTTGAAAGATGTATGAGGGTAGTTTTTGTGTTATTAAACACTAAATCATGACAACCCAGGAGAGGCAATGAGATTTATCAAGTTTGGTGCAATGTGTATAGGAATTTTACTCGCGACGCTGACGGCGGTGAATGCGGCTTTGGTAACGCGCTTGGGTGGGCAGGCAATATACGATACCGATCTAAATGTTACCTGGCTGGCGGATAGTAATCTTGCGGCGAGCAATAGTTTTGGCGTCGCAGGCATCAATCCCGCCGCAGGCGGTTATGCCGCGGGTTCGATGACTTGGTTCACAGCGCAAGATTGGCTCAGCGCGATGAATACCAGCGACGGCGGCGCGGGGTATCTGGGTTTCAGCGATTGGCGTTTACCTGCGACAGTACAGCCGGACGCCAGCTGCTCGATTCAAGCACCTAGCGGCGCTTCCTACGGATATAACTGTAAAGGCAGCGAGATGGGACATTTGTTTTATGTAGAAGAGAATGGCGTAGCCAATGGTTCCGGTTTATTTTCCAATGTCCAAGGCACGTATTGGTCCGATACATGGTCCATCAATCCTCAATATGCTTGGCACTTCGATGGATTTCAGAACACCGACAGCAAAGATAACTCTTATTATGTAAGGGTAGCGCGCTCCGGCGATATTGCCGCGGTGCCGGTGCCGGCGGCACTGTGGCTATTCGGCAGCGGACTGCTGGGATTGGTAAGTATGGCGCGAGGTTCGCGCCAACGCGTAGGATAAATTTATGCAGCCATGGCAATTAATAAATTTATTTTAGCATCGCCGCCAAAACAGTTAGAAATATAAAGAGCTCCTTCGCGGAGCTCTTTTTTTGTTCCACGATGAAACCTTGCGGGGATGTAATCTGCCCCCCATCGCCTTCGCCGCAAAAGTAATTCGCCATATGTATGTCAGCGCACAGTGCGACGGTGGTTAAAGGAGGACAAGGGACGCTAACGATATAGGACTCAGTTTGATTCCGATTTTTTCGCCAAGTAAAAATTAACCGAGAACCATTATTTATTACGTCGATGCCAATTACGGCATCGGCTGCACAGGGAGAGACGCATGAACGTGTTCGCAAATTTTTCTAAACCCCACCGTCGCATACTCCGCTTATCGAGGTTGACATTCGCAGTGCTCGCCACATTGTCCGGCATCCCCCATGCAGGGGCGGCAACGGTGCTGGGTACGGCGGATAGTTTTGCGGTGCTGGCGGGTTCGATGGTGACCAATGTCCCCACGAGCAATATTGTTGGAAATGTGGGCGTGTGGCCGGGTAGCGCGATCACGGGATTTAACTCCTCGCCCGGTGTCGCGGTCTCCGATCCGCAGGTCACGGGAGGGCTGGTGCATGCCGGCACAGTGGCGGCGCAATTGGCGCAGAACGATCTGACCGGTGCCATTACCAGTTTAGGACTCATGGGAACCGGGACAACTTTAATAAATCCGGATTTGGCGGGACTCACACTCATTCCCGGCGTTTATTCGGTTCATTCGGGAGTCAGCAATTTAACCGGAACGCTGACGCTCGACGGCCAAGGCAATGCCAATGCGGGATGGGTTTTTCTGATGGACAGCGATCTCATCACTTCGCCCAGCTCGACCGTGAACGTAATCAACACCGGTTCAGGCGCGGGGGTGTTTTGGGACGTGCGCAGCTCGGCAACGCTTGATACTGCCACTTCCTTTCAAGGAAACATTCTCGCCGACCAGAGTATCACCTTGAACACCGGCGCCACTATCGGTTGCGGCCGAACTTTAGCAAGTGTGGCGGCGGTGACGCTGCATACCAATACGCTCGGCATCGGTTGCGGCGCGGGCAGCGGGGGTGAAGGCAGCAATGGTTTTAGCGGCGGACTGACGGTTTCAACAAGCGGCGGTATTCCCGTTTTTCTTGCGCCCGCTCCTGTGCCGCTGCCGCCTGCCGTATGGCTGTTCGGTTCTGGGTTGTTGGGTGTGATTAGTGTCGCGCGCCGTAAAACGCGCGGTACAAACGAAAGTGCATCAACCTAAATTTTTTTCCTTACAAAGCTCGATCGCCATTCAAATTATTTACCTCAAGCGAAGGACAGCTGGACGAAAGTAGCGAGGTCAGCGCTGGCACGATCGGTTTTTTTAGAACCATGTAATAAATTATTTGACAGCAGTTTCATTACATCGATGTCTATTTCGGCATCGATTGAACAGGAGAAGTATATGAATAGATTTACAAAGCAATTTAAGCCAATGATGTGGTCGCTGGTGTTAGCGGTCGCCGCTTTAGCAGGATGCGGAGGCGGAGACAGCGGCAACGGAAATAGTGACGGCGGTTCAAGTTCAGGTCTCGGTGCAACCGGAGGAGTGTGCGCCGAAGCAGCTTGTGTGTCTTTGGGAACTGCAGGCAATTACGCGATTTTGGCGAAGACAGGCGTCTCAACCGTTCCCAGTTCCGTGGTAACGGGAAATGTGGGAGTGAGCCCGGTCGCCCGAATCGGTTTAACGGGATGGTCCGAAACATATGACTCCACCGATAGCTATGCGACATCCGCGCAAGTGGCTGCTCCTGGAAAATTGTATGCCGCGGACAATACGGGAGCGACGACTATTCCTGATCTCACCACCGCCGTCAGCAACATGGAAGCCGCATACACCGACGCCGCCGCGCGTCCGGCAGGAGTGGGCACCTTCTTAAATGTCGGCGCCGGAACTCTTACCGGTCAAACACTCGCTCCCGGCGTTTATACCTGGGGAACCGCCGTGACCATACCGACAGATCTCACGCTGAATGGCAGCGCCACAGACGTGTGGATCTTTCAGATAGCGGGATCTCTCGACATGGCTGCCGCCAAAAGTGTCATACTCAGCGGCGGTGCGCAGGCGCGAAACATTTTTTGGCAAGTGTCCGGCGCGGTGACCATAGGGGCGAACTCGCACTTTGAAGGAATTATCTTAGGCAAGACAGGAATCACGTTTGGAAATCTTGCCTCGATTAACGGCCGACTGTTGGCGCAAACTGCCGTCGTCCTTGATGCGACCACGGTGACGGTTCCGTAGTAGCTGATGTAAGAAGCCATTGGGGCCGTCGCGAGACGGCCTTTTTTTATGCCGCTTATTTACCAAAGTTTAAAATTATTTCATCTCAACGACGCGAAAAATATTGCCGTATGTACGATATCGTACAGAGGATTACTCCCGGATTCATAATAATTGCACACGCTGACGGTCTTCCCAGGCAAAGTTTGGATTCAAATTTATTATGAGGGCCGCATGCATATTCGCCTGCACGTGCACAGTTTTAATTATTTTATTTAAGGAGTGAACGCATGAGCGTCTACCACGGTTTCCCTCAGATTCTGATTACAAAATTTATCCGAGTGTCGCTGCTCGCAGCCGTTTTAACGCTGAGCGCATGTGGTAGCGGTGGGGGCGGCGGAGGAGATAGCAGCTCAAGCAACGGCAACGGAAACGGTAATGGCGGCGGTGGAGGATCCACCGACAACACTCAGCCGAGTGTCACCGGCATGACGCCGGTGGATGATTCCTCGGGAATCAACACGAATGTGAGAGTGACCGCCACTTTTAGCGAAGCGGTAGATCCGACTTTCATGAACACCGGTTATTTCCGGCTGATCGATGGAGAAGATCCCGTTACTAAGCTGGCGCACTATGTGCCGGGCACAGTAAGCTTTGACGCGAGCAATCACATCGTCACGTTCACCCCCAGCGCGCCACTCGCGTCCGGGCAAAGATACACCGCCACGATTGTCACCGGCATTAAGGATCTCGCGGGCAACCAGATCACAAAAGATTTTGCCTGGTGTTTTGTAATCGGTTCGACGCCGGATACCACGCCGCCGAGCGTCGCTTCCACCGTTCCTGTGAATGCGAGTGTGCCGATTAACAGCAAGGTTATGGCAAGCTTTAGCGAAGACATGAATTCGTCGACGCTCACCACCGGCAGCTTTACGCTAACAGGCCCCGGTGGCGCAGTGGCCGGTCGAGTGGTTTATTTGGATAAAACCGCGGTGTTTACGCCATCCGCTAATCTGACGCCGAATGCAACCTATACGGCTACGCTCACTTCCGCGGCCACGGATCTGACCGGCAATGCCTTGCCGGCGAAAACTTGGAGTTTCACCACCGGCGGCACCGCCGATACCGCCGCCCCGGCGGTAAATTCCGTTGATCCGGCAAACGCCGCCACCGGCATCGCCGTCGGCAGCAGAGTTAACGTGGTGTTTAACAAAGCGATGGATCCGACCACTATTACCACGGCTAATTTGTCGATGACAACGCCCGGCGCAACCGGGCCGGTGCCTGTCATCGGCACGGTATCATATGATATGAACAGCAACACCGCGACCTTCACGCGCATCAATCACCTCACCACGCCTGGTCAGCCTCATTTCACGGACGTAACCAAGCTCGATCCCAATACCACTTATACCGTCACGCTTAATTCCGGCGCGACCGACATGCAGGGCAATCCGGTGGCGGTCAAGGTATGGAGTTTCACCACCGGGCCATAATTTCTGCGCTTATTTTGTCATCAACATTTTTTGCGTGAAGACTATTTAGAAATTTTTTTCAAAAATGAATTTATTATTTTTCATTGCGCTCATTGTTTACAGCAGTTTTATATGGACCGCTTATTGCAATGCACGTGCCAGCGCCGCGCCACTGGTGCCGGTAAGATTTTATTTTCATATCGCTTACAAATGGTGGTGGACACCGGAAATGCGCAGCGCCGTCGGCCGTTTGGGCTTGGTGATCCTGGCGTGGTTGATCTGGCATCGATTGGCGTAACAGTGAACCAACTGATAACCGCTAAGTCATAATTAAAAACGTCCTCGCCGTGGATAACCGATACACAGTGTCAGTGTAAGATAATCGACAAGGAGCCTATGTCATGCAACTCCGAGAGATAATGCGGACCGACTATCATGTAATTCCGCATACCGCCACCATTCAAGAAGCCGCCAAGATGATGCGCGATCACGATGTCGGCCTGTTGCCCGTGACCGAGAACGACAAAATGATCGGCACTGTCACCGATCGCGACGTGGTGGTGCGCGTGATTGCCAATGGCGGCGACACCAGCATGATTCCAGTAAGTCAAGCCATGACCGCGCGCTTGATTTATACCTATGAAGATAGAGACGTGAATGAAGCGATTCGTTTGATGGAAGAAAATCAAGTGCGACGCTTGATCATCGTCAATCAAGCGCAGCAGGTAGTAGGGCTGGTTTCGCTCAGCGACATTACGCGTACCGAAAGCGCCGATGAAATGGTGGCGGAAGTATTGCGCGAACTTGCCGACAAGCCCACTCAGTAGTTCGCGCAGTTTATTTTTACAAAAAACAAACCCCGCCGAAGCGGGGTTGTTACTAAATTATATGTGTTCGTTTATTATGTCGTACGTCGCCGCGCAATCCCCATCAACCCCAGCAGGCCGGAACCCAGCAGCCAAACCGCGCCGGGTATCGGCACGACGGCGGTGCCGCTAATGTCGCCGAGTATGGGTATTCCATTCGCTCCAGTCGGATCGCCGATATCGGCTGATACATGGAGACACTCGTAGCCGCAGAGCGAAGGTGCATTCACCGACGCTGAACTTTGAAGATTGTAATCCAATGTAATGCTTTGGCCTGGATTCCATACGCCGAGATCGAGAAGGACCGAGTAGTCGGGTAATACCCACTGACTTGCTGTTGCTGCGTCCCACGGCAAAGCTTGACCGGCGGTTGTAAAATCGGTGGCGTTGGTGACTGGATTATAATTGATGCTCGCTGTCGAACTCCAAATGGCGCTGCCATTGAGATCAACGCGAAATTGATTTGTAGCGCTAAACATATCTCCTGCACCGAAACTACCGCTACCGATGAGCTCCGCCTGGGAAATATGCAATGTATAGAAATATTGCATGGCCATGCCGGTATTGTTGGTAATCGTGGTGGACGAGCTCGCGCTGCCGGTGGCGTTAAATAATTGTTCCACTCCACCCGCGCTGGTGCCAATCACGCCGGCGTTATCGGCGTATCCTGTTGCATAGGCCGCTCTCATGCCGCTGCCGTAATCAGTGCTAAGCGCCACGCTGGCGGTAGTATTATTTGTCTGCGTTTGATTGCCGGAGCCGTCCGTCGATAAACCAAAAAGAGGATTGGCAGCTACGAAATAATCGCCATGCGCTGTAACTATCGCAGCATGTGTGAGAGAGACGGATAAACCAAAATAAATTCCTAGCAATGCTCCCTTTAAAATCTTTTGTGACTTCATGACTCTGCAACTCCTTATGTAGTTAAAATTCGAAGACCAACACCGCGCATCTTAGCGGAAAGCGCAAACCAAAATCCTGCATTAAATATTTTTTGCCGGTATCAATATTCTTAAAAAAGAAAAACGGAATAAAATCTGTATGTGAATCGTCCGCGAGCGTTTTATCGTTTACATAGGTAAATTTATTTTATTGAATGAATGAAAACGAAAAGCGCAGAGTGAGCGGCCGCTCAAAATAGGCCTAAATGCCTGGGGAAACTATCTATCAGTCAGAAATACCCGATCTTAATTCGATAAAAACAACCAGCGTTCCAACATGAGCCCATGAAACAACCACGTTCGCGGCCAGCGCCAATAACCAGCTCCAGCGCCGCAGCGCGGAAATCGACAGTGGCAAGACCAAGTTGCTCGACAGCGCCATGATTATCAACGAGCTGCGAGGAAAATACACGCGATGAAGCTGCGCTGGCACGGAGAAGCCAGGGCAGAAACCGATGCAGCCGCCGCCTTCTACAGCGAAAAACAACCCGGTCTCGCGCAGCGCTTCCTCGACGATCTCGAAGATGCGCTGCACCGCATACAGCGGCATCCTCAACGATCCGATCTCATCGAGATTATCACCGTCATGCATTTGCGACGGCCAGCCGGATATTGGAAGCAAAGAGCTTAGTAATTCATCAAATAAGTCCCATTGCATGAAAATCCAGGTTGAAATTCATGCCCACTGCCCCTAAATTCCAGCGCGGGAAAAACCATTTACGAATAGGGGAACCGCGCCATGAGCGTCGACACACGCAAAGAAACTCTGGGATTCCAGGCCGAAGTCCGGCAGCTGCTGGACCTGATGATTCACTCGCTGTACAGCAATAAGGAAATTTTCCTGCGCGAGCTGATTTCCAATGCCTCCGACGCGGCCGACAAGCTGCGTTTCGAGGCGATCTCCGACCCTAATTTGTACGAAGGCGACGCCGACCTCAAAATCCGCATCGCTTACGACAAAGCTGCGCGCACCATCACCATCTCGGACAACGGCATCGGCATGAACCGCAGCGAAGTGATCGACAACATCGGCACCATCGCCAAATCCGGCACGCGCCAGTTCCTGCAGTCGCTCACGGGCGACAAGTCCAAGGATCTCAAGCTCATCGGCCAGTTCGGCGTGGGTTTCTATTCCGCCTTCATCGTCGCCGACAAGGTAACGCTGACCACGCGCCGCGCCGGTCTGGGAGCGGAACACGGCGTGCGCTGGGAATCCGCCGGGCAGGGCGAGTACGACATCGAGACCGTCGAGAAAAAAACGCGCGGCACCGACGTAACGCTGCATCTACGCGCGGACGAGGACGAATTTCTCGATGGCATGCGGCTGCGCAACATCATTCATAAGTATTCCGATCACATCACGCTGCCCATCGTCATGCAGGCTGACGACGTCAAGAACGAAGACGAAACCGTCAACAAAGCCTCGGCACTGTGGGCGCGCCCCAAGAACGAGATTAAGCAAGAAGAGTACGACGAGTTTTACCACCATGTGGCGCACGATTTCGAGGCGCCGCTTTCGCACGTGCACAGCCGCGTCGAAGGCAAGCAAGAATACATCTCACTCCTTTATATACCGCAACGCGCGCCCTTCGATCTGTGGGACCGGGACAAGCGCCACGGCATCAAGCTGTACGTGAAGCGCGTGTTCATCATGGACGACGCCGAACAACTGATGCCGAATTATTTGCGCTTCGTGCGCGGCGTGATCGACTCTAACGATTTGCCGCTCAACATCTCGCGCGAGATTCTGCAACACAACCGCGATATCGACGCCATCCGCAGCGGCTCGGTGAAAAAGGTGCTGGACCTATTGCAGGACCTGGCCGACAAGGACCAAGAAAAATACGCCAAGTTCTGGGCCGAGTTTGGGCGCGTGCTGAAGGAAGGCATGGTCGAAGACAGCGCCAACCGCGAGCGCATCGCCAAGCTATTGCGTTTTTCCTCCACGCACGCCGAGCAAGAAACACCGGACGTCACGCTCGCCGACTATGTGAGCCGCATGAAACCGGAACAGGACAAAATTTATTACGTCACCGCCGATACCTTCGCCGCCGCGCGTCACAGCCCGCATCTCGAAATATTCCGCAAGAAAGGCATTGAGGTGTTGCTGATGCACGACCGTATCGATGAGTGGGTAGTAATGCACCTGACGGAATTCGAAGGCAAGCCGCTGCAATCCGTCGCCAAGGGCGCGCTCGACCTCGGCAAGCTCGAAGACAAAGAAGAAAAGCAGCAACAAGAAAAAGCCGCGGAAGAATTCAAGGAGCTGATTGAAAAAATCAAAAAAGCCCTCGACGGTCAGGTGAAGGACGTGCGCATTACTTATCGGCTAACGAATTCACCCGCCTGCCTCGTGGCCGACGAGTACGGCATCGGCACAAACTTCGAGCGCGTGCTCAAAGCCGCGGGCCAGAAAGCGCCAGCCACCAAACCGATCCTCGAAATCAATCCAGAGCATCCGATCGTGCTGCGCCTCAAAGCCGAGGCCGACGCCAAACGCTTCGATGACTGGACGCGCATCCTGCACGATCAAGCCTTGCTCGCCGAAGGCGGAGAACTGGAAGACCCGGGCAGCTTCGTTACTCGGTTGAACAGTTTGTTGTTGGAGCTAATGAAATAACTCGCGACAGATTGTCATTCCCACGACAGTGGGAATCTAGAGATGTAGGTTGGGGTGAGCGGAGCGAACCCCAACAAACCAATATTTAATATTTTGTGAGGGTTCCTTTCATTCACCCCAACCTACGAACTCATATCATGTAGGGCGGGTTAGGCGCCTTTCGCCGTAACCCGCCGAACAACAATCTTTCCCAATTCAGTAAATCGGTGGCGGGTTATACGCAGTCTCATCCAAGACGGCGTATAGCGTTATACGCAGTCTTTATCTATACTGCGTATAACCAAAACGGAGCCCACGCATGGAGTATTTGTCCGAGTCGACACGCCTGCTGTACCCCCAATTGCTCTCCCAATGTCTGCACAACGCGGCGCCGAGCGGACGCGGGCTCTCTTTTGCCGCCAAGCGTATCAAGGGCGGCAAACATTGGTACCTCCAGGTTAATGTGGGCAGCAGGAAGACCCAGCATTACTTAGGTCCGGATACCGAAGCAGTACGCGCGCTAATCGAAAAAGAGAAATCACTCTGGGCTAGCGCCGCAACGGATCTTCACGCGCGCGAAAATCTCGTGTCCATGCTGGTCTCCGGCGGCGCGCATACCGTGAGCGCGGTGGAGGCACGGCTTTTTGAATTGCTCGAACGTGCTGGCGTGTTTCTGGCTGGCGGCGTTTTGGTTGGTTCGCACGCGTTCGCGGTGTACGGAAACATGCTCGGAGTAAAATGGGCTTCCGAGACTACGCGCACGCAGGATGTCGATATCGCCGCCGCGTACCGTCTGTTGATCGGCATGCCTGACCGTCAGGTTAACCTGCGCCAAGCGCTCATGGAATCAGAACTTGGTTTCATCGAGGTGCCAGCGCTCGATCGTAAGTCGCCTTCAACCCGATTTCGCATCAAGGGAAAGCAATTGAGTGTGGATATCCTCACGCCCATGGTCGGTCGCACCAGCGCCAAGCCGATTCATCTCGCCGCGCTCGATACCTATGCCGAGCCAGTGCGATTTCTGGATTATCTATTGGCCGATGCCCAACCGGCCATATTGGTGGCAAGGGCTGGTATTTTGATGAACGTGCCATCGCCAGCACGCTACGCGCTGCACAAACTCGTGACTTCCGAGCGCCGTATGCCCGCGTTTCAAACCAAGACAAAAAAAGACGTGTATCAAGCGCAACAACTGATATCAGCTCTGCTGCACGACCGGCCTGGCGATTTGCGACGCGCCTGGAATGCAGCCGCCGAGCAACCCAGTAAGTTCATGCAACAATTACGCGCGGGACTCAGCCGGCTTTCAAAAGAAACCCGCGCCGAGTTGATGGCAAGCGTCGCGCGAAAACGCAAGTAAACCACCCCGCTTGATGCATGGCCGCGCGCACTCCATGTTGGGGTTCATTTCATTCATCTCCAACCCGTAGGCAGATAAACCTGCTTAAGTGTGGTTTAAAAGCAGATTTTCCATGCTCTCCAAGCTTTTAAAATTTTATAGATAATTCTTTCAAAGCGAATCATGCTTTGAAAATGGTTTTGCAAACCCCTAAAAGCAAGTCATGAATCCTAAAGATTTCCGAAAGTCTTTTTGGAATCATCAAAGCGTTGCAAGTGACTAGCCATATTCGGCTGGCGGTGAAGTCGATAAAACGCGCCGCATGAGTGCGGATATTTTTAATGTAGGGCGGGTTAGGCGATTTTCGCCGTAACCCGCCGAACAACTATCTTTCATAGCCAATCCAGTGGAAGCTGACCGGTATTTCAAACGGTGACTCTCCAGACTGTAATTTCCCATTGAGATATTGACGTAGCAGAAACCTATGCATCGCCATGGGTTCTGGTTTATCCTTAAAACAAAGATTGAAACCTGAGTACTGCTATCGCTTTCTGAACGAGAGGAATATGTCCGCTAAGCCCGATCCAAAGAAAATTCTCGATGAGGCCATGCAACTGGAACCCAATGCCCGCGCCTTTGTCGCGGAAACGCTGCTTGAAAGTCTCGATCTCGATCAGGACTTCGTGATTTCGCAGGAGTGGCTGGAGGAAATCCGGCGCCGCTGCGCGGAAATCGACAGTGGCAAGGCCACGTTGCTCGACAACGCCATGGTCATCAACGAGCTGCGAGGAAAATACACGCGATGAAGCTGCTCTGGCATGGCGAAGCCAGGACGGAAACCGATGCAACCGCCGCCTTCTACAACGAAAGACAACCCGGTCTCGCGCAGCGCTTGCTGTTTATTCCCGCGAGAAGTGGCGCAGGGATGCGCCGGTTACAGAGCTAAGGACGTAAAGCGAAAATCTAGGCCTTATAAAAAACGTTTCACCACTCTATATATAAGGAGTGAAGAAGAGACTTCGCGCACCCGCC
>JACQBD010000061.1 GCA_016194665.1 Gammaproteobacteria bacterium
TTGCGCCACATTCCATAAACGAATGGTTTTGCCCTTCCATATAGTACTGGCCACCGGCCAGGGATTTAACGCACGAATTTTGCGATGCAGCAGCTTAGCGGGCTGCGACCAGGCGAGCGCTGATTCGTCTTTGCGCAATTTTTTGGCGTAACACGCTTGCGCCGCATTTTGCGTGTGCGGTTTTAATTTTCCTTGGATGATTTGTTCCAAAGTCGTCAGCAGTGTCTCGGCGCCGAGCGCGGACAAACGATCATGCAAAGTTTGCGCGTTGTCATTGTCATGAATGGGTGTCTGCGTCTGCGTCCAAACCGGTCCGGTATCTAGGCCAGCCTCCATTTGCATAATGCTGACGCCAGTCATGCTATCGCCCGCTTCAATCGCGCGTGGAATCGGCGCCGCGCCGCGCCAGCGCGGCAATAACGAGGCATGCACGTTGATGCAGCCGAGGTCGGGAATCGCCAGCACCGACGGCGGCAACAGCAAACCGTAGGCGATGACGATGATCGCTTGCGGCGCGTATTCGCGTAATTTATTTTCTTCGCCGGTTAATTTTTGCGGCTGTTGAATTTCAAGGCCGTGCTCCAAGGCAAACTGTTTTACCGGACTCGCGCTTAATTTACGTCCGCGCCCGGCGGGTCGATCCGGTTGCGTGTAAACCGCGCGCACGCGATGCCCCGCGCGCAGCAAGGCGGCGAGCGCGGGAATGGCAAAAGCGGGGGTGCCGGCGAAAACCAGATTCATGCAAGAATTATGGACAGGATTAACAGGATTTACTGGATAGTTTCAGATGTTTTTTAATCATGTTAATCCTGTAAATCCTGTCCATTTTTTTGTAAATCACATCGCCAAGCGTTGTTGCTTCTCGAATTTTTTGCGTATGCGCGATTGTTTCAGGCGCGACAGGTAATCGACGAAAACTTTTCCGTCGAGGTGATCGATCTCATGTTGGATGCAGGTAGCCAATAACCCCTCAGCCTCGATTTCAAACGCTTGACCGTCGCGATTCAAGGCGCGCACCCGAATCCGGTCGGCGCGCAACACCGATCCATAGACGCCCGGCACCGATAGGCAACCTTCTTCACGCTCTTGCTCGCCCGCGCGATAAAAAATTTCCGGGTTGATAAACACCTGCAGCTGGTCGCGCGTCTCGGAGATATCGATGACGATAATGCGTCGCGCTTCGTTGACTTGAATTGCCGCCAAACCAATGCCCGGCGCTTGGTACATGGTTTCGGCCATGTCATCCACCAGTCGGCGAACCGCGTCATCGACCTGGGCGATGGGCGCCGCCACACACCGCAAGCGTGGGTCAGGATAATGCAAAATCGTCCGGATGCTCATAAATTGCGCTTAAAAATGCCTAAATTGGCTTGCTACTAAATTGGTTGATTATCGATCTGGATGCTGCTGAATAACAAGAAATTTACCTTAAAACCAGCCTTGGCGTTGCTAACCAGGTGGACTACACTCAAAACGTTATCAGATTACACGGAATGTGGACGAATGTCGCCTAAACGCCTGCTGGGTTCCAGACTACTTCTTATTATTGTCCTTGGTTTCAGCTTCCCGCTATCGATGCGGGCGGATGAAGTGCAAATCAAGCCGGACCATCCGGAACGTTATACCGTGGTCAAGGGCGATACGCTGTGGGATATCTCCAGCCGCTTTCTAAAAAGTCCCTGGCATTGGCCACGGATTTGGAAAATCAACGACCAAATTAAAAATCCGCACTTAATTTATCCCGGCGATGTGATCGTATTTCGCATGGTCAACGGCCAGCCGGAGTTGAGCGTGTTGCGCAATGAAAAATTGCCGGCGCCGTCTTTACCTTCGGTAACCGCCACCGAAGCCGCGCCCGCGGCGCCGGCCGCGGATGGCCGCACGGTGAAAATTTCGCCGCAAGCGCACAGTGAAAATTTAGAAGCGGCGATTCCGACGATTAAACCGAACGCGATTTTGCCGTTCCTATCGCGCCCACTGGTAGTGGAAAGCAACGAGCTGGATGATGCCGGTTATGTCACCACCGGCTTGGATGATCGCATTGCCTTGGGCAATGGCAGCGAATTTTACGCGCGCGGCTTAAAGGACGAGAAGGGCGAGCAAGAATATTATTATATTTTTCGCCCGGGCAATCCCGTGCGTCATCCCGAGACTGGCGAGTTGCTCGGCTACGAAGCCATTTATTTAGGCGACGCGCACCGCATGGAGAGCGGTGATCCGACCAAGCTCGTGGTCACGCAAGTGAAACAAGAAATCATTCCCAGCGATCGCTTGTTAGCCGCACCGGCGAAAGTTTCGCTGCCCTATTATTATCCGCATTCGCCGAAAACCAAAGTGCAAGGCAGCATCGTTTCCGCTTTAAATTCTGTTGAAGAAATCGGGCCCATGGCTATCGTCGGCATTAGTTTGGGCACGCGCGAAGGCATCGAAGAAGGTAATGTGTTGCGTGTCATGCGCCATGTCGGCGATAGCAAAGATCCGGTGACGCGCGAACGTTATGCCTTGCCGGATGAAGAGTCCGGATTAGTGCTGATTTTTCGCACCTATGAAAAAATGAGCTATGGCCTGATCATGACCGCGACCCGGCCGATTCATATGTTGGATAACGTCATCACTCCCTGACATTCTCATCGTTGTAAGGCTTCATGTACTATGCGCGTCATGTTGAGCGCGCCATCTCAAGCTTTATGGTTAAGGCTGCGGCGATTACCGGGCGTCGGTATTCGCGGGCAACTCGATTTGCTTGAGCACTTCGGTTCTATCGACGCTATTTTTTCCGCCACGCCAGCGCAGCTGCAACAAGCGTTGCCCGGAAAAAAAGCCGCCATCCAAGACATTCTCGACGAGCCACCGGTAAAACTACTGCAAGCAGAACTAGAGTGGTTGGAAATCCCCGGCCATCATCTGGTCACGTGGTCGGATTCAGACTATCCCGTATTGCTGCGCGAAATTTCCGATCCACCGATTGCCTTATATGTAGTCGGTCAGCGCAGCTTGCTGTCGACACCGCAAATTGCCATCGTCGGTTCACGCAATCCCACTCCCATGGGCCGCGAAAACGCACATGCATTCGCTAAAAATTTAGCTAACAGCGGTTTAACTATTACCAGCGGCATGGCGTTAGGCATCGATGGCGCAGCGCATCGCGGCGCCTTGGAAGTGACGGGTAAGACCATCGCCATCGCCGGCACCGGTCTCGACCGAGTTTATCCGCCGCGGCATCGTGAACTGGCGCACCAAATTGCCGAGCATGGCGCGCTGGTGTCAGAATTTCCGCTGAACACGCCGCCTAAGCCAGAAAATTTTCCGGTGCGCAATCGTCTCATCAGCGGACTTTCATTAGGCACGCTGGTAGTGGAAGCGGCATTGCAAAGCGGCTCGCTGATTACCGCGCGTTTGGCTACCGAACAAGGCCGCGAAGTATTTGCGATTCCCGGTTCGATTCATGCGCCGCAAGCACGCGGTTGCCACGCGTTAATTCGTCAGGGCGCAAAGTTGGTCGAGACCGCGCAAGATGTATTGGAGGAGCTCGGTCCTTTGGCGAATGTGGTACACGCAGCAAGTCTGGAAAGCACGCGCGCGACCGCCAGCTTGGCGCCGCCGATGGTCAGTTTGTTGGAACATATCGGCCACGATCCGGTCAGTGTCGACAGTTTGATTGAACGTAGCGGATTGACGGCGGATGTGGTTTCCTCCATGCTGTTGCAAATGGAGCTGAACGGATGGGTGTGCAGCAGTCCGGGCGGCGTGTACCAAAGAACTTCACGATGAGACGAGCGACGAGCGCCAACCACTAATGAAAGAAAATGTTTTCGATGTGCTGATGTACTTGTTCGAAAACTACATGGATGAAGGCACCGAGTTTCAGCCCGACCAGGAAGCAATCACCTACGAACTAACGCAAGCCGGTTTTCCGCGCGGGGAAATCGGCAAGGCTTTTTCGTGGCTCGACGGCTTGTCGGCCTTGCGCAACACCGACGACGCCGGTCAAGTGCGCCCCGGCAAATCCAACGCGATTCGCCATTACACCGCGCCGGAGCAAGAAAAGCTCGACGAAGAATGCCGCGGTTATCTGCATTTCATGGAAGCCAGCGGCGTGATCGATGCACTCACGCGCGAAGTCATCATCGATCGTTTGATGGCGCTCGACGTCGATGGAATTTCCTTGGATCAACTGAAATGGGTGATGTTGTTGGTGCTGTTCAATCAACCCGGACAGGAGTACGCCTATCATATGTTGGAAGACATGGTGTTCGACGAAATGCAGGGACACTTGCATTAATTGCCGCGCGCCCGCACTCTGACTTGACAAGACCCGTCTGTTTTTGACAACAATTCGCCATCTAAACACAGACTGATACCCAGCACGCGTCGTATTTCCAAAAACTGCGCATGCGCGGCAGTCATTTTTTTGCAGTGAAGAGACAACGATGCCAAAACATTTAATTGTGGTGGAGTCACCGGCCAAAGCCAAAACCATGTCCAAATATTTGGGCAAGGACTTCACCTGCCTGGCTTCCTACGGCCACGTGCGCGACCTGATTCCGAAACAAGGCGCGGTCGACACCGAAAACGGTTTCGGCATGAAATACCAATTGCTCGAAAAAAATAAAAAGCACGTCGACGCCATCGTTAAGGCGATGAAAAAAGCCGACTCGCTGTATCTGGCCACCGACACGGATCGCGAAGGCGAAGCCATTTCCTGGCACCCTCGATTATCTCGTCGGCTTTAATCTATCGCCGCTGCTGTGGAAAAAAGTCCGCCGTGGCCTGTCCGCCGGGCGCGTGCAAAGCCCGGCCTTGCGTCTGATCGTTGAGCGCGAAATGGAAATCGAGCGTTTCGTGGCGCGTGAATACTGGACCATCGAATCCGACTTAAGCACCAAGGGCAAAGATTTTGCCGCGCGTTTGACGCACTTCAACGGCGAAAAACTCGAACAGTTTACAGTCGAAAACGCCGCGCGCGCCGCTGAAATCGAAGCGGTGCTGCAAGCTAAAGCGCAGGGACATCTCGAAGTTATTTCGGTTGAGAAAAAACAGCGCCGACGCAATCCATCGCCGCCCTTCACGACCTCTACCTTGCAACAGGAAGCCTCGCGCAAACTCGGTTTCGGCGCGCAGCGCACCATGCGCACCGCGCAGCAGTTGTACGAAGGCGTCGATATCGGCGGGGAAACCGTCGGTCTTATTAGCTATATGCGTACCGACGCGGTGAATCTCGCCAACGAAGCGGTGGCCGAGATTCGCGAAGTGATTAAGGAACGTTTCGGCGCAGAGAATTTACCGGATGAACCCATCGCCTACAAAAATAAATCCAAGAACGCGCAAGAAGCGCACGAAGCGATTCGTCCGACGTCGGCGGCGCGCACGCCTGACTCGATCAAGGACAAGCTGACGCCCGAGCAAATAAAATTATACGAACTCATCTGGAAGCGCACGGTCGCCTGCCAAATGGTGCCGGCGGTGCTCGATACCGTGGCCGTGGATTTGGCCGCAGGCGAAGGCAATGTTTTCCGCGCCACCGGCTCGACCGTGGTCAAGCCCGGCTTCATGGCGGTGTACCAAGAAGGCACCGACGATAAGCCCGCGGACGCCGTCGCGGTGGAAGAAGACGAGAAATTACTGCCGCCGATGGAAAAAGGCGACATCACCGATCTCAAACAAATTCGCCAAGAACAGCATTTCACCGAACCGCCGCCGCGCTTCTCGGAAGCGAGCTTGGTGAAAGCGCTCGAATCCTACGGCATCGGCCGGCCCTCGACCTACGCCAGCATTATTTACACGCTCGAAAGCCGTGAATACGTGACGCAAGAAAACCGTCGCTTCAAGCCGACCGACGTTGGCCGCGTGGTCAATAAATTTTTGTCGGAACATTTTTTCCATTACGTGGATTACGATTTCACCGCGCGCATGGAAGACGATCTCGATGCGATTTCACGCGGCGAAAAAGAATGGCGCCCGGTGCTGCAAGATTTCTGGGGCGATTTTAAAAACCAAGTGAAGGAAAAAGAATCGGTCGACCGCCCGGGCGTGGAGATGATGGAAGAAGCTTGCCCCAAGTGCGCCAAAAAATTGGCCAAGCGTTTGGGTCGCAACGGCTACTTCATCGGCTGCACCGGCTATCCCGAATGCGATTACACACGTAACGTCGATGACGCCGTCGGCGCCAGCAACGAGCCTGAGATCGTGCCCGATCGCAAATGTCCCAAATGCGAATCCAACTTGGTGATTAAGCGCGGACGCTACGGCAAGTTCATCGGTTGCAGCAATTATCCCAACTGCAAACACATGGAGCCGCTCGAAAAACCGGCGGATACTGGCGTGCAATGCCCGGAATGCAAACAGGCAAGCATGCTCAAACGCAAATCGCGCTACGGCAAAATTTTTTATTCCTGCGCGCGCTATCCGGATTGCAAATACGCGGTATGGAATTTACCGCTCAACGAACCTTGCCCCAAATGCGCCTGGCCGATCCTGACCATCAAGATCACCAAGCGCCGCGGCACGGAAAAAGTTTGTCCGATCAAGGAATGCGGTTTTGCTGAACCTTACGATGGCGAAGTGCCGGGCGCTGAACCGCCGAAAGCGGTGATTGAGGTTTAAGCCGTCGCCAACATTTTTAGCGCGGCGATTGCCAGCACAATTCCCAGCAACTTACGCAGCTTCAGTGGCGCTAGCCGTCGCACCGCTAACTCGGTGCCGATGATCGCGCCGCCGAGCGCCGCCAGGACCATTACCGGAATGGCGGTCGGCAAGGTCGCGGCGCTGAGCAGCAAGCCGATTAATCCGGCGACGGAATTGATCAAGATGAATGCCGCGGACACCGCCGCGGTCGTACGCATATCCGCCCAGCGCAAAAACAGCAGTAACGGACTCAGAAAAATTCCTCCGCCGACGCCGGTCAAGCCGGAAATAAAACCCAGTCCCGCGCCGATGGGAAGTGCGATGTGTAAGCGCGGCGCTGCACGTGTTACAGGTTCGCGGCCTTCCATCAGCAACCGTGCCGCTGCCACCAGCAATGCGGCGCCGACTAAATATTGGTAAGCATGATCGTGCAGTTTCCAGGCACCGCCGAGGACTGCCAGCGGCACCGAGCCCAGCGCAAACGGCCAAAACAACGCCCAGTTAAAATATCCCGCGCGATATAGGCGCAAGCATGCCAGCCCGGCGACAAAAATATTCATTATTAAAGCCGCTGGTTTCATGGTTGCCGGCGCCAGCCCGAACAAAGCCATGGCCGCGAGATAGCCGGACGCGCCGCCGTGACCGACCGAGGAATAAAGTAAAGCGGCCACAGCGATTAACGTCAGCAGGCCAATAAAGGCGGTAGTGTCGAGAAATTCCATGACGCGTCGGAAGTCTAATAAAAATTAGGATGGGGAGATGGCGCTCATTATAAGGCCGTGATAGAAATCAACGCGATTAATCAGGCAATGTTAATTTTGAACTTAAGCACAAATAAAATTTTCCACCGTGTTAGCGCGGCAGTTATTTTAATTTTATCCGCAATCGTGGTTTCTTGTCGCTCGCTACCGCCGGCGCCGGGCATCGGCGCAGAAGTGTCGTGGTCGACTTTACCCGGCTGGCTGGCGGATAGCCCGGCGCAGGCTTGGCCGGCTCTGCAGCAGAGCTGTCAAAAAATGCCGGCGCGCGACGCGCGTTGGAAGTCGATTTGCGACGACGCCGCGTTCTTTACCAATCCGGACGACGAAACCGCACGCGCTTTTTTTGAGACGCGTTTTGTCGCGCGTGAAATTATCGGTCGCGACAATAAAACCCAAGGTCTTATTACCGGTTATTACGAACCTTTGTTGCGAGGAAGCTTGACGCGCAGCGCGCGCTATCGTTATCCAGTGTACGGTCGCCCCGACAATCTAGTCACGGTCGATCTCGGCGAGCTTTATCCCGAACTCAAGGGTAAACGTTTACGCGGCCGATTGAATGGCCAGCGCGTGGTGCCGTATTACAGCCGTGCAGAAATTGCCAAAGGCAAACGTCCGCCGGACAGCGCCGTGCTGCTGTGGGTTGATGACCCGGTGGAGTTATTTTTTCTCGAGGTGCAAGGCTCGGGCCGCGTGCAGTTAGCGGACGGGCGAACATTGCTGCTCGGCTATGCCGATCAAAACGGTCATCCGTATGTGGCGATCGGACGCACACTGGTAGAGGCCGGAGTATTCAAGTTGGAAGAAGCGACCATGCCGGCGATTCGCGATTGGTTGCTGGCGCATCCCGAGCAGGCGCAGACCGTGTTGAACAGCAATCCCAGTTATGTTTTTTTTAATGTGCGCGCGCCGTCCGCGCCCGACCCGATTGGCGCGCTCGACGTACCCTTGTCGCCGGAACGTTCGGTAGCGGTCGACCCTAGCTTTATTCCTTTAGGGAGTCCGCTGTGGTTGGATACGAATTTGCCCGATAACGAGACTAAGCCCTATCAGCGTTTGGTATTCGCGCAAGACAGCGGCGGCGCCATCAAAGGTCCGGCGCGCGCGGATTTATTTTTGGGGTTTGGCGCCAAAGCCGAACGCCTGGCGGGAGCGATGCGTCAGCCCGGAAAATTATATGTACTGCAACCGCGCGCGCGTGAAATAAATTAATTGACGCGTATCGAACTGTCGCAACTGCCGGCGCGCATGATGGAATAAAGTTTTAATTCACCGGCGACGATAGTCGAATCCGCCACTAACTGGCCTACGTTGATCACTTGTTCTCGTTTTGGCGGTGCTTGCAAATCACTCGGCGCAGATTTAAGCAGCAATCCGTACATCAATCCTTGATTGCGCGCATGCCGACCCGAACCGGAGCTAAACATCGCCGCTAGCCAACTGCGATCGCTGCGATCGGTGGCCGCGCTCCCCGGCGTGACGCCGACGACATAAACCCAAACATCACGAAAGGATTCCAAAGGATGCGTGTAGTAATACGGGGCATTTTTTAATATGCCGTGGTTGTCGATGGGTGGGCGCGCAATCGCCATAAGTTGCAGCGGTTTTAACTGCACATAGCCGGCGAATAACACTCCATTGGCATATTTTTGTGTCAACGCATCCCATAATTGCGGCAACGAAGTTGTTTGCGCGACTTGCCAGCGCGAATCCGGCGCGCGCTCGCGTGGAAAATACAACAGCGCGTTAGATTGAAAATAGCGATTATTGACGACGGTATAATATTTTGGCGATTGCATGTTGGTATTGCGTACCCACGCAACTCCGCTGCTTATTACGGCGTCGCCCAAGCCTTGCCAGTGGCCGATGGCGGCGCTGCCGAAACCGAATTGAATTTGTTGCGCATCGAAATAAACATCTTTGAGTGCCTGAGGAATTTGTGCTTGGCTGCGCGCGGCAAAATCTCCCAGCACGCACGGACTCACGGGGCGCCACCACAAGGGACCAAAAATCACCGCGGCGGCGAAACCGATGCCCAGCAACAGAATAATTTCTTTTTTAATTCGTGCGAACATAGTTAAATAAAATAGACAGGATTAACAGGATTTACAGGGAAGACTTAAAAGATTTCTTAACATTTAAGAGGTCGCGGCCGAACCCGTGGCTGCCAAACACATTTGTTGCAACTCCTCGCCGATGAGTGTGCGCCGCCACCCGCGCGTCAAGCTGCTGCTGTCGCCGGCGATAAGTTTCAATACTTCGCGCCGTGGCGCGATAAGAGTCGCGCTGATTTTTATTTGCGTGGCGATGGCTTGAATGCGCGCTTGCAAGCGGTCGTACAAGGCTTGTTGTGGGCGCTCGAGTCGTTGCGGTTCGTACCACCAGCGTTGCACCGGCGCTTGTTGCGCGAGGCGCACCGCGTCGATAATTTCCGCGCCCCATTTTCGAATCGCGGCGCCGTTGAGTTCGGATAACGGTTCCAGTTCTGTCAGCGTTTGCGGCACGGCGATGGCGATCGCGAGCAGCGCGGCATCCGCTATCACCCAACTGCGCGGCAAATTATTTTGTTGCGCCGCGCGTTCGCGCCACGCCGCCAATTGGCGCAATATCGTTTGCGCCGCCGGCGACAACGCATGGCCCTGACGTAAACGCCGGAAGGCTTCCAGCGGGTCATTGCGATACAAGGCGGGGTCGGTCAAGGCCGCGCATTCTTCCGCGAGCCAGGCGCTGCGTCCGAGCGCTTCCAGTTTCTGCGCCAGAAAATGATATACATCGCGTAAGTAACGCACGTCGTCTTCGGCATAATTCAATTGTTCGACTGGTAACGGCCGCGCTTCCCAGTCGGCGCGCGTATGCAGTTTCGGCAGCTTATGGCCGGTAATGGACTCGACTAAATTGGCATAACCGATTTGGTCGTCGTAGCCGCATAGACTCGCGGCAATCTGCGTGTCGAAAACCGGTGCCGGCGGCACGCCGCGGATGTCGCTCAATACTTCCAAGTCTTGACGCGCCGAGTGAAAAATTTTCAGCACTTGCGGTGCATAAATCACATCCAGCAAGGGTTCAATATGGGGTAAGACGAGCGGATCGATGCAAGCGATTAAGTCCGGTGTCGCCGCTTGCACTAAGCAAAGCCGGGCATAATACGTCCGGGTGCGCATAAATTCGGTATCCAGCGCTATCCATGCACGCGCGCGCAGCTGTTCGCAAACAGCCGTCAACGCACTAGGATTCTCAATCAAGTTGTCAGGCATGCATGCAGTGTATGCATTTTCCGAGCTTAAGCCCAACTGCGGTGCCGGAGCGATTTTAGTTTATTATTGCTTTATGAGTCGGCCAGGATATCGAGCGCGCGGGCGCTACGCAGGACGCATTATCAGTGTGTTGCTGATAGGAATGCTCAGTGGCTGTGAAGCATGGTGGAATAAGCCCGAAGACCGGGCTCAGGCTTTTATCGAAGCATTTATCTATGCTCCCAGTGAAACCGCGAAATTGCGCGACATTGCCCAGCTGCCCGCCGAACGCAATCCGCAGGAGTTAGTCGAAGGGTTGGGCGCGCGCGTGGCGCTCGATTTCTTGCGCGCCAAACAGGCGCAAGGGATTCAGTTAAACTTAGTGCAGAGCGCAGTCAAGCACTCCGACGCCAGCCATCGAATTATCAGCATACGTGTCACCGATGCTAGCAGCGTGGCGGCAGTGAATAAAGATGTCGTGTTTCAGGTCTATATGGAAAAGAACCAACAAAATCCCTGGCGCATCGTGCGCGTGACGCATTAATCGACCAACGCTTCTAAGATTGTTGCGCATGTTTTTTAAAACACTCTTCGGCATTTGTTTATTGCGCGCTAATCCGCAAGATTTGCCAGTGTCCCCGGCGTGGATGTTTGGGGCGATTGTGGCTTACGCCGTGATGGATGTAATCGGCGTGCTCGATGTGTTGACGTTAAGCGGCGCGCTGTTAGCTGCCGCCGTGGATACTTTCATGCTCGTCGGCGCTACGCAGCTAGTCTTACGCTCACGCCACTTGCCCAATCGCATTCCGCAAACGCTCACGGCTTTGGGCGGCAGCGGTGCGATACTTTCTTTTATCGCGTGGGCGCTGGCGGCGCTGACGCCGGGGCTTGAGCAATGGATATGGGGATTGTTTATGCTGTGGTATATCTTGGTTTTTGGCCATGTGCTGCGGCATTCGCTATCTATTAGCTTGGCCATGGCGGTGGCACTGAGCCTTTTGTATCTTATTCTGTCTATGAGTATTACCGGTTTGTTTGTAAATCCTGTTTCGACGGAGCATTGATGCGTATACATATACTGGGCATTGGCGGCACATTCATGGGCGGCGTGGCGCTGCTGGCGCGCGATCTCGGGCATGAAGTGAGTGGCTCCGACGCCAAGATTTATCCGCCGATGAGCACCCAGCTTGAGGCCCAAGGCATTAAGCTGCTGGAAGGCTATGACGTCAAGCATTTGGATCAAGCCAAACCCGACCTGGTTGTCATCGGCAACGCCTTATCGCGTGGCAACGCGCTGGTCGAAGCGGTGCTCGATCGTGGCATTCGTTATACCTCCGGCGCGCAATGGATGGCGGACAATGTCTTGCCCGGGCGCTGGGTGTTGGCCGTTGCCGGCACGCACGGCAAGACCACCACCTCCAGTTTGCTCGCGTGGATTTTAGAACAGGCCGGTTTAAAACCCGGCTTCCTCATCGGCGGCGTCCCGGAAAATTTCGGCGTGTCGGCGCGTTTAGGCGCCGATCCTTTCTTCGTCATCGAAGCCGATGAATACGACACCGCCTTTTTCGACAAACGTTCCAAGTTTGTGCACTATCGTCCGCGCACCGCGATTTTGAATAATTTGGAATACGATCACGCCGATATTTTTCCTAATATCGAAGCCATCATTCTTCAGTTTCATCATTTCGTGCGCACTGTTCCCGGCGCGGGTTTATTAGTAGTGAATGCCAAAGATGAAAATTTGGCGCAAGTGCTGAGCATGGGCTGTTGGAGTCCGGTCGAACGCCTTGGCGTGGCCGAAGGTTGGCAAGCGGTGGCGCGCAACGCCGATGCCAGCCACTTCCAGGTGTTGTTTCAAGGCGTCGAACAAGGCGAGGTGCATTGGAATTTGCTGGGGCAACATAATGTGGCTAATGCGCTGGCGGCGATCGCCGCGGCGCATCATGCCGGGGTGCCGGTCAAAACCAGTCTCGCGGCGTTTAAAAAATTCCTGAATGTAAAACGCCGCCTCGAAACCAGCGGCGTGGTGAAAGGCGTCACGGTTTATGACGATTTCGCACATCATCCCACGGCGATCGCCACGACGATGCAGGCCTTGCGCGCGCGCGTCGGCGACGCGCGGATTTTCGCGGTGCTGGAACTGCGCTCCAACACCATGCGCATGGGCATACACCGCGACACCTTGGGCGCTTCCTTGGCGCTGGCGGATAAAGTTTTATTGCTTAAACCCGGCGATTTAAATTGGAATCTGGATCGGGTCATGAGTACCCTGGAAAACCGCGGCGAGGTTTTTTCTTCGGTCGAGGGTATTATTGAGAACCTAGCCAAACAAACGCGATCCAAGGACCATGTCTTGATCATGAGCAACGGGGGGTTCGATAATATTCATGCACGCTTGTTAACGCGCCTTCAGGGCGGCGCGAACGCCGCTTAAATTTTCCTGCGATATAGTTTTTACGGAGAAAAAAATGACACGATTCGTTTATGCCGGTTTATTCATTTTACTGCTGCTACCCCACCCGGCGAGCGCCGATGTGGAGGAAGGAAAAAATTACCAAAAACTGCCATTCCCGGTGGCGGTCGATACCGGCAATAAAATCGAAGTGCGCGAAATTTTTTGGTATGGCTGTCCGCACTGCTATGTTTTGGAACCGGGCCTAACGCGTTGGCTGAAAAAAATGCCGAGTAACGCGCAATTTGTGCGCACGCCCGGCACGGTATCGCCGAACTGGCTGTTGCATGCGCAAACGTATTACACCTTCGAGGCCATGGGCGTTCTGGAAAAAATGCACGGCGCTTTTTTCAAAGCGGTGCAAGAGCAGCACGGCCAATTAAACAGCGAAGAGGCGATCACTAAATTCGCCGCCAGCCAAGGCGTCGATGCCAAAAAATTTAGCGAAGCGTTTAACTCTTTTGGCGTGCGTATGCGGCTTGAAAAGGCCAAACAACTCAATCAAGACTTGAATATCAACTCCGTGCCCACGGTAGTGGTCGACGGCAAATATCTCACCAGCCCGGCCATGGCCGAAGGCGAAGAGAAATTTTTCCAAGTGCTGGATTTTCTGATTAATAAAGCCGCCAAGGAGCGTAAGAAAAAGGCCGCGAAATCCTGACCCTTTAAGGTTGAAAACCAGCCTCGGTTCAGGTCAGCCAGCGCATAAAGACCTGCTAATATTTGGAGGAACCTCGGGCTAGTAGCCGAGGTGATGCGCGGCAGGGATAGAGAACGAATGGGTAACACAACGCAGGATCAAAGTTTAAGCGGCCGTTGGCGCACCTCGCCCTTAGCCGGTGGCAACGCTGCGTATGTGGAACAACTCTACGAGCAATATTTAAACGATCCGACCTCGGTCGATGCCGATTGGCGGCGGTATTTCGAAGAGCTACCGCGCGTTGACGGCGTCACGCGCGATATTTTGCATTCGCAAATCCGTGAAGAATTTCGCCAGCTCGCACGGCATGCACCAGTCTCTATTACCCCGCGCGTACCGGCGCCCGCCGAAACCGAACCGCTGCGCAAACAAACCAAGCTGTTGCAGCTGATCAACGCGTATCGTTTTCGCGCGCATCAAGTCGCCAAACTCGACCCCCTCGGGCTGCGCGAAGCGCCGCGGATTCCTGAGATGGAAATGGAAAGCTACGGTTTAACCGAGGCCGATCTCGATAACGTGTTCGAGACCGGTTCGCTCGTTGGCCCTAAGCAAGCCAGCCTGCGCGAAATTTTGGCGGTGCTGCGTTCGACCTATGCCGGGACCATCGGCGCTGAGTACATGCATATCACCGACACCCAAGAGAAGCGCTGGATTCAAAGCAGCTTGGAGAGTGTGCACGGAACCCCAGTGTATCCGGCGGACGTGCAGCGAAATCTATTGGAACGGCTTAGCGCCGCCGAAGGTTTAGAACATTATCTGCACACCAAGTACGTCGGCCAAAAACGTTTTTCATTGGAAGGCGGAGAAAGTTTAATTCCGTTGCTCGATGAATTAATCCAACGCAGCGGCGCCGCCGGCGTGAAAGAGATCGTGATCGGCATGGCGCATCGTGGACGTCTGAATGTGCTGGTGAACATTCTCGGCAAAAGTCCGGCGGATTTGTTCCGCGAATTCGAAGGCAAAGCGCAAAACAGCGGCGGCACCGGCGACGTAAAATATCATCTCGGTTATTCATCGGACATCATCACCTCCGGCGGCACCACGCATGTGGCTTTAGCCTTCAATCCTTCGCATCTCGAAATTGTCGGACCGGTGGTGCAAGGTTCGGTGCGCGCGCGCCAAGAACGTTGTCGCGACCAACAAGGCAATCGCATATTGCCGGTGGTGCTGCACGGCGATGCGTCGTTTGCCGGCCAAGGCGTGGTGATGGAAACGTTTAACATGTCGCAGTCGCGCGGCTATTCCACCAAGGGCACGGTGCATATCGTCATCAACAACCAGATCGGCTTCACCACCAGCCAGCAGCAAGACGCGCGCTCATCGCTGTATTGCAGCGACATCGCCAAAATGGTGAGCGCGCCGATTTTTCACGTCAACGGCGACGATCCGGAAGCGGTCTTGTTCGTCACCCAGATCGCGCTCGATTACCGCATGACTTTTCATAAAGACGTCGTCATCGATCTTTATTGTTACCGCCGCCACGGCCATTCCGAGGCCGACGAGCCCACGGTCACGCAACCGCTGATGTACCAACGTATCCGTGAATTACCCACCACGCGCGCGCTATACGCGCGGCGTCTGGCCGAAGCCAAAGTGATCGCGCCGGAAACCGCCAATAATCTGGTGCAAGATTATCAACAACGCTTGGATTCCGGCATGTGCATCGCCCCGCACATGGTGTCGAAAGAAAGCGCGGGCTATGCCTACAGCGCGGATTGGGGGCCTTATGCCGCGAGCCAATGCGATCCGGCAACGCCGACGCGCGTCAGCTTGGAAACGCTGCGCGCCATGACCGAGCGCTTATTGCAAGTGCCCGAAGGGCTGGAGCTGCATCCGCAAGTCAACAAAATTTACGACGCGCGCCGCAAAATGGCGGCCGGCGCCTTGCCCGTGGATTGGGGCTTTGCCGAAAATCTCGCTTACGCCACGTTACTGAAGGACGGTTATGGCGTGCGACTATCGGGGCAGGATTCAGGACGCGGCACGTTTTTTCACCGCCACGCGGTGCTGTACAACCAAAAAGACGGCACGGCCTATGTGCCGCTGCGCAATCTGTTCGACGGCCAGCCGCGTTTTCTGGTCATCAATTCGTTGTTGTCGGAAGAAGCGGTGTTGGCTTTCGAATATGGTTTCGCCACTGCCGATCCGAAAACGCTGACGATTTGGGAGGCGCAGTTCGGCGACTTCGCCAACAACGCGCAAGTGGTGATCGACCAATTTATTTCCTCGGGCGAACAGAAATGGAATCGACGTTGCGGCTTGGTGTTATTTTTACCGCACGGTTACGAAGGCCAAGGTCCGGAACATTCGTCGGCGCGGCTCGAGCGCTACCTGCAGCTGTGCGCGCAACAAAACATGTTCGTGTGTGTACCCACTACCCCGGCGCAATTTTTTCATTTGTTGCGCCGCCAAATGTTGTGGGCTTGTCGCAAACCGCTGGTGGTGATGACGCCAAAAAGTTTGTTGCGGCATCGTGCCTCGGTGAGCAGTTTGGAAGATTTAACCGAAGGAAGTTTTTTGTCGGTGCTGGCCGAAAACGAAGCGCTGGATAACGCCGCGGTGAAAGAAATTATTTTTTGCAGCGGCAAGGTTTATTACGATCTGGTCGATCGCCGCCAAGCGCTGGCGCGCAAAGATGTCGCGATCCTGCGCATCGAACAGCTTTATCCGTTTCCGGAAACCGAACTCAAGCAAGAACTGCAACGTTACCCGGTGGCCGAGCGTTTTATTTGGTGCCAAGAAGAACCGCAGAATAAAGGCGCGTGGTACCCGATCCAGCATCACTTACGGCGTATACTTCCTCAAGGCACACCAGTGGCTTATGCGGGTCGTCCCTTGTCCGCCGCGCCCGCTGTCGGCAGCTATCCGCTGCACATAAGTCAGTTGCATGATTTACTCGATCAAGCATTAGGAGCGGTAAAGTGATGTGTAAAAAAAATCGCCATGGCCGCTAACGTTACCGTTCCGCAATTTCCGGAGTCGGTCACCGAAGGCACGCTGCTTACCTGGCGCAAACAACCGGGAGAAGCGGTGACGCGCGGTGAAGTGCTGGCCGAGATCGAGACCGACAAAGTGGTGTTCGAAGTGCCCGCGCCGCAAGACGGCGTGCTGACTGAAATTGCCGTACCGATTGGCGCCACGGTGAAGTCTGGGCAGATGATTGGACGTCTGGATAAAACCGCGCCCCCGTCCGCCGCCACGAGCAAGCCCACCACGCCGGAACCCGCGACTAAGCCGGCGGTGATGGTTATGCCCGCGGCCAAGCGCGTGATCGAAGAGCATGGCATGGATGCGCGGAATGTGACGGGCAGTGGCAAAGGTGGGCGCGTGCTCAAAGAAGACGCGTTAAAGCAAGTGGATAAACTTGATTCAGTTCCCGCCGCGCCCGGCGCAAAGCCGGTGCCGGTAAAATCAAACGTAACACCCATGCCAAGCGTAACGCCGGGCGCTCGCCCTGAACGCCGCGTGCCGATGACGCGCTTGCGCAAACGCATCGCTGAACGCTTGGTGGAAGCGCAAAACACCGCTGCGATCCTCACCACCTTCAATGAAGTCAACATGCAGCCGGTGATGGAGCTGCGCACACGTCATCGCGAGCGTTTTGAAAAAGAACACGGCGTGCGTTTGGGCTTCATGGCTTTTTTCGTCAAGGCCGTGGTCGAAGCGCTTAAGCACGCGCCGGAAATTAATGCGTCGATAGAGGGCAACGATATTATTTACCACGGTTTCTACGACATCGGCATCGCCGTGGCCACCGATCGCGGGCTGGTGGTGCCGATCTTGCGCGACGCCGATCGCCTGTCGATGGCCGAAATCGAAACGCGCATTAAAGATTTCGGCGAACGCGCGCAAGCCGGAAAGTTGACGCTGGAAGAAATCACCGGCGGCACTTTTACCATCACCAACGGCGGCGTGTTCGGTTCGCTGATGTCGACGCCGATTTTAAATCCGCCGCAAAGCGCAATTCTAGGCATGCATCGCATTCAAGAACGGCCGATAGCGGAAAAGGGCAACGTGGTGATTCGACCGATGATGTATTTGGCGCTGTCCTATGATCATCGTCTCATCGATGGACGCGAAGCCGTGCAGTGCTTGGTGACAGTGAAAGATTTGTTGGAAGATCCGGCGCGCTTGCTGTTGGAAGTTTAAGATTTTAAATGGACAGGATTTACAGGATTAACAAGATTAAAACAAAAAGGGGAAACTATAAAAATTAAACGCCTTCTCCCTCCGGGAGAAGGCGGGGATGAGGGGATTAATAAATTCAGTGTTTACTCCCCTCACCCTAAGCCTCTCTCGGAGAGAGGGAATTTTTAGAGGTTCCCTAAAGTTTTTTTCAAGGAATCCTGTAAATCCTGTTAATCCTGTCCAATAAATAATAAAGATTAATTTATGACCGAGCGTTATGACATCGTAGTGATCGGCGCCGGCCCCGCGGGTTATACCGCGGCGATCCGCGCCGCGCAGCTCGGCTTAAAAACCGCGTGCATAGACGACTGGCGCGACGAAAAAGGCCAAGCGGCGCTCGGCGGCACGTGTCTCAATGCCGGCTGTATTCCCTCCAAGGCGCTGCTCGAATCTTCGGAATTTTTTATTTTGGCGCGCGATCAAGGCGCGCAACGCGGCTTGAAATTTTCCGGTTTGTCGCTCGATCTGGCGGCGATGCTGGCGCATAAAGATAAAGTGGTGTCCGATCTCACGCGCGGTATCGCCACGCTTTTTAAAGCCAACGGCGTTACTTGGATTTCCGGCCGCGCCAAACTGCTGTCCAAAAATCACGTGGAAATCACGGCTGAAAACGCCAAAACGGTGGAAGCCGAGCATGTCATTTTAGCCAGCGGTTCAACACCGGTCGACATTAAAGGCGCACCACAGGACGGTCGTTTTATCGTCAATTCACAAACCGCCCTCAACTTTGAAGCTGTGCCAAAACGTTTAGGCATTATCGGCGCGGGTGTCATCGGGCTGGAGCTGGGCAGCGTATGGCGCCGACTCGGCGCTGAAGTGCTGTTGCTGGAAGCGCAGGAAGAATTTCTTAGCATCGTCGATGAACAAGTAGCGCGTGAAGCGCACAAACAATTTACTGCTCAAGGTTTGGATATCCGTCTCGGCGCGCGCGTGCTCGAAAGTCGCGTGGAAAAAAATGCCGTCATGATCCGTTACCAAGATAAAAACGGTGAACACGTGGAACCAGTGGATCGACTTATTGTGGCTGTGGGCCGGCGCCCTAACACGCAAAATCTTTTTGCTTCCGAAACCGGGTTGCTGTTGGATGAATGGGGTTTTGTGCACGTGGATGAATATTGCCGAACCAATTTGCCCAAGGTTTACGCCATCGGCGATGTCGTGCGCGGTCCGATGTTGGCGCACAAAGGCATGGAAGAAGGCGCGATGGTTGCAGCGCATATCGCCGGGCAGGTGGCGCAGGTAGATTACGATATCGTTCCGTCGGTAATTTATACTCACCCTGAAATCGCTTGGGTCGGTAAAACCGAACAAGCGTTGAAGCAAGCAGGTCTGGCTTATCGCAGCGGCGTATTTCCTTTTGCCGCCAACGGCCGCGCCAAGGCTATGGGCGATGCCGCGGGCTTCGTCAAAATACTCGCCGACAAAGACAGCGATCGGGTGCGCGGCGTGCATTTGATCGGTCCGCATTGTTCGGAATTGGTAGCGGCAGCGGTTTTAGCCATGAGTTTTGGCGCTTCCAGCGAAGATATAGCGCTGACCATGTTCGCGCATCCCACACTTTCCGAAGGACTGCATGAAGCCGCGCTCGCTGTGAGTGGTCGCGCGATTCATGTCGCGCAGCCCAAGCGCACTAAACCATAAACGTCTTTTTTATATCAAACCTTCCTCCTCCAGCCGCTTTCGAACTTCGGTCGCCGGTTTTAGTCACAAGTTTTAAGATGGGGAAGCGATTAAATATAAAATCCTTAAATTTAAGGATTTCATCTAGGTAAATTGGCGCGCCCTAGAGGATTCGAACCTCTGACCTTCAGCGTCGGAGGCTGACGCTCTATCCAGCTGAGCTAAGGGCGCAAATCATGGACCATTTTTTGCAGATACCACAGTTGTTGGCGAGCGCAAGCATATCTGTCGCCGCTGAGAGCGTCCACCTGACGGGCTAACAGGGGGTTTTTTAAGATTAATATTAGGTTATACTAATGGAGCTTAATTTCTGATTCCGCTACTCGGCGGGTAATAAACCTCAACATTGAAAATCGTTAAAGGTAAACCATGAGTGATCGTGAATTTTTTAAATCGTTTGCAGGGCTTGTCGGTGCATTAGTGGCATTAACCGTTATTTTGTTTGTCTTGGCGCAGATGGTGGGCGGCAAAAATAAGCATGAAGCTGTGGCCGATGCCAAAGCCGTTGCCGAACGCATCAAGCCGGTGGGTGAAGTCAATATTGGAGCGATTGAAGCCACTCGCGTAGCCTCGTCGAATGCTGTTATGGATGCAATTATTCCGTCCGCCAATGCTGCCGGAGCCGATAAAGGCAAAGCGACTTATGACACCACCTGCATGGCTTGTCATACCGCCGGTGTAGCCGGTGCGCCGAAGTTTGGTGATAAGGCTGCTTGGAGTGCGCGTATTGCGCAAGGCAACGATACTTTGTATGGGCATGCTCTCAAGGGGTTTCAGGGCAAAGCCGGTATGATGCCGCCTAAAGGTGGCAACATGAGCCTTAAGGATGAAGATGTAAAAGCGGCAGTTGATTATATGGTGAGCCACGCCAAGTAATTTTTAAAATTCCGGTAACGTTACAAAAAGCGGCCCGCGGGCCGCTTTTTTATTGCTAACGAAATACGCTAAGTCGATCGAGACAACGATACTGTACCGCCTCCGCCACATGCGCTGGCTGAATCATTTCTTCCCGAGCCATATCCGCAATCGTGCGCGCGACTTTAAGAATGCGGTGATAAGCACGGGCGGAAAGACCTAAACGTTCGATCGCTTGTTCCAAAAGCTGACGACCGGAATCATCTAGACGGCATACTTCTTCAATTTGTTTATTGTTCAGCGCGGCATTGGCGCAGGCGTTGCGCTTAATCTGGCGTGCACGTACGGCTTCAACGCGCGCACGCACGCTGTCTGAAGATTCGCCGGTTTGCCGGTTTTGATTGAGCAATATTTCCCGTGGCACCGGCGGTATTTCGATATGCATGTCGATTCGATCCAGCAGCGGCCCGGAAATGCGCGCGCGATAAGCGCTGACCTTATCCGGCGTGCAATGGCAGCGCCCGGAAGCATCCCCGTAATATCCGCAGGGACAGGGGTTCATAGCCGCGACCAGTTGGAAGCGCGCGGTAAATTCCGCTTGGCGTGCGGCGCGCGAAATAGTGATGCAGCCGGATTCCAAAGGTTCGCGCAGCACTTCCAATACGCGCCGGTCGAATTCGGGTAATTCATCTAAAAATAAAACGCCGTGATGCGCCAAGGAAATTTCACC
>JACQBD010000072.1 GCA_016194665.1 Gammaproteobacteria bacterium
CCGGCACTTTGATTCGCAATCTCTCGACCGACCCGCTGACTCGAACTTCGCTTAAGGCCGTGATCGATCTGGCCAAGGCCATGAACAAGATGACCATCGCTAAATTTGTCGAGCAAGCTGACGACCTTGGCATTCTGTGGACTCTGGGTTTGGATTACGTGCAAGGCAATTATTTCCAGCAGGCCGATTCGCAACCCGACTACGCCTTTACCGACGAGACCACGCTTTCCTCCGACGCCGGCACGCCCAATTGGGCGGCGAATTACAACCGTTAAACACCTCCTGAGACTATCTAATCCATGTAGGTTGGGGTGAGCATAGCGAACCCCAACAACCTTGGGTTATGGCTCTACGCTACATTAAACTATTTTTGCGATAGCTTTAATTCACTAAACGCCACGGCAAAAAACTTGGCGCCTCCTTTCCCGCATGAACAAAATGTTCATGAAAAAATCGCGCCTCACTCTATAATAAACGCCTTCGACTCAGCCCAGGTAAACTCATGTCCGGTCAGTTTATTTTCACCATGCATCGCGTTAGCAAGATCGTGCCGCCGAATCGCACGATCTTAAAAAATATTTCGCTGTCATTTTTTCCCGGCGCCAAAATCGGCGTGCTCGGCTTAAACGGTTCGGGTAAGTCGTCGTTGCTGCGCATCATGGCCGGCGTCGATCAGGAATTCGACGGCGAGGCGCGGCCGCAGCCCAACATTCGTATTGGTTTCCTGTCGCAAGAACCGCAGCTCGACCCTAACAAGGACGTGCGCGGCAATGTCGAGGAAGCGGTGGCGGAAACCAAAGCCTTGCTCGATCAATTTAACGAAATCAGCATGAAGTTCGGCGATCCCATGAGCGATGAAGAAATGAATAAGCTCATCGAGAAGCAGGGAAAACTTCAGGAAAAAATCGACGCCGCCGGCGCTTGGGACTTGGAACGCAAGCTTGAGATCGCCGCCGATGCCTTGCGCCTGCCGCCGTGGGAAGCCGATGTGACGAAATTATCCGGCGGCGAGCGCCGGCGCGTGGCGCTGTGCAAACTGCTGCTGTCGCAACCGGATATGTTGCTGCTCGACGAACCTACCAACCATCTCGACGCCGAATCGGTCGCCTGGCTGGAACATTTTCTGCACGACTATCCGGGCACGGTGGTGGCGGTGACGCACGATCGTTATTTTCTCGACAACGTCGCCGGCTGGATTCTGGAGCTCGATCGCGGCGAAGGCATTCCGTGGAAAGGCAATTATTCGTCGTGGCTGGATCAAAAACAAAAACGCTTGGAAACCGAAGAGAAACAAGAATCCGCGCGCCAACGCACTTTGAAGAAAGAACTCGAATGGGTGCGCACCAATCCCAAAGGCCGGCACGCGAAGAGCAAGGCGCGCTTGGCGGCGTATGAAGAACTGGCGTCGCAAGAATTTCAGACACGCAACGAAACCAAAGAAATATTTATTCCACCGGGTCCGCGGCTCGGCGACGTGGTGGTGCAGGCGGAAAATTTAACCAAGGGTTACGGCGATCGGCTGCTGATCGAAAATTTAATTTTTAATTTGCCGCGCGGCGGCATCGTCGGCGTCATCGGCCCCAACGGCGCCGGTAAAACCACTTTGTTTCGCATGATCTCCGGCCAGGAAAAACCCGACCAGGGCAACTTGCGTGTCGGCGAAACCGTGAAGCTGGCGTACGTCGACCAAAGCCGTGACACGCTCGATGGCAGCAAAACGGTATGGGAGGAAATTTCCGGCGGTCACGACATCATGCTGATCGGCAAGACCGAAGTGCAATCGCGCGCTTACGTCGGGCGTTTTAATTTTCGTGGCTCCGATCAACAAAAGTTGGTCAAGGATCTTTCCGGCGGCGAACGCAACCGCGTGCACCTGGCGAAACTTTTAAAAAGCGGCGCCAACTTGCTGCTGCTCGACGAACCGACCAACGATCTCGACGTCGATACCTTGCGCGCGCTCGAAGAAGCGCTGTACGACTTCGCCGGTTGCGCCGTGATTATTTCGCACGATCGTTGGTTCCTCGATCGCATCGCTACCCACATCTTGGCTTTCGAAGGCGAAAGCCACGCAGTGTGGTTCGAGGGCAACTATGCCGATTACATGGTCGATAAGGAACGGCGCTTGGGTACTGAAGCCGTGCAACCACATCGCATCCGTTATAAAAAACTCGTTCATTAAAATTGCACCGCTAGTCGGACCTGAAGTAACGGCGGTAAATCAAGGCATTTTAACGGCGTTTCGGGACTGGGCAGGTGCTAGCGCTATCTGCTAGATTGTCGCTCCCGGGACGGCTGTTAGGGAACTTGCCCGGGGAAGTAGCATCCAATACGTCCGATTGACCATAGGTTTTTGCACCAAGCTTCAGCTTTATCAAGACCTATACGGCATCAATCGTAACGTTACATAACTTTACTACAACATAAATTTACGGAGATCATCTGATGAACGCTAAAAAACTTACTGGTCTGGCATTGGCCACCGCTGCTGCTGGCCTGTTTATGACCGCCGGCATTTCCACAGCTTCCGCGGCGAAACACGACGCAGACAGTAAAGTCCATTGCGACGGCGCGAATTCTTGCAAAGGCAAATCTGCTTGCCAAACCGCAAGCAACGCCTGCAAAGGACAAAACAGCTGCAAAGGTAAAGGCTGGGTGCTCATGAGCAAAGCCGAGTGCGACGCTGCCAAAGCCAAAATGAATGAGGCGCCGAAGAAGTAACGCATTGTCTGCGTTGTTTCGCAGCACTCGCCGGGCGCCGCAAGCGCCCGGTTTTCTTTTCACCGTCTAAATGAAACATCCGCCACTGCCATCTCCGCGTCACTATCTCGGTTTCGGTCTGGGACTGCGTCCCACGCATTACGAAACGATTTTGAACGAAGCACCGGCGCTCGATTGGCTGGAAATTATTTCAGAAAATTATTTAGTGCCCGGCGGCAAACCGTTGCACTATCTAGATCGCATCCGCCAGCGATACCCGATGGTTATGCACGGCGTGTCGCTTTCCATCGGTTCGAGCGATGCGCTCAACCGCGAATATTTAAAAGACCTCAAAGCCCTGGCCGCGCGCATCGAGCCGGCGTGGATTTCCGATCATCTGTGCTGGACCGGCGTTAACGGCGTTAACGCCCACGATTTACTGCCCTTGGCTTATACGCAAGAAACCTTGCAACACGTGGTAGCGCGCGTACAGCAAGTGCAAGATTTTCTCGGCCGACGGATTCTACTGGAGAACGTATCGAGCTATATCAGCTACCCGGAATCGGAAATGACCGAATGGGAATTCGTGCGCGAAATCGCCGAACGCGCCGACTGCCTGCTGTTGCTCGACATCAATAATATTTACGTCAGCAGTTTCAATCACGAATTCAACGCGTGTACTTATCTCAACGCGATTCCGGTGGAGCGCGTGCAGCAATTTCATTTGGCCGGGCATCGCAATCATGGAAATTACATCATCGATACTCACGATGAGCCGGTCATCGAGTCGGTGTGGGATCTGTATCAAATCGCCGTGCGCCGTTTCGGCCGGGTTTCAACCATGATCGAACGCGACGATAATATTCCGCCTTTGCCTGAATTACTCAGCGAGCTGGAACAAGCGCGCCACATCGCGCAAAACATTTTGCACCCAGCCGTTTCCGCCGCTTAAAACATGGATCGCCTGCACAGCCTGCAATCGGATTTTCAATCTTTCTTACTGGAGGGTGACGCGCGCATTCAACAACGCGTCACCGGCACCGAAAAAGCCAGCCTGCAAGTGCGCCTGGCGATTTACCACGACGCCTATCGTCTGCGATTGATCGAGGCGCTGGATAGTAATTTTCCCGTGCTGCATGCCTGGATGGGCGACGCTGAATTTGAAAACCTGAGCCTGGCCTACATTAAAGAATATCCGTCTACACATTTTTCGATTCGCTATTTCGGTCATCATTTAGCGGAATATCTGGCGACGAATGCAACCTATCGCGACCGACCGTTTTTAAGCGAAATGGCGCAACTCGAATGGGCCTTGTCCCAAGCCTTCGACGCGCCGGACAGCGCGGTAATGGCCCTCGACGATGTCGCCAACATTCCGCCCTCTGCGTGGCCGCAAATGCGTTTCAGCTTGCACGCGTCGGTACAATTATTAACGCTGCAATGGAACGTTCCGCCAATCTGGAAAGCCATAAACCAACATCTGCATACCGCTGAAAAACAGAATTCATGCCGCGGTGATACCAGCTCTACCCCTTCTTCTGTCCCCTCTCCCTCCCAGGGAGAGGGTTGGGGTGAGGAGGATATAAACGATGTTCCAGCACCAACGCTTAGCGAATATCCCCAATCATGGCTGATTTGGCGCCAAGACCTGAAAAATTATTTCCGCTCCTTACCCGTAGACGAAGCCTGGGCGCTCGCAGCCGCACGCGACCACAACTTCGCCGAATTATGCGAGGGCCTATGCGAATGGATCGACGCACAAAACGTGGCGCCGCATGCGGCGGGTTTTTTGAAGCAATGGATAACGGATGGTTTGATTCGAAAAATTGATTGGTCTTAGCTCTACTTGGCGTTACTTCCAAATATCCACCGTCGTGCCTTGCTCGCGAATACCATCGGCGCGTTCGCGAATGAAACGTTGTAGGTTCGGTTGCTCGCGATAGGCGCCGGAAGCGACGTAGTCGAGCACCGACTGCACGTGGAAACCTTTTATAAAAGAATCGATACGGATGACTTCTTTGCCGGCGTCATATAAAACCGCGGTCGGCACATAGACAATACCGAGCTCATTGGCCCAATTACGCGCGGTAGTTTTAGCGCCGCTCGGCGTAATCACAGGCGTGTTATCCCAACGATCCAGCTGAATCACATGAAAACGTTTCAGCTCTTGCCGCATGGCCGGATGATTTAGCATTTCATCGTGCATCCGATCGCAGCCAGCACAGTCTTTTTGCTCGAAGAAGACTGCAATGGGTTTGCCGCCAGGGCTCTGGCTTAGATCGTACGGCGGTTTGGCGAAAAACTTTTCGGTGCGTAATTTGCCTTTAGCCGGAGGCGGTAATGATTTCGCCAGATAATCGCGGAAGCTGCCGCGGTTTTCTTGTTTTTCGGCAACGTAATGTAAAGCGGCTAAAAATTGGTGCGGCGGATAATAGCCGTTGATGCGCAATGCCACATCGCCTTTCTCATTCAAGAATATCAACGTGGGCGTGAACTGGACTTTGAGTTTAGCGGCGAATTCTTTTTCCGGCATTTTGTTGCCGGAAAAATCCGTGACCTCGCGATCGCCCCAAATATTGAACTCGATGGCATCGAAATGTTTGCGAGTGTACTCGACAATATGCGCTTGACTGAAATTGTTGTTAAATAACTGCGCGCAATACGGGCAGCCTTCCTGGCCAAAATAAAGTAATAAGCGTTTACCATTTTTATTGGCTTCCGCCACGTCTTCCGGCAAATCCAAAAATGACCGCTTGAACCAAGCGGGAATTTCGAAGTGGCCGGTGCCCAGCAGCTCGGCCTTCTCCGCCATGACCGGCACTGCAAACAATAGGATAAAAAATGCCCCGATTCCGCTGAGCCCGCGGCGCTTTCTTGCCACATTCATGCTTATGTCTCCGTCTCTATGCCGCTTGATAGATTAATATAGCCCTCACCATCCTCGGTGAATACCAATTTGCGCCCACATTGGATTAAATCTTAGACGCCAAATCGGGTAGAATCACTCTCTCTAACGACATTCCCGATACTAAAATTATTCCATGAAGTTGCGACATTACGGTAAACCCCCGGCGCGCCAAAACGATTGGGGAACCATCAAATCCTTATTGCCTTATCTGTGGGAATTCCGTGGGCGCGTCATCTTGGCTTTGGTTTTTCTGACGCTCGCCAAGGTCGCCAACGTTTCCGTGCCGCTGGTGCTTAAGGACGTCGTCGACGCTTTGAATCCGGCGCAGGCAATGCTGGCGCTGCCGATATTTTTGCTCGTGGCTTACGGCTTGCTGCGCCTGGCCAATTCGACCTTCGGCGAATTGCGCGACATGGTGTTTGCCAAAGTCACGCAACGCTCGATTCGGCGCGTGGCCTTGCGCGTGTTCGAGCACTTGCACAATCTTTCGCTGCGCTTTCATTTGGAGCGTCAAACCGGCGGCATGTCGCGCGATATCGAGCGCGGCACCGCCGGCATCCGTTTTTTGCTCAATTTCATGTTGTTCAATATTCTTCCCACGATTTTGGAAATCGCCTTTGTCACAGTGATTCTGCTGGTCAAATACGATCCGTGGTTTTGCATTGTCACTCTCGTCACCCTGGTGATATACGTGATCTTCACTTTGTTCGTAACCGAATGGCGCATGATCTTTCGGCGCAACATGAATGAAATGGATTCCAAAGCTAACACGCGCGCCATCGATAGCCTGATTAACTATGAAACCGTCAAGTACTTCAACAACGAAGGTTTCGAAGCGCAGCGTTACGACGAGACTTTGCAATCCTGGGAAAAGGCCGCAGTGCACAATCAAACTTCCTTGTCAGCACTAAACATCGGCCAAGGCGCGGTGATCGCCGCCGGAGTTACGGTGCTCATGCTCATGGCCGGTCAGGGCGTGGTGAACAAAACCATGACCATCGGCGATCTGGTGTTGGTCAATGCCTTTCTTATTCAACTTTATATGCCGTTACATTTTTTGGGATTCGTCTATCGTGAAATCCGCCATTCGCTGGCGGACATGGAGCGCATGTTCGGACTGCTGGGGCAAAACGCCGAGGTCAGCGACAAGCCCGAAGCCCAGGAATTAAAAGTAAACGGCGGCGCGCTGCGCTTCGAGCACGTGAGCTTCGGTTACGACGACCGCCGCCAAATTTTAAATGACGTCAGCTTCGAGGTTCCCGCGGGACATAAGGTGGCCGTGGTCGGCGCCAGCGGCGCCGGTAAATCGACCTTGTCGCGGCTCATTTTCCGATTTTACGATGTTACACAAGGACGCATCTTGATCGACAACCAAGACATTCGCGATGTAACACAAAAAAGCCTGCGACGCGCGATTGGTATCGTGCCGCAGGACACTGTGCTGTTTAACGACACTATCTACTACAACATCGCCTATGGGCAACCCAACGCCACGCGCGCCGAGATTATCGAGGCCGCGCGCGCCGCGCATATCGATCAATTTGTCGAAACGCTGCCGGACAAATACAACACGATCGTCGGCGAACGCGGCCTTAAACTTTCGGGCGGTGAAAAACAACGCGTCGCGATCGCGCGCACTTTGCTAAAAAATCCGCCGATCCTGGTGTTCGACGAAGCCACGTCCGCGCTGGACTCCAAAACTGAAAAAGCGATTCAGGCGGAATTACAGGAAATCGCCACCAATCACACCACGTTGGTCATTGCCCATCGGCTATCGACGGTGATGGATGCGGATCAGATTCTGGTCATGGATCATGGCCGCATTATCGAGCGCGGCACGCATGCCGAATTGCTCATGCGACGCGGCACTTATGCGCAGATGTGGGCGCTGCAATTGCAGGAAGAGGAAGAAGAGGAATTAAAAGTGGTCGGCAGCTAATGGACGCGCGCTATAAGATTGCGTTGGGGTTCGCTTTGCTCACCCCAACCTACATGAGAATGCGCAAGGGTTTTAAATGTAGATTGGGCTGAATGAAATGAAGCCCAACAAAATATTAGAATCGACGATTGGCAGATACATTGGGATTCTAAAATTCAAAAAATATTTAATATAAAATTCCTCGCTTTCACAACGCCGTACCAAAGGAACGATCTACGCTGTCAGCGGGCACGGGTATGCCAGCGATCTTGCTCGCTTGGGTGACGGCGCCGCCCGGAAAAATAGTGTAAAGATATTTGCGTCCGCCCTTCTTGGCGAATCTTTCTTCGAGCGCCTGCAGCACCGGCCGCGCATGCGTCGCGGCGCCGTGCAAACGGTAATAGTCGCGCAAAAAATTAACCACTTCCCAATGTTCTGCTTTGAGTTCGATGCCTAGCTCCAAGGCGAGTTTGCGGGCGATATCTTCCGACCAGTCGTCCAAGCTCAGCATGTTTCCCGCTGGGTCTTTGTCCGTGGGTCCGCCGTCGACAATGAATTTCATGATATCTGGCATGATTATCCTCTCTTTATTAATGACTCAATTTATTCTTTAAGTATTGACCTGCATCGGCATAATCACAAGCGGCATGCCTTTAAGATGCAATTGACGCTGAATCGCCAACGCTGTGTGATTATGCAGCAAGCGCGTCAACCAGTTTTCCTCGCGAAACACGAGTGTCCCGGCAAAAAATACACTGCCTGGAAAATGTTGCAAGACTTCATCGGCTAATTTAACCGCGGCATCGACCGGATCGGTGCCGTAAGCGGAATAGCCGACAGCGGCCATGCCATGTTCGTGGCAAAAATCGACGTACTTGTGTAAGTGATCGTCGACCCGATGTTTAAGATCGTTAATCGTTTGATCGCCTTTCATGCGCGTGGTGTCGACTTCGCCCACGCTTAAAAATACAAAATTATTAAACCGCCCGGGAAACAAACGTTGCGTATTCAGCAAAGTATGAATTCCCACGCCGCGATAACTGGACACAAAAAATACCGCCGCCGGTTGGCCTTCTTTAATGGGCGGAGGTTGTTTGGTGCCGGCCGCGACCGGGAGCTTGGTGAGAATTTTATCCAAATCGATTAAATGCCGGCGTACTTTGCGGTAATGATTGCGCACCAACACGCATAGGCCAATCACTGAGCCGGTCACCGCTGCCGCGATCAAACCGCCTTCGTCAAATTTTTCCACTAGCAACACCAGCAGAATGCCGGAGGTCGCGATCAAGCCCCACAGCGATAAAACAAAACGCGGCAACCATCCGCGCAAACTTTTATGGTAACGCCACCAATAAACGCACAGGCCCAGTAACGTTAAGGAAAACGTCAGGAACACGTTGATGCTGTATAACACCACCAGCAAATCCACTTTGCCGCTGCTCATCCACAACACCGCGAACGCGGCGCCGCCCATTAACAAAATTCCATTCTTAGTGACCAAGCGGTCGGAAAGTTGCGCGAAGCGATGCGGCACCCAATGGTCTACCGCCATGTTCGCCAAGGTCGCGGGGCCGCCTAGAAAACCGGTGTTCGCGGCCACAAACAAAAGTCCGGCTTCGAAAATTAGCGTGATCACCAACAAGGTTTGACCGATCGGCCAATCGCCCCACGCCGGCCAATCCGCGAGCACCGCGCCAAAGGCCACGGCATTCAAAGTCTGGCCATCGATCGGCGCCACGTCCCACAGCAAGTACAAAAGAATAATGCCGCCGGCGGTGAAGGACAGCGAAGCCGCCATATAGAACATGGTCCACTTACCGGTACGCACGCGCGGTTCTTTCAGGTAGTTAACGCTGTTCGATACCGCTTCGATGCCGGTATAAGTGCCGCCGCCCATGCCGTATGCGCGGATAAAAAGCGCGATGGTAAATAAAATTCCCATCTCGCTGGAAAGCGAGCTGGCCTCGGCAATGCTTTGCGGAAACAAGCCGCCGATTTGATCGGCATGGCGCGCGATGCCGTAAATAATAAAAAACGCGTGGGTTAAAATGAAACCGATAAAAATCGGCAGCAAAAATTTAATCGACTCCTTGATGCCGCGCAGGTTAAGCACCACCAGCGTCAATAACGCCAAGGCCGAAGCTTCCGGCTTGAGCACGCTCCACGTAGGCGGCAAAAAACTAAATAGCGCATCGGCGCCGGCGGCGATCGAGATGGCGATGGTGAGTACGTAATCCACCACCAAGGCGCTGCCGGAAATTAATCCGGCGCGTTTGCCGAGCAAACGCGTTGCAACTTTGTAACCGCCGCCGCCGGTGGGGAAAAGTTCGATGACCTGGTTGTAGGACACCGCGATGACAAACACCGTCATGGCGGTGGCGATGGCCAAAAACAAAGCTAACTCGGTATGCGTACCCAACGCGCGGAAAGCTTGCTCTGGACCGTAGGCCGACGACGACAAACCATCCGCGCCTAAACCCACCCACGCCAGCAAAGCGATCAGCGTGATATGCCGATGCGTTTCCGGCGCCATCGGATCGCGCGCCGGGCCCAATACCACATGCCGCACGCGGTCACGCAGCTGCCGCAGCGGCGAACGTGCTGGGGCATTAGCGGAAGCTTTTGACGGGGATTTAGGCATTCGCAGCCGTGAGATCAGAGCAAATCGCGTGCTGCGCCCAGCGGAAATTTTTCATCGAATTAACGCTTCCGACCGCAAACGCAGCTTGATTAGTGGCTCAATCATTCGCATGGACGCTGAACAGCAGCAAAATTATACTAGCCCTCAGGGTTTCATCAAAGTTTAACCATCGGAGCATGCATGCGCCCAACGCTTATCCTCGCCGTTCTTGAACGTGAATTTCTCAGTACCCGCGAGGGCCATCATACACCGGTCATGCTCTGGGGTCCGCCCGGCGTCGGCAAATCGCAAATGGTGGCGCAAGTGGCGCGCAAACACGCGGTGCCGGTGATCGATATCCGGCTTTCGCAAATGGAGCCGACCGATCTGCGCGGCATTCCGTTTCGCGTCGGCGACGTCGTCGAATGGGCGATTCCGTCGATGTTGCCGGACGCCACGCGTCACGGCGCCGATGGCATTTTATTTCTCGACGAAATTAC
>JACQBD010000089.1 GCA_016194665.1 Gammaproteobacteria bacterium
CACCCGCAAATTTGCCCGCAGGGCAAAACCATCGAAGTCGAACCGGGCATCAGCATTTGCGACGCCGCCCTCAATGCCGGCATTCCGATCGAACACGCTTGCGAGAAAGCTTGCGCTTGCACTACTTGCCACGTGGTGGTGCGCGAAGGTTTTAACAGCCTGCCGCCGGCGGAAGAGAAGGAAGAGGACTTGTTGGACAAGGCCTGGGGGCTGGAATCCGAGTCGCGCTTAAGCTGTCAGGCCAAGGTCCAAGACAAGGATTTGGTCATTGAAATACCGAAATACACGATTAACCTGGTTTCCGAGATCAAGCATTGAAGGAGCCGCTATGGGCTTGAAGTGGACCGATACCCGTGAAATTGCCATCGCGCTCAGCGAACAATTTCCCGACGTGAACCCGATATCCGTGCGGTTTACCGATTTGCACCAGTGGGTGCTGAAGTTGCCGGATTTTGATGATGCGCCGGAACGTTCCGGGGAGAAGATACTCGAGGCCATTCAGATGGCCTGGATGGATGAACACGACGGTTAAATAAGCGTAGGCCGATGTGTTAATTCAGCTGGTTTGATTGTCTGACCTTAGCTCAGCCGCTACACTATACCTCTGAAATAGGCGCAAATATCTGGCTTTTCCTGAGCTTGCCGCATAATTTGCAGATGAATTTTAACAGCCGCACAAGGCCATCACCGATACCATAGATATAGGTTAAACATTCCTGTGAGCAGCATCGAAGCTAAAACGAATTTACTTAACCTGGATCGCCTAGCGATGCAGGAATTTTTCCTGGCGCACGGCGAAAAACCGTTCCGCGCCACGCAAGTTATTCAGTGGATCCACCAGTACGCTGTGGATAACTTCGACGCCATGACCAATCTCGGCAAAGAGCTGCGCACGCGTTTAAAGGGCATCGCCGAAATTCGCACGCCGGAAATTATGCAAGATCAGGTGGCAGCCGATGGCACGCGCAAATGGTTGCTGCGCTTGGACGACGGCAACGCCATCGAGGCGGTGTTCATTCCCGAAGAAGACCGCGGCACGCTGTGCGTATCCTCGCAAGCCGGTTGCACGCTCAATTGCTCGTTTTGTTCCACCGGCCACCAAGGCTTCAACCGCAGTTTGACGGTAGCCGAAATCATTTCGCAACTGCTGGTCGCGAATCGCGCTTTGGGGCGCGACCCCAAAGGCGAACGGATTATTACCAACGTCGTGTTGATGGGCATGGGCGAGCCATTGCTTAATTTCGATAACGTGCTGCCGGCGATCCGTATCATGCTGGATGATTTCGCCTACGGTTTGTCGCGCCGCCGGGTCACGCTGTCCACCGCTGGCATCGTGCCGATGATGGATCGTTTGCACACCGAATGCCCGGTCAGTCTGGCGGTGTCCTTGCACGCCCCGAACGATACTTTACGCAGCGAGCTGGTGCCGTTAAATAAAAAATATCCAATCCATGAATTGCTCGAAGCCTGCCGCCGCTATTGCGCGGATTCGCCACGCAGCCGCGTCACCTTCGAATACGTGATGCTGGCCGGCGTTAACGACAGTGTCGAGCAGGCGCAAGAATTGGTGCAGTTGCTCGCGGACGTACCGGCCAAGGTCAATCTCATTCCGTTTAATTCTTTTCCGCAAACGCATTATCAGCGTTCTTCCAAAGAAGCGATCGATCGCTTCCGCGACGTGTTAATCGAAGCCGGCCTGACGACGATCACGCGCAAAACCCGCGGCGACGATATTGACGCCGCTTGCGGCCAGCTCGCCGGGCAAGTACAGGATCGCACCCGCCGCAGCCAACGTTTAGCGCTTAAGACGGGTTAAGCATGACGATTTCGAATTTTTTTAAAATAATGGCGCTGTTGCTTTTAGCGTCGCTGCTAGGCTGCGCCTCGTCCGCGGAACGTCAGGAAGCACTGGATAAAAAAAATAAGCGCGCCGAAACCCACGTTATGTTGGGCGCGAATTATCTGCAACGCGGGCAATTGGACGTGGCCAAGGAAGAATTGGAAAAAGCCTTGGCGGAATCGCCGGATAATTCCCAGGCCAATAACATCATGGCGGTTTTACAATGGCGGCTTAAAAACTTCGAGCAAACGGAACGGTTGTTTCGCCGCTCGCTCAGCAGCGATCCGAAAAATTCGTCGGCGCACCATAACTACGGTGCGTTTCTTTGCGAGCAAGGCAAGCTCGATGAAGGCGTGCAGCATTTCGATATCGCGGTGAAGGATCAGCTGTATCCCTATGCTGCCGAGGTTTATCTCAACGCCGGTGTTTGTTTGATGAAAAAACCGGCGCCGAAAGCGGCGGAAAATTATTTGCGCGAAGCCTTGCGCATAAACCCCAGGCTTCCCGGCGCGCTTTATCAAATGGCTAAGTTGAGTTTCGACGCCGGCCAGAGCTTGTCGGCACGCGCGTTCATCGAACGCTATTTTCAAGTGGGGCCGGATTCACCCGAAAGCTTGTTGTTGGCGGTTAAAACCGAGCGCGCGCTGAAAAACAAAAATGCCGAAGCCAGTTATGCTCTGCGTTTGCGCAATAAATTTCCCGACTCGCCCGAAGCGGGCCAAGTAGCGACCAAGACTGGATTAAAAAAGAAATAGGTTATGGATAACGCGAATCCGACAACTCCTCAGGCTGCGACGCCGTCAGGCGGACCGGGGCCGCAATTGCAGCGGGCACGACAAGATTTGCATTTGGCTCCGGAAGACGTCGCGCAAATTTTGCATTTGTCGGTCAAACATATTGTTGCCTTGGAGCAGGGCGACTACAAAAAATTACCCGGCCCTACTTATGTGCGCGGTTATCTGCGCAGTTATGCGCAGTTGTTGGGGCTGGCGCCGGAAAAAATTATCGAATCTTACAATGCGTTGATTGCTCCTCCGAAGCAGGCGCCAGCGCCCGCGCCGGCAGCATCCGCGCCCGCGCCCATGCCGCCGCTCGCCGTCAGCGATCGTTTTGCCAAAATCGCCACCTTAGCCGTCGCCGCGATCGTGCTAAGTTTGGTATTTTTATGGTGGCGCGGTGAAGGTGAAACCCCGCAAGCGACGCATACTTCATCCGCGGTTGCTAATAAAATGCCGCTCGATTCGACCAATTCAACTGAGAATTTACCGGCGCCGCATGGCAATAATGCGCCTAATTCCACTGTGCCTACGGCGTCTGAACCGCCGCCATCGGCGAACACAGCCGCGTCGTCTAAACAAAACAATAATCAAGAAGTCACGGTATCGGGGATGATCTTAAACGTTTCACCCACCGAACCCGCCAAAGTCACCGGCCCTGCGGCCACGACCAATACCGATCGCGCCATCTTACGTACGCGGCGCACGGGCGATGTTCCTCCCGGCGTTGCGCGTCAACGTTTGGTGTTGCAAGCTAAACAAGAATCGTGGGCTGACGTGCGCGACGGCCACGATAATAAATTGCTGTACGAAAATATTCCCGCGGGGCGCAGTGTCGCCATCGAAGGCGCCGGACCGTTCAGCGTTTTCCTCGGCAACGCCGACGGCGTGCAGGTGGAATTTAACGGGAAAAATTACGACGTCAGCCAGCACAAACGCGGACAAGTAGCGCGCTTCACGCTCGGCGAAGCGGCGCCGGAGAATAATTAATGTTTTGCGAAAATCATATTCAACGCCGCAAAAGCCGGCGCATCATGGTCGGTGCCGTCGCCGTCGGCGGCGATGCGCCGATCAGCGTGCAGAGTATGACCAACACCGAAACCACCGACGTGGCCGCAACCGTGGCGCAAATCAAGGCGCTGGAAAATGCCGGCGCGGATATCGTGCGCGTGTCGATTCCCACGCTCGAGGCTGCGGAAGCGTTTGGAAAAATCAAACAACAAGTAGCAATACCCTTGGTCACCGATATTCACTTCGATTATAAAATCGCGCTGCGCGTGGCCGAGCTGGGCGCGGATTGTCTGCGTATCAATCCCGGCAATATCGGTCGCGAAGATCGGGTGCGCGCCGTGGTCGATGCCGCGCGCGACCGTGGTATCTCGATTCGCATCGGCGTCAACGCCGGTTCGCTGGAAAAAGATTTACAGAAAAAATACCGCGAGCCGTCGCCCGACGCCTTGGTCGAATCGGCTTTGCGCCACGTTGAGATTCTCGACAAATTGAATTTCCAAGATTTTAAAGTCAGCGTCAAAGCGTCGGATGTGTACATGGCCGTCGCCGCGTATCGAAAACTGGCGACGCAAATCGAACAGCCGTTGCACTTGGGCATTACCGAGGCCGGCAGTTTCCGTTCTGGCGCGGTTAAGTCGGCCGTGGGTTTAGGCATGTTGCTCGCCGAAGGTATCGGCGACACCATTCGTATTTCGCTGGCCGCCGATCCCGTGGAAGAAATACGCGTAGGCTTCGACATCTTGAAGTCGCTGCATATTCGCAGCAAGGGAATTAATCTCATTGCTTGTCCGTCTTGTTCGCGCCAGGAATTCAATGTCATCGCTACGGTGAATGCACTGGAACAGCGTCTCGAAGATATTAAGGAGCCGATGGACGTGGCAGTGATCGGTTGTTGCGTAAACGGCCCGGGCGAGGCGAAAGCGGCGCACATCGGCTTGGCCGGCGGCAACCCCAGCTTGCTTTATCTGAACGGCAAACCCGATCATAAAGTCGATAACGCGGAACTGGTGGATGAAATCGAACGCATGATTCGCGCCGAGTTGCAGCGTCGTCAATCAACGGACGCGGCAACGCTCGGCAAGAAAATTTTTCCCATCAAGCAAACCGGCTGAGGGCATTTCATTGAGCAAGGCCATACAGGCCGTTCGCGGCATGAATGACTTGCTGCCGGACGTGGTAGAGCGTTGGCAGCAAATCGAGATCGCGGCACGCGAGGTGTTGCAGGCCTACGGCTACCGCGAAATCCGTTTACCGGTCGTGGAAAAATCCGAGTTGTTCGCGCGCGCCGTCGGCGACACCACCGATATCGTCGAAAAAGAAATGTACAGCTTCGAGGATCGCAGCGGCGAACATTTAACCCTGCGTCCCGAAGGCACCGCCGGTTGCGTGCGTGCTGGAATAGAGAATGGTTTTTTGCATAATCAGATTCAACGTTTGTGGTATGCCGGCCCCATGTTCCGCCACGAGCGTCCGCAAAAAGGCCGCTATCGTCAATTTCACCAAATCGGTGTTGAAACTTTCGGCATCGAAAGTCCGGATCTGGATGCAGAACTTTTATTGATGTGCGCGCGTTTGTGGCGCGCTTTGGGTCTGACGGATATCAAGCTTGAGCTTAATTCCTTGGGCACGCAGGAATGCCGCGCTACTTATCGACGCGTGCTGTTGGGATATTTTGATGCACGACGCGATCGTTTAGACGAAGACAGCTTGCGTCGTCTGGATAAAAATCCCTTGCGTATTTTGGATAGTAAGAACCCCGCGATGCAGGAACTCGTTGCCGCCGCGCCCAGTCTATTAGATCATTTGGATGAAGCCTCGCGCGCTCACTTCGAGCGCTTGCAGGAATATTTACAAGCCGCCGGTGTTGAATTTGCAATCAACCCACGGCTGGTGCGCGGGCTCGACTATTACACCCGGACTGTGTTCGAATGGACCACCGCTAAGCTCGGCGCGCAGGCAGCGGTGTGCGCCGGCGGACGTTACGACGGTTTGGTCGAACAATTGGGCGGTAAACCGACTTTCGCCGCGGGTTTTGCCATGGGCATGGAACGGCTGGTGGAATTGTTGTTGCAGCGTGGCGATGCATACCAGGCAGCGAAGCCGCAAGTTTATCTGGCGATGTTGGGCGCGCCGGCTGAAAAGCACGGCTTGGTATTGGCAGAACAACTGCGCGATGCCGGTCTGCGGATCGAATGCAATAACGGTGGCGGCAGTCTTAAGACGCAGCTCAAGCGCGCCGACAAAAGCGGCGCGCGTCTGGCCCTGCTGTTGGGCGAAGCGGAAATGAATAACGCCTCGATCACGATTAAAGATTTACGCGCCGGCGATACGCAACAGTCCGTGGCGCAAACGGCGTTGACCGATTTATTGAAACTGAAATTTGCAATGGGGAATCGATCTTGAGCAACGAACAAGAAGACCTGGAAACTCTTAAAAGCTGGTGGAAGAACTACGGTAACGCCACTATTTTTGGCGTGATATTAGGCGTCGCCATTCTCGTTGGGTTTCGTTATTGGAGCCAACATAAAGAAGAGCGCTTGCAATCGGCCTCGGTGCTTTACGAACAATTGCTAAAAGAATTTCGCGCGCAGAATGTCGAGGCCATACGCAAAACCGGCGAATCCCTGGTCAACGATTATTCTTCCACGCCTTATGCCGGCATGGCCGGTTTGTTGCTGGCGCGCTTGGATTACATCGTCAGCGATGTCGCCGCCGCCACCAAACATTTACAGTGGGTGATCGATCATGCGAAAGACGGCGCCACTGTTCACGCGGCGCGTTTGCGGTTGGCGCGGATTTACATGGACAAAGGCGACAAAGATAAAGCGCTCGCGCTCTTGAATGTCACCGACCAAGCCGGTTTTGAAGCCGAATACGCCGAAGCCAAGGGCGACATTTATCTCGCCCAAGGCAAGCCCAACGAAGCGCGCAGCGCGTATCGCGATGCGCTGAAGAATTTGCCAACAGCTTCGCCTTATATTCCAGTGCTGAACATGAAGTTGGATGACTTGGGGCCTGAGAAAACATCATGAGACAGGCGCGACTTCGTCAAATAAGTTTTTCCGGATGTTCTCTGGTGCGACGCGAAACTAAGAATTCCTTCTCCCTCCGGGAGAAGGCTAGGATGAGGGGGAGTTTATGGGAAATTTTACGATCCCCCTCACCCCCACCCTCTCCCGATGGGAGAGGGTGCCCCATGGAGAGTATCCGAAAAAAATTATTTGGCGGAGTACTAATGTTGTTGGGAATCATTTTACCGCTGGCCGGTTGTGGCGGCAGCAAAATTGTGCGCGAAGAACCCGCCAAGCTCGAGAATTTTTCCGCCGAGAAAAAGGTGACCAAAGTTTGGAGCGCCGACATTGGCGTGAGCGCGGTGAAACGCGCCGTGGTGTTGGCGCCGCGTTTAGACGGCAACGTGATTTACACCGCCGACCCCAAAGGCCACGTCAGTGCTTATGCCGCGGACAGCGGACGTAAATTGTGGCGCGTCAATGTAAAACGGCCGATCACCGGCGCCACCGCCGCGGGCGAGGGTGTGGTCGCGGTGGTATCGAAAAAAGGCGAAGTCGTGGCGCTCGACAGTAAAAACGGCAATCAACTTTGGATTAGTCATTTGTCCAGCGAAGCGCTGGCGCCGGCCGCGATTCAAGCGGGCGTGGTCGTGGTGCAAACCGTGGATGGCAAGCTCGCCGGCCTGGCGACTGCGGATGGCAAAAGATTATGGTTGTACGAACGCTCCGAACCGGCGCTGAGTTTATATGGCACCGCCGCGCCGATCATCGATCGCGGCGTGGCCGTGACCGGTTTCGCCAGCGGTAAAATCGCCGCGGTGCAAATCCGCGACGGCAAATTATTGTGGGAAATGCCGGTGGCGCAACCGCACGGGCGCAGCGAAATCGAGCGCTTGGTCGACGTCGATGCCTCGCCGCTGATCGTGGAGCATGTGCTGTATGCCGCCAGCTATCAGGGAAAAATTATCGCCGTCGATGTTCAGACCGGGCGCATTTTGTGGTCGCGCGACGTTTCCACGTTTTCCGGGATGGACGCGGATACGCGTAATATTTATCTGACCAACGATCACGGCGTGGTCATGGCCTTCGATCAACAAACCGGCGCCAGTGTGTGGCGTCAGGAACAATTGCGCGCACGCAAGTTGAATGCACCGCGTTATGTGAATGGTTTGGTGGCGGTGGGCGATTTTGAAGGTTATGTGCATTGGCTGTCGGCGGACGATGGCCATTTTGTCGCGCGCTATCGCGTTAGCCATAGCGCGATTCGCTCGC
>JACQBD010000090.1 GCA_016194665.1 Gammaproteobacteria bacterium
TGGAGCGCGCGGTGGCCATGGTCAAGCGCGCGCGTAATTATACCGACGACGTGGAATTTTCTCCGGAAGACGCCGGCCGTTCGGAAATCGATTTTCTTTGCCGCGTATTAGAAGCCGTGATCAAAGCCGGCGCCGGCACGGTCAATATTCCTGACACCGTCGGCTATAACCTGCCGCATCAGTTCGGCGGGCTTATTAAAACTTTGCGCGAACGCGTGCCGAATTCGGATAAAGCGATATTCTCGGTTCATTGCCATAACGATTTGGGCCTTGCGGTCGCCAACTCGCTTTCAGCGGTGTTAAACGGCGCGCGCCAAGTGGAGTGCACGATTAACGGTTTGGGTGAACGCGCCGGCAACGCCGCGTTGGAAGAAGTCGTTATGGCGGTGCGCACGCGGCGCGATCTTTTTAGTTGCGACACGCGCATCGACACGACGCAGATTGTTCCGGCCTCGCGTTTGATTTCGAATATCACCGGCTTTCCGGTGCAGCCGAATAAAGCCATCGTCGGCGCCAATGCGTTTGCACACGAATCCGGCATTCATCAAGACGGTGTGATTAAAAAGCGCGAGACTTACGAAATCATGCGCGCCGAAGACGTGGGTTGGTCGGCGAACCGCATGGTGCTCGGCAAACATTCCGGTCGCAATGCGCTTAAAAGCCGGCTTAAGGAATTGGGCATCGATTTCAAAACCGAACAAGAATTGAACGCCACGTTCGAACGTTTCAAAGATCTCGCGGATAAGAAACACGAAATCTTCGATGAGGATTTGCAGGCTCTGGTAACGGAAGCCGACATGGAGCAGGAGAACGAACACTATCGTTTGGTGTCGCTTAAAGTTTGCTCGCAAACCGGGGAAACGCCGTTCGCCGATGTCACGCTTACCGTGAATGGCGCGGAAAAGAAAACCGGCGCGGCCGGCGGCGGACCGGTGGACGCGGCTTTCAAAGCGATCGACAGTATCGTCGGCAGCCGCGGCCAGTTGTTGCTGTACTCGGTTAACAATATTACCAGCGGCACCGATTCGCAGGGAGAGGTGACGGTGCGTTTGGAACTGGGCGGACGTATTGTCAACGGTCACGGTGCGGATACCGATATTGTCATCGCTTCCGCCAAGGCGTATCTGAATGCCTTAAATAAACTTATCGTGCCGGCGGAGCGTACGCATCCGCAAGCGGGACAACAGATATAACGTTGGGAAATTCGATAGTCCTCGTTGTTCGGCGATAAATGCGCGCGAACAACGAGGCTCATCACGCTAAATCGAAGCTAAATCTAGGAATCGTGAATGCATAAGAAAGGCAGTCGCTTAATTTTTCCCGGATTATTTTTTTGCATTTGTTGGGCATGCATGCCGGGATTTCAGGTTATGGCGGCAGGAAAAAAAGCCGCGAATCAACCCCCAGTGGCCGCGGAACCCGGCTGGAAATATCGCATAGCCTTTAAAAATCTTCCCGGCATAGACAACATCGTAGCGGCGCCCGACGGATCGTTGTATGCCACGCAAGAGTTGGCGCAAGCAGCCGGCAAGGTCATACGCATCCATCGCGGTCAAATAAAAACCGTGCTCGCCGATTTAGATAGAGCGGACGGACTTTTAATGCGCGGAAAATTTTTATACATTACCGAAGAAACAAACGATGGACGTGTTTTAGAATTCAATCTCACCACCAAAACGCAAAAAATTTTGGCCACGCTGCGTCATCCGGAAGGCATCGACATGCTTGCCGATGGCAATTTCGTCGTGGCTGAAGACAATGTCAATGGACGTTTAGTGCGCGTGCTTCATGACGGCGGCGAACCGGTGGAAGTGATATTGGGCGGTTTGAACCGGCCGGAAGGCGTGACGGTGGATACGAAAGGCCAAATCATTTTCGCCGAGACGGCGACCGGACGTGTGTTGGCGTATAAGGATGGCGAGATAAATGTGATCGTCGATGATTTGGATGAGCCGGATCAAGTCGAGCTGGCGCCAGATGGCGCGCTATGGATCAGCGAAGACGTAAACGACGGCAGATTGTTGCGCCTGAAGGATGGAACATTGGAAACGGTGTTGTCAGGATTGCGCTCGCCGCAAGGCATCGCTTTCGGTAGCGACGGCACGATATGGCTAGCCGAACGCGGGCGTCAACGGATATTGGCCATCACCGCGGTGAATGAATGACACGCGCTTGTTTTTTCGCCTAGCTTCCGTATGCTAAGCCTATGAGCACGCAAGAAGTTCAGCGCCAACGCTACCTTGACGCTCTAGGTGTAACGCGTTGGGAATTGCGCCAGGCGGACGCTTCGCCGCCTATAGCAGTGAGCGCTGTGTCCGATGGTATTTCAACAAATCCCATTCCGGTTAAATCGGGAATTACCGAGAAAACTCCCACGAATGTCGGCGCCATGGATTGGGCCGATCTGGAAGCGACGGTGCGTGTTTGCACCAAATGCCCGCTGCATGCAACGCGCACCCAAACCGTTTTCGGCGTCGGCAATCGCCAAGCGCATTGGATGTTCGTCGGCGAAGCACCGGGCGCCGATGAAGACCGGCTCGGCGAACCGTTTGTGGGACGCGCCGGTCAATTGCTGAACGCCATGTTGTTCGCCGCCGGTTTAAAACGCGAAGAGGTTTATATCGCCAATGTGTTGAAATCGCGCCCGCCGGGAAATCGCGACCCGCAACCGCAAGAAGTAGCGCAGTGCGAGCCTTATCTCATTCGCCAGATCGAGCTTATACAACCGCGTCTGATCGTCGCGCTCGGGCGCCACGCCGCGCATAGTTTGCTGAAGACCGAAATGGCATTGGCAAAATTGCGCGGTCAAAAACTGTCGTATCACGGCACGCCGCTGATCGTGACTTATCATCCCGCATATTTACTGCGTAATCCCATCGATAAACGCAAGGTCTGGGAAGATTTGTGTTTGGCCAAACGCATTATGGAGCAAGCATGAGCGCCGTGGTTAAGGCTCCGCAGCCTATTCTGCGTCCAATGACGGGGCTCGATTTGGCGGCGGTAATGGAAACCGAAAATACAGTATACGAATTTCCTTGGACCTTGCCGATTTTTCGCGATTGTTTGCGCGTCGGTTGCCAATGTTACGTTTACGAAAGCGATCAAGGCATCGTCGGTCACGGCATTATGTCCGTGGCCGTGGGCGAATGTCATATTTTAAATATCTGCATTCATCCAAAATATCAGCGGCGCGGACTGGGCGAGGGCATGGTGTATTTTTTGCTCGACATGGCCAAGCTTAAAAAAGCGCGCGTGGCATTGCTTGAAGTGCGCGCTTCCAATTCCGCGGCTTACCAGCTATACACTAAAATCGGTTTCGACGAAGTGGGCTTACGCAAAAACTATTACCCCGCGCGCCAGGGACGCGAAGACGCCATCATTCTTGCGAAAGATTTAACCGTTGGCAGTTAAGCGCGAATTTTGAATTAAGGTTTGGTTGCGGTTTTTTTATATTCCGTATCGGCTTGCGGAAGCAGACCTTCAAGTTGGCTAATGCGCTTTTCGTCGAGCGGATGGGTGCTGAGGAACGCCACCGGTTTGCCGCCGCCGTGTGTTTTATTGTATTCGGAAAAGCGTTTCCAAAACGCCACCGCCTCGTGCGGATCGTATCCGGCGCGCGCCATGTATAGTAAACCTAAATGATCGGCCTCTAATTCTTGATCGCGCGAATGCGGCAGCGCCACACCGAGACCGTAAGCTTGCTGAATTAATGCGCGATTGGTTTCGGATGTACGACCCAGCGCTGCTTCTCCGAGTATTTGAAATAAGGCGTCTTGCGACATGCGTTCGGCGCCATGTCGTGCTACGGCATGCGCGACTTCATGGCCGATCACCGTGGCCAGACCGGCATCGTCCTTAGTGATCGGGAGTATGCCGCTGAAAACACCCACCTTACCGCCCGGAAGACAAAATGCATTCGGCACATCGGGTTTATCGAACAATACAAATTCCCACTGGGCGTTCGCCATCGGCGCCACTGCCGCGATGCGTTGCCCTACGCGTTGTAATTGTGCGTTGCCGGCCGGATCCTTGGAAATGGGCGTTGATTTTTTAAGTTTATCGAATTCTTGCGAGCCCATCTGTGCTTCTTGGGCAGGATTAACCAGAAGAAGTTGAGAGCGGCCGGTTTCGGGCACCGCAGAGCAGGCGGCCAGGAGCGTGCATAAAATAAAAATGCTTGGATTAATTTTTAATATTTTTGGATTGAATGTCATGATCGTCAATTTCCCTGAATCGTTTTTAGTGGTGATAAGTAGCAGTGAAATATCAGTTTTCCCGCTAGAATGCCATGGGGTGAATACCTAGGAGCCCATTGTGTCGGAAAATAAAAAGCTTATCTATCATGGAAAAATTATCGATTTGTATCTTGAAAAAGTAGCCTTGCCTAATGGCGCGCTAGCCGAATTGGAAATTGTACATCATCCGGGCGGAGCCGCCGTGGTGGCATTGGATGGGAATAATCTTGTATGCATGTTGCGGCAATATCGATACGCCGCCGGTGGATGGTGCTGGGAATTGCCTGCGGGTAAACTCGAAAATACCGAGCCTCCGTTGAAAACCGCGCAACGCGAATTAGCGGAAGAGGCCGGCGTGGAAGCGGCACGCTGGCAAAGCTTAGGGAAAATTGTCAGTTCGCCGGGCGTGTTTACCGAAATTGTCCATCTATTTTTGGCGCGTGATTTAACCGGCGTGGCGGCGCGTCCGGAGGAGCACGAGCTGATCGAAATTCATTGGATGCCGCTTGCCCAGGCGCTGGCATGGGCGCATAGCGGCGTTATCACGGACGCGAAAACCTTGGCCGGTCTTTTGCGGATTCAGAAACTAGACGGCATCAACGTTAGTTGAAAATAAAACCATTATTATTTGGAGCGCTTCACGTCGGCGCGCGTATTGAGTGTGCCCAGCCAAAATGACAGATCCTTTTGCAAAAATTCATCCGCCGGCATGTAATGCGAGCCATCGCAAGAAAAGGTGAGGCCCACCAGACCGTTGATAATATTGATCGAGCTCGATCGCAAGTAAAGTGTTTCATCGGCGAAGCGCAAGGATTTAAATTCATCGAGAATATGATGTATTTGTTCCGGCGTAATTTTTGCATTGGCAGGATACGCGCATACAGGGTAGGTAAGGCAAATATCCGGATTAATGACCTCGTCCACGCCATGCAGACGGTAATTGTAAGGATCGTCGAACAGCCACAGCGAACAACGACCGCTTGAGAAATGAATCTTGCTGTGAAACACGCCATGCTGTGTCATGAGTCGATAAATCAGATCGAGCGCACTGTCGATGTGCGTGTCCAGCAAACTGGGCGTGCGCTCTTGCATAAACACCGTGCCGCGCACCGCCGGGTCGCCGCGGAATTGCTGCCAGTGCATTTCGGGAGCGGTCAAGTGCGCGTCTTGCAATAAATCGGCTACCGCGAAATCGGCGGCGATAAATCCAAGCAGGTTATTATTTTTGCTGACGGCTTGCAGAGCAGTGATGCATTGTTTGGGAACATATTGGCTCATGTATACCGAAGACAGCATCACGCCTTTAAAGGGCAAGTGGTTTTTGAGATAAGGCCGTTGCGATAAATCGCGTCCGCGCCAGCTGGGATCGATGCTATCGGCTTGGACCATGGAAGAAATTTCAATGCCATTGATATCCCAGGCGTACAGCAAATGACAGTGCGGAATATTTTTGATCGCATCCTGTAGAATACGGTCGAGCGCGTCGGCTTGCGGCCAGATGGCGGCGCAATCGCGACTGATGCTTCCCATGGGTTCGCTAATGGCGTCGGCCAAGGCGGCCTTTTTAGTCAGAATGGCTTGTTGAATAAATGACATGTATTCCTTTGATTTTTATCGAGCAGATCTGAATGCGGTTTAATAGTTTATTTAAAAGATGGAGATGATGATGAGCAATAAAATTCTTAGCGATGAGGCACTCAATACCTTATTTCGTTCCGCGCGCAGTCATAATGCATGGATTGATAAGCCTGTCTCCGACGATCAGTTGCATCAGCTATATGAGTTAATGAAATGGGGACCAACCAGTGCCAATTGTACACCCGCGCGCATCATTTTCGTACGTAGTGAAAAAGCCAAGGCGCGTCTTAAACCATATCTTGATGACGGCAATGTTAAAAAGTCGATGACCGCGCCGGTGGTCGCGATTATCGGCATGGATATGGAATTTTATGAGAAGCTTCCTAAACTTTTTCCACACAATTTGGAAGCGCGTTCATGGTTTGCGGGCAAACCAGATAAAATTCATGAAACTGCTTTTCGCAATAGCACCTTGCAAGGCGCTTATTTTATTTTGGCGGCAAGAAGTTTGGGTTTGGATTGTGGGCCCATGTCGGGTTTCGACGCCAAAAAGTTGGACGCCGAATTTTTTCCTGATGGGAAAATTAAGTCTAACTTTATTTGCGCCATCGGTTATGGCGACGCCAGCAAACTTTTTCCGCGGGGAAATCGCCTCAGTTTTGAGGAAGCTTGCCAAATTCTCTAAAGTCTTCCTTTAGCTACTGGCGCTAATACGAAGACAAGCTTAAGGCTAAAATGCCTTCGCTTTCTGTGTTTCTAATCGAAAGTCCGCCTGTTTTGTTAGCTTTGCTGCTGAAATACGTGATAGATCTGAGCTCAAGCCGCGTTTCCTGGCATATTCCTTGCTTTTACCTAAGCTTAAGTAGTGGGCTTATTGAATATACAGGGGATTTAGTGAAAATATCATGAGCGTCATTAAAACATTTCCGGGCGTGGTTGGGTTTTACGTGCTGACCTCCCAAGGCCAACTGGGTTTTTACGACCAGGACAAAAAATTTGTCGTGGACGCCAAGTTAACGGAAGTATTTGCTGCTTATCTCCAGCAGTATCTAAAAATATACGAAAAAAACCCTGATCAAGAAAATTTCCGACTGGCGCTTATTTACAGCTCGCAAGAGAAAAAACCGTGGGGCTCGGAAACTCTTTTTCTGGAAAAAAATATTGTTCGCCGACTCTACCCCGTTACCGGCACGGTGACTGAAGATCTGACTTCTTTCCAAACGAAAAATCGCGCCAAAAGTATTTATCGCGGCATGGAGCTTTTCCTTGAGTATCAAGATAGCGCTACGCCGAATATGCCGATTTATTGTCCGGTGCTGTACGACCGCGGAACGGCTTTGGATGATTACGGACCCTCCTTGGATCGACCGGTGACCTCGGTTGACCGGGATACATCCGTCATCGAGGTGATTAATATACTGGCCGGCATTCCCGTGGCGCGACGATTTGCTTCAGAAATAACGATTCTCAAAGAAAAAATATACCAAGGGATCGTGAAAAAGGGCATGCGTAAATCGACAGAGTTTACGTTGATTGAAGACGTCCGACGCAACGTGACTACTCCTATCACCACCGAAGTCAAGGCTGGCGATTCTTACGGTCACGCCGATAAGCGCAGCGATCGCCGTGTTACTTTGGATTCACAGACCGATGGAAAAAACCTGGTTTCAGGCACAGGCATGAGTCATGATGCATTGATCAAAAATATTGCCGCGTCGCTGATAGGGCAACCTGAGCCGGCCACTGCCACGATATTTAAAGCCTTTGCCAAGTTCCGCGATGTAGATCACTCAAAACTCGAAGCGCTCGCGGAAAAATGCCTTATATATAAGGCTCCGCCCGGTACGCAACTGTTGGAGCGCGGGACTAAGGATACGATGAATCTTTATTTACTCGAAGGCAGTGTGCAATTAATAGCTGCCGATGGCGGCGTGAAATTTATCGAGGGTGGTACTCCCACAGCACAAAATCCAGTTTCATCTCTCAAGCCGCGTATGTACACGGTTACTGCTTTTACCCGCGTGGCATTTTTATGGATCGATGACAAATTGGTTGAAGAAATTCTTCAGGCTAAGTCAGCGCTTCGACGCGGCACGGTATAATTTTAGTTTTAATTTTTTTATCCCCATTTTTTTAAATATCGTCGTGCCCACCGCGTAGGGAAAAATTTTATTCAAAAGGCGCGCCCACGGGATTGCGCATACGTTCGAGGATCATCGCGCGCACCGCTGCACGCCGTTTTTCGCGCGCCACCGCTGCTGCTAAAATTTGTTGCTGGCGTTTTGCTTCCTCATCCTCAGCCGGGGCTTGCGCTACCACCGCCGGAACGGCTACAGGCGCGGGAGCCTTAATGTTTTTGAGGGGGGCAGGAGCTTTTTGACGTTTTTCAATGGACGGAGACGATCTTTGAACTGGCGCAATAGAAGCTTTGATAATAGCTTCAGCAGCTTGATCTTTCTTTACGTCGGCTTCGATTTCCGGACGCATGCTCAGCTTTCTTTTGGCCATCGGGTCGCCGCGTTCGGCTGCTTTCGCATACCACTTAAAGGCCTCATCGACATTTTGTTTGGTACCGAGTCCTTGTTCGTGCATTTCGCCCAGATAATATTGCGCGCGGGCATCGCCTTTTTCAGCCAGCGTCATTTGCACTTGGAATAAGCGTTGGTCGGCATCTTCAAGATTGCCGGCAAATGCCGATAGGCTTGCGATAATAAATAATAAATAGCTGATAGCTTTGATTGCCATGACTAACTCCCGAATTAATCTCATGCATCCTTAATATAAAAAATAGACCATATTGATCTATTTAGGTATGCCTGTTTTATGCCAACACTGCGCCAAACATCGGCTATTTCTGCCCGCATATCCTTAATGGCTGATAAATAAGCGAAATGGACGGAAAAATAACTTGTCAGTTTAGCTAGTTTAGACGGGTTTTAGCCCAACGCTAGACATAATTGTTCGCGAAAACGCATTACACGAGGATCGTTTTCTCCGAAAAGCGCGAACAGAACCGGTAAATCTTGGCGGCCTGCGTGATCGCGAAAATTTTGGTCGCGCCGCACGATTTCAAGCAATTGTTCCATGGCTTCAGCATAATCATCACGCATGATTTTTTTGGTTCACGCATGCAGCAGCATGGGATTTAAGCAACGGGAGTTCGTCGGTATTGAGCATCACCAATAAAAAATGGCCGTTAAATTCGGCGGGTAATTTTATGAGTCGCGGCATAAGCATCGTGCTCGACCCAGCGCGCGGCGACCAATAATTCACCAGCATCGTCCTTGATGGAATTTTCCATGACCAGAGTGCCGATATAAGGGGAAACGCCCATAGCTTACGATATAGAAAGACCCACAAGGAACAAATGCGCGGACGGCTGTCTATAATTAAAAATACGTTCTTTAATCGTGAGGCCAGCATGCGCTATATTTATCCCCGTCCGCGCGATCTCGGTTTTAAGATTTCTCCGCATTTACTTGAGAAACGTTTTAACGCCGGTTTTCAACACGCCCTGACTGGCGGGCATCTTACCCAGGCGAAATATTTCCGCCGTTCCTTCCGCCTCGGTTTTCGCTTTGCCAAGCTTTATTTGCGCGAGCTACGACGGCGCCAGGGAATATTGGATTTTCCCATGAAAGCCAAAGTTCGATTACACGCTATTTGGCCGGATTAACGCTGTTTTCAGCGTTTCGCGGTGGAATTAGCGGAACTAATCGGCTATAGTGAAATGGCTGCATCTTTGTTGGCGTTTCGGTGGTTCCTCGTAAGGTTTCTTCCGTAAATTTCTTGCATAGATTGCAACATAAACTTTCCTTCTATTTTTTCGAGGTTATTGTTAATGCGTACTGGTACTGTAAAGTGGTTCAACGATTCGAAAGGTTTTGGTTTTATCAAGCCGCAAGACGGTGGCGAAGATGTATTTGTACATCATTCTGTTATCCAAGGTTCGGGCTTTAAGTCCTTGGCCGAAGGGCAGAACGTCAGTTTCGAGTCCCAAAAGGGGCCGAAAGGTATGCAGGCGACCAAAGTCGTCGTTGACGCTTAAGAACACAAGCTGTTTATTAGAAACCCCCGCCACCCGGCGGGGTTTCTTTTTATAAAGTGTATAAATTTTGCTGACCGATTTTTATATCATCGCGCGTTTTAATTTTTAGCTGCCTAATTTTATGTCCGACCTGAATCAGGAAATCGCCCGACGGCGCACCTTCGCGATCATCTCGCATCCGGACGCGGGTAAAACCACGCTGACGGAAAAGCTGTTGCTGTTCGGCGGCGCGATTCAGCTGGCGGGCGCGGTGAAGGGCCGCAAGGCCGCGCGCCACGCTACTTCCGATTGGATGGAGCTGGAAAAGCAGCGCGGTATCTCCGTGACGTCGTCGGTGATGCAATTCCCGTATAAGGACTGCATCGTCAATTTGCTCGACACCCCCGGCCACGAAGATTTTTCCGAAGATACCTATCGCACCTTAACCGCGGTGGATTCAGCATTGATGGTGATCGACGGCGCGAAAGGCGTGGAAGAGCGCACGATCAAGCTCATGGAAGTGTGCCGCTTACGGCACACGCCGATCATCACGTTTATCAATAAACTCGATCGCGAATCGCGCGATCCGGTCGAGCTCATGGACGAAGTCGAAACCGTGCTCAAGATACGTTGCGCGCCGGTCACCTGGCCTATCGGCAGCGGCAAACGATTTAAAGGTGTGTATCACTTGGTCGACGACAGCGTGCATTTTTTCAGTCCGCAACATGGCGGCAAGATTCAAGCAGGCGTGGTGGTTCGAGGTCTCGATAATCCAGAATTGGATACCCTGCTGGGCGAGCAAGCGGCGGAACTGCGCACCGAAATCGAATTGGTCAAAGGCGCGAGCCACGAATTCAACAAGGAAGAATATCTGCAAGGCTTGCAGACGCCGGTATTTTTCGGATCCGCGGTAAATAATTTCGGCATTCGTGAGTTGTTGGATAAATTCGTGCAACACGCACCGCCGCCGCAAGCGCGCGCCGCCACCACGCGTTTGGTTTCACCACAAGAGCCTTTTTTCACCGGTTTTGTGTTTAAGATTCAAGCCAACATGGATCCCAAGCATCGCGACCGTATCGCTTTTTTTCGCGTGACTTCGGGGAAATATTCCAAGGGCATGAAAATGCACCAAGTGCGCTTGGATCGCGACGTGCAAATTGCTAACGCCATTACTTTCATGGCGCGCGAACGCGAGCAAATAGAGACAGCCTATGCCGGTGACATCATCGGTTTATATAACCATGGCACCATCCAGATCGGCGACACCTTTACGCAAGGCGAAGATTTGCGATTCACCGGCATTCCATATTTTGCCCCCGAACTTTTTCGGCGCGTGATACTGCGCGATCCCTTGCGCATGAAAGCGCTGCAAAAGGGGCTCGATCAGCTGAGCGAAGAAGGCGCCACGCAAATCTATCGGCCGTTGATTAGCAACGATCTAATTTTGGGCGCGGTCGGCGCCTTGCAATTCGATGTGGTCGCGTACCGTTTAAAACATGAATACGGCGTGGAATGCACTTACGACACCATAGACGTCAACACCGCGCGCTGGGTCGATAGCCAAGATGCCAAACGTTTCGAAGAATTTCGTAAAAATTGCGAATCCCGACTGGCGCTCGACCGCGCCGGCAACTTGGCGTACTTGGCGCCTACCATGGTCAATCTTGAGCTGACGATGGAGCGTTGGCCGCAAGTGCGTTTCTTCGCCACGCGCGAACATTAATGCCGCGGAATATCTCAGTGTTTACAGAGCTAAGCAGCTCGTTTTACCATGGTGGTCATTCGAAATTTTTTGTTGCACTAGCTAACGGCCTAGGTTCAAGGTCGATCGGCTTGCCAGAGGAATGCTGATGGACAAGTTAAGTCCGGAAGATCGCATAGCGCTCACGCGTTTCATCATTAATATGCTGGATGGTTGGGGCTTAAACGCGGCGCAGCAAATCGCCTTGCTGGCTTTGCCGGAAGGCACGCGTCCCGGCGCGATCCGTCAATTTCGTCAAAGCACGCCTTTCCCCGACGATCCGGCTTTAATGGAGCGCGTCGAACATTTAATCGGCATCGCCGATGCTTTGCGCACTTCGTATCCGCATAATTCGCACATGGGCGGCATTTGGATGAAGCGGGTGAATCACCGTTTCGACAATCGCGCGCCGCTGGCGGCGATGTTAGAAGATGGGTTAGCGGGAATCATCGCGGTGCGCGTGCATTTGGATTGCGCTTACGATTGGCATATCAGCGGCTCGGACGGTTCCCCGGCTAAATAAAATTTTAATTTTTTCGTGCGCAACACGACAGATTAGAAGAGATGAAGGAGTTGCCTAATGGAAAATTATAAATGTGCTTTCAGCAACACCATGATGCAGGGCGGTTTTGCTTGCGATCAAGCCGGTCACGTGGTGCGCCGCGCCGGCCCCGATATCGCTTGCCAGTCGCAAGCCGCGCATGAACAATGCGAACAAGTATTTCAGCAAATGAAGGCCGCGGCCTTGCCGGCGTTTGGAGTCGAAGACGACTTGTTGAGCATGCCGCACAGCGTGCTCGTCAAAATCCAGTTCGGCGGTTTGCTCGGTTTGCAGGCGCAAGTACACGCCGCGGATGCGGCGGCCACGACGGTAAAGAATATTCACGCGTTAATCGACGCAGCGTTGCAAAAGCAGGAAAATATTTCTTATGCCAGCTTGGTGGAAAACATGACTGCCTATAAACTAAAGCGCCGCGGTTGAACACCGCCGCGTTCCAAAAATAAATCACATGAATTTTGAGCAAGCGGCCATGTCAGACGGATATATTAAAGTGGGTGAAATTGACGCGGTATTGCCCGGTAAGATGAAATGCGTCAACGTGAACGGGCGGCGGATTTTGTTGGCGAATGTCGACGGCCGTTTCTACGCCACCGACGATACCTGCACCCATGAGGACGCTTCCTTGTCGACCGGTTTTTTGAAAGGCGAGCTGGTAAAGTGCCCGCTGCACGGCAGCCGTTTCAATGTGTGCACCGGCGCGGTATTGGACGAACCCGCGGAAATAAATTTAAAGACTTATCCTGTTCGGCTTGAAGGTAAAAACATTATGATCGCTTTAACCGCATCCAAAATATGAGTGCAACGACTCCCGCCATGTCTTCCGATCCGTTGGTGATGATGCGTTCTATCATCAAGCGCATCGCCACCGGTCCGGAATTGAGCAAGGATATCGCGCTGGAAGAAGCGCGCGCCGGCATGCGCTTCATCCTCAACGCCGAAGTCGATCCGGTGCAAGCGGCGATTTTTCTGATCGCGCTGCGCATGAAGCGCGAGACCGACGATGAAAATCGCGGCGTGCTTGAAGCGATTCGCGAGGCCACGCAAACGGTCACGGCTCCGGTCGATGAAGTGGTCGACATCGCCGATCCCTACGATGGTTTTAATCGCAGCTTGCCGGCATCGCCATTTTTACCCGCAGTGCTCGCGGCCTGCGGCGTGCCGGCGATTTCGCACGGCGTGGAGAGCATGGGCCCGAAGTACGGCCTCACGCATCGCCAAGTGCTGCGCGCCGCCGGCATGAACGTCGATTTTTCGCCGGCGCAAGCCGCGGCGCGTCTCGGCGATGCGGCTATCGGCTGGGCGTATGTCGATCAGCAAGCCTTCTGTCCCAAGCTGCACAATTTGACGCCGTTGCGCACGCTCATCGTCAAACGTCCGGTGATTACAACCGTCGAAGTACTTACCGGCCCGATCCGCGGCCGCAAAAAAACGCATTTAGTTACCGGCTATGTGCATAAACCTTACCCGCGCATTTATGCCATGCTCGCGCGCCACGCGGGTTTCGATTCGGCTTTATTAGTGCGTGGCGTAGAAGGCGGTGTGATTCCGTCCTTGCGCCAGACGGGCAAGGTATTTTATTACCATGACCGCGGCGAAGAGCAGTCGCAGGAATTCAATCCTTTGGATTTGGGCATTGACCAAGCGGTGCGCGCACCGCAAATTCCCAACCAAGCGGCGGCCGAAGGAGAGGGCGATGCAGTAGAGGCGAACTTCGATGCGGTAGCGCTGGCGCAGATTGCGGCGCAAACCGGCCATGATGCGCTCGCCGGCCAAGCCGGCCCGACACGCGATAGTTTGGTTTACGCCGCTGCCTTATGTCTGTGGCATCTGAAACGCTACTCTTCTTTAAAGAATGCCGCGGACGCTGTGCGCCAAGTGCTCGATTCTGGAAAGGCACTGGCGCATTTTCAGCACGCGCGGTAAAGCGCTCGTTTTATTGAGCGCTGTCTTTCTTCTCTTCTTTATTGTCTTTGGCTTCTTTATTTTCTTCCTCATTCTTTACCGAAACTAATTCGATATCGAAAATCAGCGTTTCATTCGGGCCGATAACATTACCCGCGCCGCGATCGCCGTAGCCGAGTTCGGCTGGAATATAGACTTGCCACTTGGAACCTTCTTTCATCAGCGGCAAAACTTCCTGCCAACCCTTGATCACGCCGGTTAACGGAAAAGTCGCCGGCTCGTTGCGCTTGTAAGAACTGTCGAATTCGGTGCCGTTAATGAGACTGCCGCGGTAATGAGCGACGACCGTATCGGTGGCTTTAGGCTGTTTGCCTTTGCCTTCGGTAATCACCTTGTATTGCAATCCGCTGGGCAAGCTAACGACACCTTCTTTTTTCTTGTTGGCTTCTAAAAAGGCTTTACCCGCTTCGGTATTTTTGGCGGCCATGGCTTGTTGCTTCTCCATTTCTTTCTTGTAGTGCGCTTGCACCGACGCCTGCATTTCGTCGGCTTTCATGCGCGGTTTGGCGCCGGACATCGCATCTTCGATACCTTGCGCGAATGCCTTGTTGTCCACGTCGAGATTTTGACGTTTGATATTTTGCCCAATCTGGGTGCCAACGCTGTAGCTGAATTTCTGCTTGTCCGTTTTAAGCCCCGTGGCCGGTTCTTTTCCGAAGGCGGTGGTAGAAATAGAAAGAGCGATGAGGCTCAGCAGTACTCCGGTTTTCATTGCGACTCCTTAAATTAATTTGATAATTTTTTAATGGGATACCCTACGGCGGATAAATAACCGCGGCTATAGTCGCATATCTGCTTAAAACACACCAAGGCTTATATGCGCGATGCGGGCTGCCCTGTCATAAAAGCCCTATTTTTTCAGGCGTGTAAACCGGATGCGCGGGGCTGCGTTTAATCTCCATAACTGACAGACGTTATTCAGCATTTAAATTTTTAAAAAACTGGCAATTATTTCTATAGGAGACAATAAAATGAGCGACGTAGCAGGCAGGAATTTATTTACCACCTCGGTGGCGATAATCGTATTGGTGGCCGGGGTAGCGGCCGCGGGCGTTCTGACCGGCGTATTACCCTATAAATCTAAATCAAGCACCAATGAGCCCGAGACCAGCATAAGCGCGCAAGAAAAGTTTGTGCCGCCGCCCATGCCTGTTCAAAAATCTACGCCACATAAGGTTCATGCACCCATGGCGCCTCTTGCCAGCGCTTTACCGCCAGCGCCGGTGTGCGGTAACTGCGGCGTGATCGAATCGATTGAGAGCTTTACCGAAAAGGGAAGCGCTTCGGGCGGCGGCGCTGTCGCCGGTGGATTATTAGGCGGCATACTCGGACATCAGGTCGGCCGTGGACGCGGCCGCGATTTGGCTACGGTGGCCGGTGCGGTGGGCGGCGCGATAGCGGGCAATGCGGTGGAAAAAAATTCCAATAAAGTGACGCGCTATCATGTCGGCGTGCGCATGAACGACGGCACGCGTCAATTGCTGACGCTCGATACGGTTTCTAATATTGCGATGGGCGGCCGCGTGAGAATTATCAACGGCGCGCCGGTGTCCGATTAAAAAATAAAATAGATAGTAATACGTAGGGCGCAATAGCGCAGCGTATTGCGCCGCATGAGAATGTAAAAAACCATACGGCGGGTTACGTCGCACCCTCATCCCTCACCCCTTACCCTCTCCCGCTCGCGCGGGAGAGGGGGAGTTGGTGATACGGCGATCTTATTTCAGCAAACGATCCAGCTCCGCCTGTTTGTTGATGAGCGAGCCCAGCGGTATGAGGATTTTCATTTGGCCGACGAGAGCCGTGGCGGATTCAGGTGCTTCTTGGTCTTTATCGAGCCAAGTAATGGATTCGGCGCGCGCCAGAGTTATAAGATAATTGCGACAGATGCCAAGATATTTTTTGTCGTTAGCTAGTCCATTTTGGAAGTATAGAGGTAACATTTTTCCCGGTGAGATATTCATTTCACCGCGAATATTACGTACGCCTGCTATTACATCCATAGTCCATTGCATAACCTCTATCGAATCCAAATCTAAGTCAAAAGAGGGTGATAGTTCGGGGTAAGGTTGAAGCATGATAGTTTCCCCTTGGATTCCCGAAAGCGGTGCAACACGCTGCCAAATCTCTTCTGTGATGAATGGCATGATAGGGTGAGCTAAGCGCAATATTCCTTCAAGCACACGTACCAGCATTTTTCGAGTTCCGCGAAGAGCTGCAGATGTACTATTGGGATCATTTAAGACAACTTTTGATAACTCTAGATACCAATCACAGTATTCGCCCCACACAAATTGATATATCCCGTTTGCAGCGAGATCAAAACGATAATCCACAATGTGACCACGAACTTGTCCCGACACTTGGTAGAAACGAGAAAGAATCCATTTATCGGCGACACTAAGATCACCGGGATCACTTAAACCGGTGTCTTGTCCTTCAGTATTCATCAACACATAACGCGCTGCATTCCACAGCTTGTTGCAAAAATTGCGATAGCCGTCGATGCGTCCAAGGTCGAATTTAATGTCACGTCCTTGGGTGGCTAGACTGGCGAAAGTAAAACGTAGCGCATCCGTTCCATAAGCTTGAATGCCGTTGGGAAATTCTTTGCGCGTAGACTGTTCGATTTTCTTCGCCATCTGCGGTTGCATCAGGCCTTTAGTGCGTTTGGCCACCAGCGATTCGAGATCGATGCCGTCGATGAGATCGATCGGGTCCAGAATATTTCCTTTGGACTTTGACATCTTCTGCCCGTGCGCATCGCGCACCAGGCCATGAATATAAACTTCGCGGAACGGCACTTCACCGGTGAACTTAAGGCCCATCATGATCATGCGCGCCACCCAGAAGAAAATGATGTCGAAGCCGGTGACCAGCACGCTAGTGGGATAAAAGGTTTTTAATTCTTTGGTTGGCTGTGGCCAACCGAGAGTGGAGAAGGGCCACAGCGCGGAAGAGAACCAGGTGTCGAGCACGTCTTCGTCTTGTGTCAGTGCAACATCTTGTCCGTGTTTTTGTTTAGCCAAGGCTTGTGCCTCGGTGGCGTTGCGCGCGACAAAAATATTACCATCGGCGTCGTACCACGCCGGTATGCGATGGCCCCACCATATTTGACGCGAGATGCACCAGTCCTGAATGTTGCGCATCCATTCGTAATAAGTGTTTTTCCAGTTGTCCGGTACGAATTTAATAGCGCCCGTTTCCACGGCTTGGATCGCGGGTTCAGCGAGCGGGGCAACCTTCACATACCATTGATCGGTGAGAAAAGGTTCAATGACCGCGCCGGTACGGTCACCGCGCGGGACCATGAGTTTATGCTCTTGTATCTTTTCGATGAGACCCGCGGCTTGCAGATCGTCGACAATTTTCTTGCGCGCTTTAAAGCGATCGAGTCCGTGATAAGGCGAGCCCGTGAGATTGATCGAGGCGTCGGAATTAAAAATGTTGATCAACGGCAATTGGTGACGCTTGCCTACTTCGTAGTCGTTAAAATCATGCGCCGGTGTAATTTTGACGCAACCGGAACCAAACTCTTTATCCACGTATTCATCCGCGATCACCGGAATCTTGCGGTCGGTTAAAGGCAATTTCACCATTTTTCCGATGAGATGTTGATAGCGCTCATCTTCAGGATGCACCGCTACCGCGGTGTCGCCGAGCATGGTTTCCGGACGCGTGGTGGCGACGACGAGAAATTCTTTGGCGCCGTCAATAGGATAACGGATATGCCACAAGTGGCCGGCTTCTTCTTCGGCGACCACTTCGAGATCGGAGACCGCGGTGTGCAACACCGGATCCCAATTGACCAGGCGTTTGCCGCGATAAATTAAACCTTCGGCATGCAAGCGCACGAACACCTCGGTCACGGCCTGCGATAAACCTTCGTCCATGGTGAAGCGTTCGCGCGACCAATCGAGCGACGCGCCCATGCGCCGCAGTTGGCGCGTGATGGCGCCGCCGGATTCGGCTTTCCATTTCCATACACGTTGAATGAATTGCTCGCGCCCGAGATCGTGGCGCGTCTTGCCTTCGGCTTCCAACTGACGTTCCACCACCATTTGCGTGGCGATGCCGGCGTGGTCGGTGCCCGCTTGCCACAAAGTATTATCGCCTTGCATGCGGTGATAACGCGTCAGCGCGTCCATGAGCGTGTCTTGAAATGCGTGACCCATGTGCAAACTGCCGGTGACGTTGGGCGGCGGAATCATGATGCAGAAAGCGTGGCCGGCGCCGCGCGGCGCAAAATAGCCGGCGCGTTCCCAAGCGGCGTAAAGACGCTGCTCGAGCGCGTGCGGATCGTAGGATTTACTTAAGGTGCTTTCGGCGGCGCTACCGCCATCCGCGGGGTTTTGAATTTTGTGACTCATGCAAACCGTTAAAGGTTAAAAAGCGCACGGAATTCTACGCTATTTTTCACTTTTAACGCAGGCGCTTTATTTATTATGAGAACCGCTAATTTTTAGAGCTTCCCTTATCGCCTTTTTCAAGTTCGGCGCGCATCAATTGCTGCAAACGCAGGATGGTTTTGGTGTCCATGCCGGCGCTGCCGGATTTGCGCATCTCGATATTCAATTTGGCCACGGCGCGCACCACGATATCGCGCGCTCGATCCGATCCCGACGGCGGCGGTTTTTTGGTTTCGGCCGCGGGTTTTTTCGGCGTCAGGCTGCTGCCCGCCGGCGGCGCGACGACTTCCTGCAAGACAGGAATGTCATCGAGATCGAATGAATGCTGGTTTTGATTGCCAGGGGATTTTTTGGGCGCGGGAGTTTCTGCGCTTACCGGTGTCATGGCGGGTGCGGTTGGCAAGTCCAATGTCGAAGCCGGTGTTTCAGTTTTTTTAGTTTGCGGTGGCAAGTTTACCGGCGGCGTTTCGGCCACGGTTAAAGCGGGCGGCGCGCTCGGCGGAGCTTCGGTGGTGGCGAGCGTTAGCGACGGCGATTCTTTTTCAATCGGCGGCGTTTCATTGCCAGTAATCGGAGCCGCTGCTTGCGTCGGCGTTTCAAAATCGATGCTATTAAAATCGACCGTGTGTTGGTTCGTGGAATTTTCCACCGGCGCATCGTTTACTATTTCCAGCGTAATCTTTTTTTCCGGCGGCGCCGGTTCGGTCACGATGACTTCATCATTGGCGGCGGCCACATATTCTTGTACGGCAGAGGGCGGTGTTTCTCCTTGTTCTGTCACCGCATCGAAATAATCCTTCTCATCGAAAGATTCGTCGACTTCAATGGTGGGCAATGTTTCATCGGCTGGGCCCTCCATTTGTGTCGGCGTTTCTATCGGCTCTTCAAAGTTAATTTCGGTGCTGTCGTCGATTATCTCCGGCGCTGACGCAGCCGGTAACGATTCTGACTGTTGAACCAAGGGCTCTAGTTTTTGCGCCAGCAGCACCGGCGCTTCATCGAGGATAAGTTTTTGTTGCACCACTTCGACATTGGCGCTGGCGGGCATTGGCGGTTCGATCGGCGGCGGAATATCTTCTATAGCTGTTTCGGTGGCGATAGCGGCAGCGGGCGGTTCCGGTTCTGGTTCGCTTAACAGATCCAAAGAGATTTCGCCGGGAAATTCCAAGCTATCCGCGGTAACGGAATCTGTCAGCGGTGGTTCTATTTCCAGCGCGTCATCCAAGGTCAATGCATCATCTAAAGATATCAAATCCTCGGAAATTGTTTCCGTCGCCGGTGCTGGTGGGACTTCAGCAAGTGGCTCGACGGCATCAGCAGCAGGGGTAGTTTCAGCGCTAGCCGTTGACGATGTTTCACCGATAGCCAACTCGTTGGTAATGAGATTTTGTAACGACTGCATCACGGCTTCGAAGTTGACGGGGCCGGCTTGCGGCGTCGTCGGTGAAAAATCTTCGTGTAATGAAGCTAATGATTCGCTTTGGATTGCTTGCTGATTGAGAGCTGCGGATGTGTTTGGGACGTCGCTGACATCAGCCGATGTCTGTTCGCTAGGACTAGGTTTGCCCTCGACCAAATCGTTGCGAATCAAATCCTGCAGCGACTTCAGCACTTCTTCAAGCGTGTGCTTTTCAGAAGGCTTGTGTTTGTATTTGGGATCGGGCGTGGTCATGCGTTCACACTTTGAGCATCGAGCGCCAGTTTATGCGTTTGCAATTCATAGCCGCGGTCACGGTAAAATCGAAAGCGATCGCGCGCTTGGGTTTTCTCGGTTTCAGCGCCGCCGATCACTTCCGCCACGCGTTGAAAACGGCTGAAGCATTCCGGCACTTGCGGCGCCAGATTAATCAGCACGTCGTCGAAAGTCGGCGGCGGTTGTTCGGGGCCGATCAGCACCGGTAGCGGGGTCTCCATTAGCTCTGAAGTTAGTCCGTGCGGGATGAAACTGCCAGCGCTGAAGGTCCACAGCAGCCGGTCGAGGCGCTGAGCGTGGCTTAAATCGGACGTAAGGATGTAAATGCGGTGCCCGAGATGGAAGGCTTTGTGGGTAAGTTTGCATACCGCGGCGTCTTGTCCGCCGTCGGCGGCATTTTCAAGGAGATAAAAATCTACCCGTGTCATGCGCCGTTTTCCGCGCCGCCTTGGCGTGCGCGATTAATAAGGAATTGCACCAACAGCGGCACCGGCCGGCCGGTGGCGCCTTTATCTTTGCCGGTTTTCCAGGCGGTGCCGGCGACGTCCAAATGCGCCCATTTGAAATTTTTGGTGTAGCGCGCCAGAAAACACGCGGCGGTAATGGCGCCGCCTTCGCGCCCGCCGATGTTGGCCATGTCGGCAAAATTGCTGTCGAGTTGTTTTTGATATTCATCCCACAACGGCAGCTGCCACGCGCGATCGAAGGAATATTTTCCGGCGTTTAAAATTTCGCGCGCCAGTTGATCGTTGTTCGCCAACAAGCCGCTGGCGTGCGCGCCGAGCGCGATGACGCAGGCGCCGGTGAGCGTGGCGATGTCGATGACCGCGGCCGGTTTATAGCGCTCGGTGTAGGTGAGTGCATCGGACAAAATCAAACGGCCTTCGGCGTCGGTGTTGAGCACTTCGACGGTTTGGCCGGACATGCTGGTGACGATATCGCCGGGTTTGTTGGCGTCGCCGTCGGGCAGATTTTCCGAGCTGGGAATGACGCCGACGACGTTGAGCGGCAATTTTAATTCGGCCGCGGCTTTGACCGCGCCCAACACGGAGGCGCCGCCGCACATGTCGTATTTCATTTCATCCATGTTGGCCGCGGGCTTGATGGAGATGCCGCCGGCGTCGAAGGTCAGTCCCTTGCCGACCAAAGCCACCGGCGCGTCGTTTTCATTGGCGCCTTGGTATTCGAGCACGATCAGCTTGGGCGGTTGGCGGCTGCCGCGCGCGACCGACAGCAGCGAACCCATGCCTAGTTTCTGCATGTCGTCTTTTTCAAGAATGGTAATTTTTAAATTATAGGTTTTGCCGAGTTCGATGGCTTGTTCGGCGAGATAAGTCGGCGTGCAAATGTTGCCGGGCAGGTTACCCAAGTCGCGCGCCAGTTTGACGCCGTCGGCGATCGCCTGGCCTTCTTTGATCGCTTGTTCGCCGGTGCCGAGATCGCTGCGTTTCGGCACCGCGAGAATCACACGGCGTAACGCACGGCGATTATTGTTCGGTTTGCTTTTCATTTGATCGAAGCGATACAAGCTGCTTTCGATGATTTCCACCGCTTGCCGCACTTTCCAGGAAATATCGCGGCCTTTTACTTCGAGCTCGGTGAGGTAAGAAGTAATTTCGCTGGCGCCGGTGTCGCGCAAGGCGCTGATGCTTTTGGCGATGATTTCGCGGTAGCGGTTTTCGTTGAATTCTTTTTCGCGCCCGCAGCCGACCAATAGCACGCGTTCGCTGGGAAGTTGCGCGAGGTTGTGCAGCAATAATGTTTGCCCGGGTTTTCCTTCGAGGTCGCCGCGGCGCAAGATGGCGCTGATGGCGCCTTGAGTCACTTCATCGATCTGCTGCGCGACCGCGGAAAGTTTGCGCGTCTCGAAAACGCCGGCGACGATACACCCGCTGCGTTGTTTTTCGGGCGTACCGCTTTTAACGATAAATTCCATGCCTACCCCTTATTTTAATCCAGCGTCCACGGCCACAGATGTGGTATATTTTTGTCGATGCCAAGCCATGCTTGTATTGCACAATCAAGTTCTTAGAGACTGTAAGATGAAAGAAGTGACGGTTTTGCATGCTCTCCCGCTGAATCCATCCAGCGAGGGGCATTTTCCAATGTTTGCTTGCTCCTTGTCAAAATATCTGCGTTGCTCACGACGTGATCATTAATCGCGCATTTTATCGGGAAACCGCCAGCTCCACCTTGGCGATCGCCAGCGTATTGTTAGTGGTGATGGTGCTCATGAGCATGACCTTGCTCTTAGGCCGCGCGGTGCGCGGCGATCAGCCGAGCGAGATAGTGTATCTCTTGCTCGGTTTTCAGACCTTGGCCAAGGTCGACGTATTGTTACCGCTGGCGTTGTATCTGGGCCTGTTGCTGACCTTAAGTCGTTGGTACCGCGACAGCGAGATGACGGTGCTGGCGGCGTGCGGTGTTGGATTGATGCATTTTTTGCGGCCGGCGTTGAAGCTCGGTCTGGTGTTCGCCCTGATCGTGGCCGTCGGCTCATTTTATTTTACACCGCTGGCGGCGCGCCAGATCGATAAAGTCAAAAACGAAAGCACCCACCGCAGCGATCCAAATTTCTCCGCGCCCGGCGTGTTTGTCGAATCGATCAGCAAGGGGCGAATTTTTTATGCCGAGCATATTCAAGACAACGGCGATGTCGCGGGTGTTTTTGTCAGCAGTTTGGAAGAAGGCAAACAGGGGGTGATGATGGCCAAGTACGGACATGTTTTCACCGACTCCAAAACCGGCGATAAATTTTTCGCGCTGCACAATGGCACGCTCTACGAAGGCGAGCCCGGCATGCCCAATTACCGCATTTTGGAATTCGATATTTATAACCTGCGCATCGAGCCCAAAAAACTTTTGGATGTACCGGTGACCACCTCCGGCTTGCCCTCGGTACTGATGTTTAGCCGCAGCGCCGATCGCGAAGTCAACGCCGAATTGCATTGGCGTTTGGGCAAAACCTTGGCGTCGTTCGTATTAATTTTGTTCGCCATGGCGCTGGCTTATACCGATTTGCGGCGCGGCCGTTTGTCCAATCTGTTCGTCGCCATTGTGGTGTATTTTATTTATTCCAATTTGCTCGGCATCGGTGAAACCATGTTGCAGAAAGGCAGCGTACCCGCGGCGCTTGGCTTGTGGTGGGTGCACGGCGGCATGGCGCTGGTGGCGATCCATCTGCTCATTCAGCGCGCGCATAATCAGCCTTTGTGGGCGCTGCCCGCGATATTCAAACGCCAATGACGACGTTCACGCTGCTTGACCGCTTGATCGCACGCCAAGTGTTTTACAGCATGTTGCTGGTGTTGAACGTGCTCGTGGCGCTTGCGGTGTTTTTTATTTTGATCGACAGTTTAAAAGATTACGGCAAGGCGAATTTTGGATTACTCGCGCTGATTAAATACGTCATCTTGAAACAACCGGGGCAGGTGTATCAGCTGTCGCCGATCGCCGCCTTGATCGGCGCGATGATGGGGCTATCGACGATGGCGCTTAATTCCGAGCTCACCGCCATGCGCGCCGCCGGCGTGTCGGTGATGCGCATCGTCGGCTCGACGATGAAAATAGGTATTATCTTTGCGCTGATTATATTTCTGGTGGGCGAGTACATCGTGCCAGCCGCGGAAAACTACGCACAACGTGGGCGCGCCAAAGCGCTGGCTACTGCGCTCGAACAAAAAAGTTCCGGCTTGTGGCTGCGCAGCGGTGGGTCGTTTGTGAACATGGGCGAAGTGTTACCGGATTTGAGCTTGCTGCGCGTGAGCATTTACGATTTCGACAATTCCGCGCATTTGCGCACGCAAACATTCGCCAAGCGTGCCTGGCACGACGGCGATAAATGGTGGCTGGAAGATATCCAACAAAGCCTGATTGTCGGCAGAGAAGCGGTGAACGTGCGTCACGTCGCTAAAGAAGATTGGCTCACGGAGGTGACGCCTGAAATCGTTTCGGTGTTCGCGGTGCAGCCGGATAGTCTTTCGATCCAGCAGCTGCATTATTACATTCATCATTTGCAGCAGAATAATCAAGACACGCGCAATTTCCGTTTGGTGTTTTGGCAGAAGACATTCATGCCGCTCGCGACTTTGGTGTTGATGTTGCTGGCGACGCCGTTCGTATTCCGCCAAATTCGTAGCGGTGGTATGAGCAGCCGAATCTTTATCGGCATTATGTTTGGTTTGGCGTTTGTCATTATCGATCAGAGTTTCGGCTATTTCGGCGTGCTCTACGATATCCCGCCGTTCGTGGGCGCGTTGCTGCCGATTGTTATTTTTTTAGGCATGGCGCTTTTTCTTTTACGACGCGCCGCTCGCGGTTTATAGACCTCGATTTTATATGGCTAAAACTTTAATTTTTTTATTCAAAAAAAAATCGGGCAGCAATGCATTAATCGGTATGCATCGATGCCTGATTTAAAGATGAAGGCCTAAAATCCCCTAGAAATAAGCTACCGCATTTTTATTCCCCATTTTTGAAAAAATTCTCTTTATTAAAACAGTTTAAAAAAATTATATACTCCCCGTCGTTCTATGGACCTCAGTCAAAGATATTCTCTCGTCTGCCATCAATATCGTGTGACACGGAATTTTAGTTAGATCGTTACGCAAGCCGTTGAGAAATCTGTAATCAAAAAATCGGTAACTACAAAGTTTAGGAGATCTTTCCATGAAGCATTTGAACTTTAAGAAAGGAGCGCTCGCGTTGGGCTTAGCGGCCCTAACGTTTGCGCCCTTAACATTCGCCGCGGGTAGCGGTGAGGTCACATTCATTCACATTGGCGATATCCACGGCCACTTGCTGCCGCGGCCTAATCTGCGCAGCGACGCGGTGGGTTCCCATTGGGAAGGCGGCTTGGCGCGCATGTACACGGTTATTAAGGGCATGCGCAGCGAGGCAAATAAGTGCGCTTATGTGAGCGGCAAGAAGGTCTGCACTAACACTTCGCTGCTTATCAACACTGGCGATACCGTACAAGGCTCGGGCGAAGCGCTGTTCAGCCGCGGCCAGGCTTTGATCGACGTGGTTAACATGTTCGGCATCGATGCCGACGCTCCCGGTAACTGGGATTTTCTTTACGGGCCTGCGCGTTTTGAGGAAACCTTCGTCGGTACGGCAACCACTCCGCCGTTGGCCAACTGGCATGCCATGGGCTCCAACCTGTATTACACCAACCAATTTGACGATGCCGCGGTATGCGCCGTGACAGCGACGGATCCGGCCACCGGTACGGTGCGTCCGCGCAAACGCGTGTTGCCTACTTATATGATTAAGCAAGTCGGCGGCGTCAAGATCGGCATCTTGGGCATGACGACGGCGCGCGCTATTGCCGCGGTCGGCACCAGCGTGACCAAGAATTACATGTTCACCGATGGCAAAACCGAAGTACCGTGCTTCGTCAATCGCCTGCGTACAGTGGAAGCTGTGGATGTGGTAGTCATGATCTCGGAGATGGAAATGTCTCGCGACATCCAGATCGCCGAGACGCTGGCTCCTGCTCCAGACGTGATCCTCAACTCCGACATGCATGAGCGCACAACCAGCCCCATCGTCGCGAACAATATCGACGGTCGTCGCACGCTCATTGTTGAAGAAGGCCAAGACGGTACCACGGTCGGCAGAATGAAACTCACAGTGAGCAACGGTGCTATCACCAGCTGGGATTTCAAACAAAAGACCGTCACCGACGAAATTATTCCTGATTTAAATGTCGCTGCTAAAATATATCAGGTACGTAAGCCTTTCGTGAAAGCGACCTTCGTAGCCGGTCAAACGGTAACGGTAGGCGGCAACACCACCATGTTGATGCGTCCGGTGGACGAGATCATCGCTTATTCGCAGGTGGGACTGCACCGCTCCAACTTCGTGGGCGAAGACATGCCTGGCGTGGTTGAAGGCACTTCGCACGATCTGATCGCCGACGCCATGGCCGCTTTGGGCCAAGCTCAATCGGCGTCGATTCGCGGTTTCCGTTATGGAACCCACGTGCGTCCGGGTGGCGTCATCACCATGAACGACATCTATCATTACATTCCCATTGCGTCCAAGCTGGGTCGTACCGACAAAGCTTGCGGAGCTGACTTGAAGTTCGCGATCGAGCAATCCATCGGTGGCACCTTCCATCCCGATCCGGGCCAATGGACCGGCGGCTGGATGTTTGGCTACAGCGGCTTGAACTACGACGTGGATGCTTGCGATGGATTCATGGGCGCCACGCCGATTAATCCGACCCCGCTGACGTTTGCCAATCCCACCGCACCTTGGACCACTAACCGTGGCAGCAACATCAAGGTGAAAGGCGTTGCGATTGACGATCACGAGCTTTACGACAACCGCGCTACGCTCAACGGCGCCGCCAATCCCAACTACCAGATGTGCATACCTTCCGATGGCAGCGCTCCTCACGGCGGTTACACAGTCACTGGTTATTGGTTTGCGGATGACTCGACCACCATCAACAACTGCAATCCTTGCCGTGGTCGCGTGGTTCAGGTGGTGATGAACGATGGCAGCATCGTTCAAGTCGCCGGTCCCGGCGTGGTGGCTGGCACTCCGCTGCCCAACAGCTTGGATGTGCTGGATGTCAGCGAAGCAGTGGTCAAGTATCTGCGTGGAAACCTGAATGGCGTGGTGACGAGCAGCAATCTGCCGATCCATCGTTTGACGGTGAAGCGTTTGCCGACCATCAACCCTTACAGCTTCCCACAGATTCAACCTCTCAAGGGAGCTTCGGTGGCAACTTGCCCCGCCCTGTAAGCAGTTAGTTTTTGTAGATAACGGCCCGGCAATATGCCGGGCCGTTTTTTTTGCAGAAAAATATTTTGAATTATTAACGCTTAATGGAAGTGCACAGGATCAACATTAATCCCAAGCAAACGAAACCGATGAAAAAAATAAATGTCCACGCAGGCATGCTCAGCCCCAGAAAAGTCCAGGTGATTTGCGCACAGTCGCCGCTGCCGGCCAGCACGAGTTTCAGCGTTTTCGACAAAGGAAAACTTTCCAGCATGTAATTGAAGTCGTAACTGCAACCCGGTTGTTGATCGAAAGGCAGATGTTGTATCCACACATGCCGCCCGGCGACACCCGCGCCTAGTCCCGCGCACAACACTACCAGCCCGCCGTACACGCGCCGTCCCCAGGTTGTGGGATTATGTACCGCGCCGATAAGTAAAATGACGCCTATACCCATCACAAACAACCGTTGAAAAATACATAATGGACAAGGCTCTAAATGTTGGGCGTACTGAAAATATAAGGCCGCGGCGATTAAGCCGACGCAAATCAGAAAACCGCTTAGAAATATTTTTCTCTGAGACATAAAGATTTAGTTCCAGATTTAGATACGGTAAGGTCGATGTTATCAAAAACTTGCCATTCGCCCATTACTTTAATTGACTGGTTGAAGCGGGGCTATCACGAACGGCCGGCGAACATTCATGCCCGCTGTACAGTTACAAGCGGTTTTTGTACCCCAGCAACCACCAAACGATTTGTTGGGGTTCGCTGCGCTCACCCCAGCCTACATTTAGGCGCTCAATTTTGCGATAGGTTAAATATTAATTTTTTGCCTCGCGCAATTTAGGCGCGGCTGAGATTTTAGCGGCGGCTGCCAAGCGCCGTTCGATTTGCTCGAGCCGGGCGCGGATCGCTTCGCCCATGGCGATTTGAGGGTTGGAAAATTCCTCGCGTTTCTCTTTTTCACGCGCGCGAATGATCGGCACCGCGCGTTGAAAGGCGGTCTCGAACGAGTAAGTTTGACGCAATTGTTCATCGAACAACGCCTTGGCGAAATAGGTGAAATCGGATTCCGCGCCGCAGCCAAAGGAAGTGTGCGTGGCATCGGACGCGGTCATCACCAAGGTCGTTGGTCCCCGCAGAGGTTCGATGAAGCCGCCGGCGTAACACGCCGAGACGATCACCACGCGCCATTTTATTTTAGCCTCATCGAGTAATTGCTTGAGCAGCGTCGGATCCAGCTCTTCCAGCTGCAACGGCCAATAATCGTTCGACAAGCGATGCTTCTTCGAACCGTGCGAAGTCAGGTAAACCACGACCACGTCATTTTGCGTATCGATGACGGCGCCGATATGTTGCAGCGATTCGCGCAAGTTGGTGACGGTCGCGAGCGGATAGCGGCGCAAGGTTTTATTGTTGTTCACCAGCAGCAAGGAACGGCCGTGCGTGCCGAAGCGTTCGTCCATCAAACTTCGAATTACTTCGCTTTCTTTTAGAAACACATCTTCATAAGAATAGGGCGCAAAGCCGACGAAATATAAATGCGCGGATCCTTTTTTGTTCGGCAACAGTGCTTTGATCGTCTGTTCCGCCAAGCGCGGCTGCAGGTATAGCATTTCTTCTGCCACCGGCGAATCCGCCTTAGGCGTATTGAGATCCGCGTACTTATCCGAGGATTGGTACCATATCGGTTGCGGCGGCAACAAAAATCCAAGAGCGCCCATGAATAACAGCGGCGTCATCGTTAGCAAAACTCGCCGCGTGGATAGCTGCGCCGCGCGCAGTATAAATACCGCCGCGATCGCAATAAGCCATACGAACGCACCATAATAAACGCCGATCCATAACCAAGAAATTTTATCCGGCGGCAATAATCGCGTGCCGACATGAATCGCCGCGGTTAACACCAAGTCGGTTATTAACATGGCAGAAAATAAAACCACCGGCAGCAGTAGCGGATTCACCCGCGTCACCGCTAAGCGCGCGCTCAACCATCCGACCAGCAGAAAGATCGGCAGGTCGAACCACAGGCCGCGTATTTCGTTCCAATTGAAGACCACCGTGCCGCTGTAAAACGTACGGTTCAGGATAACGCCGAGACCAATGGCCAATAGCGCCATAACGATCAACTGTTCGGCGGACACGGCCCACGACTTGGCTTCAACCCGTTTGAAAAAAATAATTTTCGCGCCGTTCCATAAATTAGCCAACAAAGCGCGCGTTATTTTTCGAAACCGCGAGCGCAGGGACGGGGAAGATTGACGGTTGGAGCGATTTGGCGCGCGCGGCGCGCGGGACGCGGAACGTTTATTTTTCAATTTCGGCCCTTTCGAATGAATAGATAATCGGCTTCTTATCGAAAAAGCTTAGCAGGCTATCGGCATTTCTCTATGCCGGCTTTTAGGGCGAGAGTTCGTTTATATTTTCAGGTAGCAAATCCACGCTAGCACGAGAGGCGGGAGAAATAGCCTAAGTGGTGGGTGTAGGCGATGGGGGCATGTCGGAGAGTGAGGCTTGTTGCCCCGGGGTGGTATCCGGTTGCGCCCGCGCTTGTAGACGGCGCTCTAATACTTTTCCAATTGCGAATACTTCTTTGTGGCCGATCATTGCGTGCAATAAAGCAGCTCCGACATGCATGCTGAGATAGCCCATGGTCAGCAAGGAGAAGAGATAATGAGATTTTGCGAGCCAGGTATCGGCGGCGACGGATATGCCGTCGATGGTGAGCAGCACCAGCCAAACGCCTAACACACAGGCGGTAAGTGAAAAAAAGATACCGAGTCCTTGTAACGCGGAAGAGAGGTAATAGGTATCGGATAAATCGCAGCGACTAATTTCGTTATAGAGCCGCCTATAAGTACGGCGATGCAGCCAGGGAAACAAGTCGGAGAGGGATTTTCCATAACGTTTTGCCGACCACAGCAAGTAGACCGAGCTGATGACAATAAAATTGATGCCGATGAATTTATGCAGATTAAAGAAAATAAGATCGCGTGACATCGTTTTGGCGACTGGGTCCATGGCCAGCGAAAAAAGCACGCATAAGGAAACACTGCAGGCCATTCCGAGGTGCAGCCACTTCACCAAGATGTCGGGTTTTTTCACAGCTTGAAAAATATTCACCAGTCGCAACCACCAATGTCTAAAACTACTGACAGCGGTTGCTTTCCACAAGCCGGATAAAGCTGTAGTTGCTATTCGGAAAAATACTAAGCGACGATTCGAAAATAGGTAATAGTGGTAAATATTGCCAGACAATGTGGGAAGCCGCACATTGTCAATCTATAGAGCGCTAAGATTAGCGAGTTTTGTTGCGCCGTCGCGCGACCAAAAATAATCCCCCCAGTCCGGAGAACAGAAGCGGTAAGGCGGCGGGAATAGGTACGGAGGTTAGATTCCACGCCAACGCATAATCGCCGTCAAACGCGACTTGCGATTTGCCGGGAACGACCTCAAGTAAATAATTTCGATTGGGCGCTAAGCTTGTCCAAATATTTTCTGTGTTTTCTGTTGAGCTCGATGAGTCGGCGAGTAACAACGGAATACCGCCGCTTATGTCGTATAACAAAAGATCCAGATCGAACAAGGTCGCCGCGCCAGAGAAAGCGGGCCCCGCGCCTTCGGCGATTTTAATATTCCACACCAAGGCAGCCGTTAATTTGCTAAGCCCCAATGGCGTGGAAAATTTGTATTGCGCGGTGTTATTGCTTCCACCGGCGCCGCCAAAATGCGGATCGTAATCGAATCCACGCGCGTTAATGAGTCCCGCGGCCGCGCCGCCGTCTTCAGCGCTATTTTGTTCGCCGGCCGCGAGCATGTGATAGCTGTTGAATATATTAATTTGACCCGCGCCGAAGCGTTTATCCAAACCATTCGCCGTTTGATTGGCGGGATCAAGGCGGTAGTCGACGATATTGGCGCTGCTCGTGTTATTCGTTTGACGATCGGCGCCCGCCATTAACGCCGCTTTGACCACTTCCGATCGCTCGGCGTTGTAAATCACATCGCCGTTGCGATTGGTGGTCGATTGCGTATTCAAGTCGGTGGAAAGATTTGGATTGTTGTGTCCGACGTTCACCAGCAAGGCCGCGGCCGAAGCCACTACCGGCGTGGCTTCGCTCGTGGTCGGCATCGGCGCGACGATATCGGGACGCACGCGGCCGGCGGTATATGTGCTGTCCAATGACGGCGAGCCGGTGGTATGTTGGCCGTCGCTGCGCCCGACCGCGATCACGTTATAGGCGGAGCTGAGCAGCGGACTATTCGCCCCCACGCCGTTATTGACGCCGACCACTTGAATGAATTCATCTCGTGCCACAACCCAATCCACGCGTCGTAAAATATCGGCATCGGTCGCGGCGTTATCGGTACTACCGATCCAACTATGATTCGCCACGCGGCTGGAGGAAATTAACGGCTTGCGCGTATCGCCCATGCCGCGCAAATAATCCGCGCCCAACCAGTTATCCGCCAAATAGGCATCGATTAAATTAATTCCCGGCGTCATGGAATAACTATTCCCATAAAAAATCGCGCCCACGCCCGTGGCGTGTCCGGAATAAACGCCCGAACTAAGTCCGGATTTGTCGGTGATGGTCTTTCCCAAAAATTGCGCGTTGTTCGGATCGGGAAGATAAATTGTCGGGGGATTATCCGCAGCGGCTTCGACATGACTCAGCCTGACACCCGCACCATTCGGCAAGCTCGCGCCTAATTCGGATTGCAGAGCGGTGTAGCCGATGTCGTTTCGATAATCGGCCGACGACGCCGAAATATAATAAAACGGAGATAGCCACAATAAAATTATTAAACGAGAACGTATGTTCATTTTTTCTCCTCCACGGCGCATGTTTGGCGGATTCATTCTTTTTGTTAGAGGTTGGGTTTTGTCGCAGGTTGCGGGTAGAAAACAATTAAACTGATGATACCTTAAGCTTTATGTGTCTATCGAGCGAATAGTTATCTCTTTGGCGGATCAAGCGGATCAAGGGAGCGGATCAAGGGGTAGGGGATCAAGGGGTAGGGGATCAAGGGGTCAGGGCCCTTGAAAAATTCCGTCAATCAAAAATACTCTTATGCTGATCCCGAAACACTTCACTCTTGCGATCACCGCCATGCGGCAAGCGTTCGATTCTACGCTTCAAAGTCGTTTCAATATTTTCCTTGAACCGGTTACTACCCAGGACAGTTCCGGTTTCCGTGGCGCTGCGTATCGCTTGAAGTTCCATGGGATCAGTGTGAGCGTTAAACAAAGCACGATAAGCCATGCAACGTTGCGTATCATCGGCATCCAAGTTTATATAGAGAAAATGCGGCGTCAGTAGCGTATCGGTTTGACCGAGCGCATTGTGCCGATAACTTGACCAACGATAATCACCGGGTTGCGAAACCATTCGTGCCCGCACCGGGTTTAGCTCGATATATCGGCTGCATATCAGTAGATAGCGATCAGAATCAATCAGTGCTGATTTGTAACGTCCTTCCCACAATGTACCCGTACGGCGATACACGTGATTGATGTAACGTACGTAACGCCGACCGACCGATTGCAATACCACCGAAGGCGATTCAACCGATTCCGGCGTCAGCAATAAATGCACATGATTAGTCATCAGAACGTAGGCGTGGAGACGACAGCCGTAACGACGTGATGCGTCCTCCAGACTATCTAAGTAAAAACGGTAATCGTCATCGGCAAAGAAACACGGTTCTCGGTTGTTACCGCGCTGGATGAGATGCAGCGGTTGTCCGGGTATCACAAGACGAGGAAGTCGGGCCATGATGGCATTCCATTGCAGTTTGATAAATTTGAGGAAGAGTAAGCGGTGGGGTGAAAGTTTTCAAGGACTCTGACCCCTTGATTCGCCTTGATTCGGACCCCTTGATTCGCACTACGATTACAAACTGAAGGGAGACGCCAACCTTTACCGCGTTAACCGGGCGGTGCCGTGGGTACAGTTGAAAGGGTATTGGTTGGAAGCCGTGGGGTTTAACATTGATACGCGGATTCAGGTTAGGGTGATGAAGGGGTGTTTGGTGTTGACGGTGATCACCGAACCGCAGGAAGAATGAAGCCCGGCGTGAGCCGGGCTTCATTCGTTGGGTTTATTTCATTGCTTAACTTAATTTATTTTTCCTTTTGTGTCGAAAGAAAGAATAAATTCCCCAGCCGATAGCCATGGCGATGGGGACGTAACCCGTTACATCTGTGTAATCTTTGACCAGAGATACGACTCCAGCCGCTGCGCACAAAATGACAAATAGAATGTCAGCAATTTCACTTTGGCGATTAAGAGTCGCTAAATTAAGGATGTTTACCATTATAAAAAGCACCATCAATATAAAAGTGGAAGTATCCATTATGTTTCGCTCCCTTTATTTCTTATCAGCTGGGCATTGTTTTGTTTTATCGCATTTTTTTTCACATATTTTCTCAACAACAATTTCACAAGCTATGTAGGCACCGCCTTTTGCATACCAGGGACCTGGCGTGCTTTCGGGAGGTAGCCCGGCGCCGCAACTTGGATCTGCACAACGCTTTCCATTATTCTGCTGCTGAACCCAATCGTGAATGGTGTCCGGTGTGTTGGGATCGTAAGTTGTGCTGCCATCCGCATTGATGGTTGTGCCTAATCCCGTCGGATCCGTCCACCGCAACGGATTATTTAATACCGGCACATACGGATTCAATTCCAGCAGGCCTTTCCCTGTTTTCCATCGTTGAACATGTTCTACGACCGACATTTTATCGGCCGTGATCCATCTTCCGATCCGGGGGTCGTAGTAGTTGTTCCAGTTGTAATACAAACCAGTTTCTTGATCCGCATACATTCCGGACAACCTCACATTATTCCCAATCGCCTGCTTCGCAATCGTAACCCCCCCAAACGGCTCATACTCCGCCCGCCACACCACCGCCCCGACACTGTTCGTCATACTCTGCGGCGCCCCCAACTGATCCGTATGGTAATAATAAATATCGGCGTCCTGATCGATGCGCGCCAACAGCATATTATTTAAATACACATACCCCTTCGTATTCCCCCCCTGACTTTCATACAACAACTCCCCCGCCGGCCCATAATGAAACCGCGTCGTCAGACCCTGAGCGGTTTTGCGGGTACGTTGATCGAACGCATTGTAAGCATACGTCGCCGCCCCGGAGAGAGCGCTGACCATCCGCCCGTAGCCGTCATACCCCAGCACGTACGCGGTGTTATTCCACGACGCGTTCCCCGCCGCGTCGTACAACCAATACTGACTTTCGTTGTCCATGAGCCGGTTTCGCTGGTAGGTGTAAGTCTGCGTGCTGCCGTTACGCGTCTCGCTTTGGCGGTTACCGTTCGGATGGTAGAGATAACTTAAACTGCCGTAGCTGCCGGTCTGCGTGTTGGCGGCGCTGGCGAGCTCGTTGATGGGATCGTAGGTAAACGTTTGCGTCGTATCATTGCCATCGTATAGCTCCTGCAAGTTACCCGCCGGATCGTAGCTGGCGTTCTTCCATCGCGGACCGCTGCGCTGAAAAGTAGGGCGGTAACCCTGATCCTGGTTCATAAAATAATACTGCCCGTTACCGAAGCTAAAGCTATTCACGGGACCGAAGGGATAATAGCGCAGGGCACTCGCCAGGATCGTGGTCACGCCGTTGGCACGGGTGCTCACTTGGCTGACTCTTCCCAACGGATCGTACTCGTAATCCACCGTACGGTCCGACGGATAGCCAATGCGCAGCAATTTTCCCCCCGGTGAGTAGGTGTAGTTACTGTAGAAGTTCGTGTTGAGATCGAGCTGAAAATTATTCCGCCCCAGACCGTCGTAGCCCAGCATCAGTTGGTAGCCGCCGCTGGGAAATAAATAGCACAGCCGTCCCGTAAAGCAGCTGTCGTAAAAATACGTATACGCCGGAGTGCCGCCAGCGGTACTTTGCTTCGATAACACCCGGTTCAAGGAATCGTAGGTGTACGCGGTCACCTGTCCCAAGGCGTTGGTCACGGTTAACACATTGCCCGCGGCATCGTACGTGTAACTCGTCGTGCCGCGATCGCGCGAGACCTCTTTTAATAAATTCCCGAGATCGTCGTAACTGTACGTGGTAGCGATATTATTCGGCGCCGTCACCGCCACCGGCCGGTCGTTCACGTCATAGCCGTACAGCGTACTCTGGCTTAAGGCGTTGACGCTGTTCATCAGGCGATTCAAGGCGTCGTAACTTTGGCCGCTGTTGTGATTGTTCGGATCGGTTTCGGAGAGGGAATTTCCCAGGGCATCGTTGAGAATGGTCGTCACACTGCCGGCGTCGCCCGGAAACCGGAGCTGGCTTAAATGATTGCGCAAGTCATAGGCATAACCGACCGAACGCGTGAGGTAGCCGGTGGGGTCGTAGGTGTAATCCGTGATGCGGTTGCCTTTGAGGTCGTAGGTGTAACGAATGCTGTTGCCGGCGGCATCGGTGATGGTTCTTAGGTAATGGGCGTCATCATAACCGTAGGTTAACACCACCCCGTCGGGATCGATCACGCGACTGACATCGCCCCAGGGGGTGTAGTCATACTGGGTCATGGCGGCACTGCCGGCGGTCGGGGTGAGGGTAATGGTCTTGACGCGTCCGCGCGAATCATAGGTATACGCCGTGACTACGCCGTTGGCATCGGTCAGGCGTAACAACCTTCCGTTGGCATCGTAATCAGTAAAGTTTGTCACCTGACCTAACGCATTGGTGACCGACTGTAACTGTCCGCAGCCACCGCCGGTGGTGCAGGTGTAATAAGACAAGGTGGTCACGTCGTTGACGTCGGTGCGGGGGCCGTTGAGGGAAGTCACTTGGCCATTGGCGTTGTAGCTTACGTTCACTGTGCGCGAGACGGGGGTGGCGGTGGGG
>JACQBD010000098.1 GCA_016194665.1 Gammaproteobacteria bacterium
CGATGCGGATTTTAATTCCGGCGGCCGCCAAACATTCATTGACCGCGCTGCCGGCGCCACCCGCGACCGCGTTTTCTTCGACGGTGATAAACAGCTCGTGCGTGCGCGCCAATTCGTGCAGCAATTCTTCATCCAAAGGTTTCACAAAACGCATGTTAACCACGGTGGCGTTAAACGCTTCGCCGGCTTCGAATGCCGGCGCCAGCATGCTGCCGAAAGCGAGCAGCGCCGTGCGTTGTCCCTTACGTTTAATTTCAGCCTTGCCGATGGGCAAGGTTTGTATTTCGCTATCGATGACTACGCCCGGACCGCTGCCGCGCGGATAACGCACCGCCGCCGGACCGTTTAATTGAAAACCGGTGCTTAACATTTGGCGGCATTCGTTTTCATCCGCCGGCGCCATGATCGTCATGTTCGGCAGACAACGCAGATACGAAAGATCGAAACTGCCGGCGTGCGTGGGCCCATCGGCGCCGACCAAACCGGCGCGGTCGATGGCAAACAGCACCGGCAGATTCTGCAAACAAATATCGTGGATGAGTTGATCGTAACCGCGCTGCAAGAAAGTGGAATAGATCGCTACCACCGGTTTCAAGCCGTCGCACGCCAGACCCGCGGCAAACGTGAGCGCATGTTGTTCGGCGATGCCGACGTCGAAATAACGATTCGGAAAACGTTCGGAGAATTGCACCAGGCCCGAGCCTTCGCGCATCGCCGGCGTAATGCCCATCAAGCGCACGTCGCGCGTGGCCATGTCGCAAATCCAGTCGCCGAAAACTTGCGTGTAAGTTTTGCCCGATGGTTTTTTTTCCATCTTGCCGGTGGCCGGATCGAAGGGTGTGACGCCGTGGTAAACGCAAGGATCGCCTTCCGCGGGTTCGTAACCTTTGCCTTTGCGCGTGACCACGTGCAGAAAGCGCGGCCCTTTGAGATTTTTTACATTACTGAGCGTGCGCAGCAACACGTGCAAATTGTGCCCGTCGATGGGACCGAAATAATTGAAACCCATTTCCTCGAACAGCGTGCTGGGCATGACCATGCCCTTCATGTGTTCTTCCACGCGTTTGGCCAAGTCCCACATCGGCGGAATCGTCGACAGCACGGTTTTAGATCCTTCGCGCATGTGACTATAAACTTTACCGGAGAGAATGCGTGCCAGATAACTCGACATCGCGCCGACGTTGGGCGAGATCGACATGTCGTTGTCGTTTAAGACCACGAGCAGATTCGCATCCATGTTACCGGCGTTGTTGAGCGCTTCGAACGCTTGCCCGCCGGACAGCGCGCCGTCGCCGATTACCGCCACCACTTGGCGATCGGAACCGGTACGCGCTGCGGCCACGGCCATGCCCAGGGCGGCGCTGAGCGAGGTGCTCGAATGGCCCACGCCGAAGGTGTCGTACTCGCTTTCTTCGCGCCGCGGAAAACCGGAAATACCGCCGCTTTGGCGCAGGCTGTGCATGCGATCGCGCCGGCCGGTGAGAATTTTGTGCGGATAGGTTTGGTGGCCCACGTCCCACACCAGGCGGTCGTGCGGCGTATTAAATATGTAATGCAAAGCGATGGTCAGTTCGACCGTGCCGAGCCCCGCGGCCAAATGACCGCCGGTGCGCGCCACCGAATCGATTAAAAAACCACGAATCTGTTGGGCGATGTCGGGCAAGTCGTCTTCTTTGAGGCGTCGCAAATCTTCCGGACTGTTAATGGCGCCGAGCGATACAGGACGACGAATAGATTTTTTGGTCATTGACGGCGTTCGATGATGAATTCGGCCAAGTCGGCCAGGAGCCCACCATTATCCCCCAAAGGCTTAAGGCTTTCGAGGGCTGTGGCGTGCAGCATTTTGGCGCGATTTTTAGCCTCGGCCAACCCCAGCAGGGATGTATAAGTGGGTTTACCGCGGGCGTGATCGACGCCGGGGTTTTTCCCCAACGTTTCCGCGCGGCCTTCCACGTCCAGAATGTCATCGGTAATCTGAAACGCCAAGCCCACGGCGCGCGCGTATTGTTCCAACGCTTGCAGTTTTACCGCCTGCGTTTGCTCCTGCGCGTAAGCGCCCAGCATCACCGCGGCATGAATGAGCGCACCGGTTTTGCGGCGATGCATGTCTTCCAGTTGCGTGAGCGATAATTGTTTGCCGGCGGAGGCCAGATCGATGGCTTGACCGCCCGCCATGCCTTGCGAGCCGGCGGCTTGGGCGAGCAAAGCAAGCATGCGCAAGCGTTGAGCGGCGCTTATCGTCAGCAGCGGATCTTGCGACAGAAGTTCGAAGGCCAAAGATTGTAAGGCATCGCCGACGAGTAAAGCCGTGGCTTCATCGTAGGCTTTATGACAAGTGGGCTTGCCGCGCCGCAGATCGTCGTTGTCCATGCTCGGCAGATCGTCGTGCACCAATGAATAAGCGTGAATCAGTTCGATCGCACACGCCGGCACGTCCAACGCGGCATCGGCTGCATCCACGGCAAATCCGGCGGCATACACGAGGCTGGCGCGCACGCGTTTGCCGCCGTCGAGTGTTACGTAACGCATGGCGGCGTGCAGCGACGTCGGCGCCAGCGTGGCGTCAGGCAGGCGTGCATCCAATGCACGTTCCACACGCTGTTGGCAGCGTTTTAGCTGATCGATAAAAGCAGGCAATGAATTTACTCGTCTTCGCTTGGTAGCGGTTCGGCGACCAGTTCACCGTTTTTGCTGACTAATTTTTCCACGCGCTGTTCTGCGTCACGCAGACCTTGTTGGCAGGCGCGCGCTAACTCGATACCGCGTTGAAAGGACTTTAAGGCTTCTTCCAGCGATTGTTCGCCGGATTCCATTTTTTCAACAATTTTTTCTAATTCCGCCAAAGATGCTTCGAAGTCAGGCTGAATATTCGGTTTTTTCGCCACTATTTTTCTCGCGCGAGGATATTGAGTTGTAAGCTAACGCAGGGTAACCAGGGCGTCAATTCAGTAATCTTTCAGGCGCGCGCAAACTAATTTGATGACCGACGGCGGCCTATTTAGGCCCATAGAATATCAGGGTGGAAAAATGTAATAGCTTTTAAAATTAACAGCTTGTGTTGGCGACGATTATTAGGGCATTGTCTTTTGCGGTTATCGACGACACAATGAACCACATAAATTTGATATAACGATGATGCCTTACCAATTGGTATCGCTTTAACCACTAGGAAAGCTCAGTAAAAAATCCCGCGTAAGAAACGAAACGATATGTACGAGACTTTTTATGGCTTCCGGGAAAAACCGTTTTCCCTGTTGCCCGATCCAGGATATCTCTATCTGAGCCAGCAGCATCAGATGGCGCTAACCTTGCTCGACTACAGTCTCGAAAATCAAGCCGGCTTTTGCGTGATCACCGGCAGCATCGGCACCGGCAAGACCACCCTGATTCGCCGATTACTCGGCCAAACCGGCAAAGACATTTCCGTCGGGCTTATTTCCAATACGCATCATTCCTTCGGCGAGTTGCTGCGCTGGATCATGGTGTCGTTCGGTTTGGAAACATCCGAGGAATCCCGGCCCAAGCTCTACCAGCTGTTCATGGATTTTTTGATCAGCCAGTACGCCAAAAACAAGCGCACCATGATCATCATCGACGAAGCGCAAAACATGTCGGTGAGCGCGCTGGAAGAATTGCGCATGTTGTCCAATATCAATAGCGAAAAAGATTTGCTGTTGCAGATCGTGCTGATCGGCCAGCCGGGTTTGCGTGAGATTTTGAGTCGTCCGGATCTGGAGCAGTTTGCGCAGCGCATCGTCGTCGATTACCACTTGGAACCGTTGCAGCATCAAGAGACGCACGAATATATCCGTCACCGTCTTAAAACCGCCGGCGGCGAAGAAGGCATCTTCAGCGACGACGGCTGCGACGCGGTCTACCGGCATAGCGGCGGCACGCCGCGGCTGATTAATCTCTTGTGCGACATGGCGCTGGTGTACGGTTACGCCGGCCAAGCCGCCGTCATCACCGAAAGTTTGATCACGCAAGTAATCCGCGAACGCCAGGCGAACGGTTCTTTGCAGGTGTTTGACAAAAATGCCGACCTGAAACCGAAGCGCGTCGCCGCAGCCGCTCCCGCCCCGGCAAAAAATTCCGTCGCCGACGCGCTGACTGCGAGCGTGAAGTCAAAAGCCCACAGCTTCTCTGATTACATCCGCGCCGGCATGGATAAAATGTCCAAGCCGCAAACCGAGACCGCTTATCAAGCGCAACGCACGATGCCGGATATACGCGCTTACGAAATGGCCGTGGCCGGTCACCAAGCGAGTTCAGCAGCGCTGCGCGACCCTGAACTAAACACCGTGGCGTCGTCGGCACCCGCTTCCAGTCCGACTCCGGCCATACCTGTTCTGGGTATGGCGGAAGCGGTAACGCCGAATGAATTATCGCAGGCGTTAAATTCGGAAGTGTTTAACAGCGCGCCGCCGGCGCCGGCAGAGCAGCCGCTCGCGTCGCCATCCGCTGTTCCCGAAACTTTGGCATTGGAAAATGTCGCCGAATTGGAAAATAAAAATAACAATACAGCACAGCACACCACAGCTTCCGTGACCACGACGAATAGCGTCGCCGTTCCCGCCGGCGTCTCCGCGCCGCTCGCCGTTAAAACGGATGAAACGCCGTTGCGTCCCAAGTCGAAAAGCATCAGCATCATTAAGGTCGATTGGTCGGCAACGCAAACTTCGGTAAAGCCGGCATCCGTTGCTAGAAAATTTTTACCGTATGGCGTGGCGGCGTTGGTGCTTATAGTCATTGCCGTTGGCACCACCTTCTTTTTTATTAGCAGCAACTCAAAAAATGCCGTGGCCAAGTCCATTCCTTTAACCGACGCCAAAGTCATTACGCCGGTTCCTGTCACCACCGTGGAATTGCCCGGCGCCGCGCAAGATAAAAATCCAGCGCCGGATAAAAAATTAGAACATGCGCTGCCGCCCGCGATGCCGAGCCAACAAGCGGTCGTCAATAAAAAAGACCCTATCGAAGAGCTGCGCAAAAAGATCATCGAGAATCAGCGCGCGACTTTGCGCGTCACGCCCAAACCCGCCAGTCCCGATTCAAAAGAAGAATTGCGCTTAAAGATTTTAGAAAATCAGCGCGACGCCGCCTTGGCCATGGCCAAGGCTTTAGAGCGCGAACGCCAAGCCGCGCTCAATGCCGCGGAAGCCGGCGAGCAAGCGCTCACCGCCGCGAAAACAAAACAGCCGGCGAAAACCACTGACGTTATTTTCGAGCAGCAAGCCGACGGAACGATTATCTCTAGACCCAACGATGTCTCTCAGTCCGAATCATCCGCGCCCGCCGCACGACCCTAGCACGTTGGAAGAAGGGATGAATTTTGTAGCAACCTCCTAGTTCGATGGCGAACCTCAACACTTCGGCGCCCTGTTGGATATCGGCGCAAGCGCCTCAATCCAACCTACATATAATTTATTAAAAGGGCCGCTACTCGTGGCCCTTTTTTATTTTTTTTAGAAAATTCTTTTAAAGACAGTTCTTGACCTCTCAATAAAATATGTTAAAAATACATTAATATATTCATTAAAGGATTCATCGATGTCCATTTCATCCAAAGATATAGTCCCGTTGAATCAGGTACGCGCTAAATTTACCGAATTGGCGGAAGAGGTTCGCGAGGGTCATGAGAAGATCATTACCCGCAACGGAGAAAGTTATGTAGCTTTAATCGATGCCCGGCGTCTCGACCATTACCATCAATTGGAGCGCGAACATATCCATCTCACTTTGCTGGAGGAGGCGAAGCGGGGCCTGGACGATGTCGAAGCCGGCCGGCTTTTAAGCGTCGCCGAGACACGGGCTAAATACAAAAAATCCAAATCCCGCTGAAGCAAAGTACTGGATGAGCCGCCGCGTCCGTGTCACCAGCAACTTCGACAAAAATTTGGTGGACATCCACCGGTTTCTGGAGGAGCAGGAGGCTTCGCGAGGATTTCAATCTTTGCTCGAAGAGTTATTCGAGACGGTGATCCCGAATCTTGAACGGTTTCCCGAGATCGGTGTAGATTTTTTGACAAAGCTGCCTCGGTCTATGGAAGGACTAATGCACCTGCAAAACCTAAAACAGCGCCTTGGGAAAAATACCAGTCTGCGCGAGTACATTAGCGGCGATTATTTAATATTGTACGCCGTGCGGGGCGACAACATATATCTGCTTTCCATCAAGCATCATCGGCAGTTGTCTTTCGATTTGAAAGAACATCGGAGCCGATGACCGTCTGATAAGCGGTAAATCTGAAAAAAGAAAAACCTCCAACTGAATTCTGTCGGAGGTTTTTGTTGGTGGAGGTGGCGAGAATCGAACTCGCGTCCGCAAGCCCTACATCTATGGTTCTACATGCGTAGTCTGTCTTCGATTTGGCTTAGCGCGTTCCGACAGACAGGACCATCGCTAAGCTGAGCCTGCTATTGGTTTAACGTCAGCTCAACAGGCACGAACCGACGCGATCCTGTGTAATCGACCTTTCGATCCCGGCCCACAGGCGAAACGTAGGCGAAAGGTTAGCGGGGATTAAGCCGCTAAGGCGTAGTTGTCGTTGTTGGCAACTATAGTTTTGCCGCTGTATTTACGAGGAAATCGGCACCTCGGCATGCTCCAGAGGTTTCGTAACCCACGTCGAAACCAGGTCACCCCCAGATACTTGGGCAGTATACCGGAAAATCAATGAGGCAGTTCAACGCGATTTCAAGACCCGCTGCATTTCGCGGTCGGACTCGCGTTTTTTGATGTCGGCGCGCTTATCGTGCGCTTGTTTGCCGCGCGCCAGACCGATTTCAAGCTTGGCGCGCCCGTGCTTCCAATGAAGTTGCAACGGCACCAGCGTGTAACCTTTGCGCTCGGTCGCGCCGATCAATTTATTAAGCTCATCGCGATGCAATAAAAGTTTGCGCGCGCGCACCGGGTTGGCTTGAATATGCGTGGAGGTGGAGGTGAGCGGCGAAAAATGCGCGCCCACCAGAAAGGCCTCGGTGTTTTCGATGACGACGTAAGCTTCCTTCAGTTGCGCGCGCCCGGCGCGCAGGCATTTTACTTCCCAGCCCAACAGGGCGATGCCAGCGTCGAATTTCTCTTCGATAAAATAGTCATGCCAGGCCTTGCGGTTCTGAGCGATAACCGGGTTAGGTGCAGCGTCTTTTTTTTTGCTCATAATCGCTAATACGCCCGGTAAAATAAAATGTGGATTAATTTTTAAAAAAACGCCGTCGGCGTACTATGCTTAGAACAATAATATAGATAAGGATAAAAGCTGTGGCGTATTCGGTGGACGCCTGTTGCTGAGTATGCCACATTCTTGCCCCGCATGAGAGGAACCAGCGCCGTAGCGGTCAGCGTCAATATATGATTACCGTTTATAAACATCCGGCGCGCCGCGACCCCTTGCGCAGCGGCAGAAAAACCTTGTACGAACGCTGGTCCTCGCCCAGCATGTTTGTGCTCGCGGCCAGTGGCGCGGCCATCGGCTTTAACAATTTCTGGCAGTTCCCCCCGCTGATCGCACAATACGGCGGCGGTGCGTTTCTGATGGTTTATTTGCTGTGCGTGCTCATCATCGGCTTGCCTTTGTTGATGCTGGAATTCGCGCTCGGCCGCGCCGGACGTGCTTCGCCCGTGGGCACGTTTCGATTTTTGGCGCGGCGCGCGCACGCCGATCCTTTGTGGCGATTGGTGGGTGGGATGGGAATCATCAGCGTGTTTTTGATTCTGTCTTATCTCAGCGTCATCGCCGGCTGGATGCTGGCTTATGCATGGCGCGCGGCGTTTGGAATTTTTGTCGGCCTCACCGCCGACGGCATGAGTGCGCAATTCGCCCAGTTCGTGAAGGATCCGGAGAAACAACTTTTTTGGCACTCGCTGTTCATGATCATGACCATGTTCGCGGTTGGTCGCGGCGTGCGTCATGGTATCCAAGCCGTGGTGCAATATATGGTGCCACTGCTTTTTATCATTTTATTTGGGCTCGCCATTTACGCCGCCAATACCGATGCGGTGGTGCATGCCTTAAACGTTTTATTCATGCCGGATTTTAGTAAAATGTCCAACACCGGCGTGTTGGCGGCGATGAGTCATGCATTTTTCAGTCTCGGCCTGGGGGCGGGCGCGATGCTCATGTACGGCGCTTATCTTGGCGCCGATGCAAAGGTAACGCGCTTATCTTTTTATGTCGTCGGCGCTGATACGCTCACCGGTTTGTTGGCCGCGTTTGTAATATTTTCAGTGCTGTTTGCCGCCAACGTGGATTTATCTTCCGGACCGAGTCTGGTGTTTCAATCGCTGCCCTTGGCCTTCGATCATCTACCTTACGGACGCATTGCGCTGACGGCGCTGCTTGTTTTGTTGGCGATTGTCGCCTGGGTTTCGGCGGTGGCTTTGGCCGAGCCGGTGATGGTGTGGCTGAGCGAATGTTTCGGCATGAGCTTGCAACGTTCGACGATTTTGTGCGGCGTCGGCGCGTGGGCGCTGGGCATTGTCACTATTTTTTCTTTCAACGATTGGGCGTTTTCTTTCAAGATGTTTGGCGTGGTAAAAAAATTGGGCTTCTTCGATGTGCTGCAAGTCGCCACGGCGCAAGTGTTATTGCCGCTGTCGGGAATTTTGATTGCCGTCTTCGCCGGCTGGGCGCTGAAACCGGCCATGCTGCGCGAAGTCTTGCATTGGCGCGCATCGTGGATGTTTAGCGTGTGGCTATGGCTGATACGTTTGGTGATCCCGGTGTTATTGTTGATCATCATCTTTAATTTACCCGAGTTGTTTGCATGACCGCGATCCACCGTTCGGCGATCGTGCCCTACAGCGCGCATCAGATGTTTGAATTAGTGGCGGACATCGCTTCCTATCCTAAATTTTTACCCTGGTGCGGCGGCGCACGTATTGTTTCGAGCCAAGGCAATGAAGTCATTGCCGCTATCGATATCGCTTACGGCGGCGTCAATAAAACCTTCACCACACGCAATCTTCTGCAAGCCGGGCAGACGATGGAAATACGTTTGCTGGAAGGGCCCTTTAGCGATTTGCACGGCCTATGGCAATTCAAGATACTCGAAGCGGAAGCCAGCAAAATTTCTCTCGATCTGGAATTCGAAGTCGCAAATAAAATGGTTAGCCTGGTGTTGACGCCGGTATTTTCCAATATCGCCAATCAACTCGTCGATCGTTTCCATCAGCGCGCCCGCGAGTTGTATGGCAAGCCCGCATGAAGCGACATCGCGCTAGCGGCGATGCCAATACGTGGCGCGTGGAGTTAGTGTATGCCACGTCGACGCATCAGGAATTGATCGAAGTTTTTATCTCGCCCGGCGCAACGATTGAAGAGGTGATTCTCCATTCCGGCATCTTGAACTTATTTCCCGAGATCGATTTATCGCGTCAGGCGGTAGGTATTTTTGGCCAGGTGTTGTCCCTGCAGGAACCGGTGCACGACCGCGATCGCGTCGAGATTTACCGACCGCTGATTGCCGATCCCAAAGAAGCGCGCCGTCAACGCGCCGCGAAAAAACCCAAACGTCGTGGAAAAAAATAACGTTCGCGGAGTTTTAAGAACCGTTGACCGCGCCAGCAGCGGGGTTGGGTTTGACGGCCGATTCCGCGGGCGAGGTTTTAGGCGGCGCGTCATTTTGTACTTTAAGCAAATTGTCATTCTTGAAAAATAGCGTCAAGTGCTGTGCCTCGCCGGCGGTTTCGCGGCTGCGCCGCAAATAGTAATAATAATCCCAGCGGTCGGCGTGAAACAGATCGGTGACTAAAGGATTACCCATGACGAAACGCACTTGGCTGCGACTCATGCCGGGCTTGAGTTTATCGATCATTTCCTGAGTAATGACGTTGCCTTGCTGAACTTCCAGCTTATAAACGTGCAAGCATCCGGGCAGCAGCACGGCCAAGACTAAAACCGCTAATAAAAATCGAGAACGCATAATTTGGATTCATCCACCGGCTGATTTACACTGGCGGCGATGATAACTCAGAAAGGATTCCGAGGTATACTCACCGTCCGCGCAGTTTACGCATTGTGGGATAAAACCAATGATTCCAACACGCAGCAATATCAGCGGCGCCGAGCTTAAAAAAGCCGGACTCAAGGCCACGCTGCCGCGCCTGAAGATTTTGAATATCCTCGAAGCCGCCGGCCATCCGCACATGAGCGCGGAAGAAGTTTACAAAGAATTGCTCGCCATGGGCGAGGAAGTGGGATTGGCTACGGTTTACCGCGTGTTGACGCAGTTCGAGTCCGCCGGTTTGGTGATGCGCCACAACTTCGAAGGCGGCCGCTCGGTGTTTGAAATCAACCAGGGTGGCCATCACGACCACATGGTGTGCCTGGAATGCGGCAAGGTGTTCGAGTTCTTCGACACCGCCATCGAAGAACGCCAACGCCGCATCGCCGAGAAAGCCGGTTTCCATATCGACGATCATTCTTTATATCTCTACGGCATGTGTGAGGGCATGAAGAAACACGGTAAGTGTTCGAAAAAATAATTCCAGCATTTTTTTTGCATTAAGAAGTCTCCGATTAATTCCGTCGTTCATGGTGAGCTTGTCGAACCATGCACGGCGGGCCCGTGTATTTGTTCTTCGACAAGCTCAGGACGAACGGAATTAATTAGAGATTCCTTAATTATTATTTAGTGAGCCGGACGTAATTTATTTTTGCCAAACGCGCCAACCACGATGCCCATTAACGCCAGTACCCACACTACCACCGCACCGCTTGGCAAATCGAACAGCGCTGAAGTTATCAGACCAGCAATATAACCCATCACGCCGGTGCCGTAGCCAAGCATGAGCACTCGGA
>JACQBD010000086.1 GCA_016194665.1 Gammaproteobacteria bacterium
CAATTATTGGATGGCGAACTGGATTTACTTTACGTTGCACCCGAACGCTTAATGCTCGAACGCACGCTCGATCAATTGCAACGTGCCCGCATCGCTTTGTTTGCCATCGATGAGGCCCATTGCGTCTCGCAATGGGGCCACGATTTTCGTCCCGAGTACATGCAGCTGTCGGTGTTGCATGAACGCTTTCCGAATATTCCACGCATCGCACTTACGGCCACCGCCGACGAACCTACGCGGCGCGAGATCATCGCGCGCTTGGGTCTGGAAAACGCGCGCGCCTTCATCAGCAGTTTCGACCGGCCCAATATCCGTTACCGCATTACTCAAGGCGGCGGCAGCGCGCGCGAACAGCTGTTGCGTTTTATTCGCACGGAGCATCCGCGCGAGGCCGGCATCGTTTATTGTTTATCGCGCAAGCGCGTGGACGAAATCGCTGAATGGCTCAAAAGCCAAGGGCTCGACGCGCTGCCTTATCACGCGGGATTGTCCGCCGAAGTGCGCAGTCACAATCAAGCGCGCTTCATCAACGAAGAAGGCGTGATCATCGTCGCCACCATCGCCTTCGGCATGGGCATCGACAAACCCAACGTGCGTTTCGTCGCGCATTTGAATTTGCCGAAGAGCATCGAAGCGTATTATCAGGAAACCGGACGCGCCGGACGCGACGGTTTGCCCGCCGATGCGTGGATGATTTACGGCTTGCAAGATGTGATATTGCTGCGGCAAATGCTGGAAGCCTCCGAATCCAACGATGCGCGCAAGCGCGTCGAACGCCACAAGCTCGACGCCATGCTCGGCCTGTGCGAACTGATCACTTGCCGGCGCCAAACCTTGCTCAGCTATTTCGGCGAAACGCTAGCGCAGCCCTGCGGTAATTGCGATACCTGCCTCAACGCGCCCGAAACCTGGGACGCCAGCGTGCCCGCGCAAAAGGCCTTGTCATGCGTGCATCGCACCGGCCAGCGTTTCGGTGTGAACTATCTAATGGATGTGCTGATGGGCAAGACCGACGAACGCATTCAACGTTTTGGTCACGATAAATCGAGCACTTTCGGCATCGGCAAGGAACTGGCGGCGAATGAATGGCGCGGCATTTATCGCCAGCTGATTGCACGCGGTTTGTTGGCCGTGGATATGGAAGGTCACGGCGCCTTGAAACTTACCGATGCTTGTCGTTCGGTGTTGCGCGGCGAAGAGCGCTTGATGCTGCGGCGCGAAATCAAAGTCGAGAAAACTAAAAAGACCGCGGCGGCACGTGCACGCACCGCGTTCACCAGCACCGCCGATTCGAGCCTGTGGGAAGCGCTGCGCGCCCGCCGCCGTCAGTTGGCGCTCGATCAAGGCGTGCCGCCTTATGTCGTGTTTCACGACGCCACGCTCACGGAAATGATCGAACGCCGTCCGCGCAACTTAAACGAATTCGCTGAAATTTCTGGCGTCGGCGAGCGCAAGCTCGCGGCTTACGGAAAAGAATTTTTGGAAATTATTTTAGCGCATACGCGCCAGGAAGCAGCAAGTTCAACGCCACTAGTAACTGTGTAGGTTGGGGTGAGCGTTAGCGAATCCCAACAAACAAATCGTATAGGTTGGCGTTGGGCTTCGCTGCGCTCAGCCCAAGCTACATTAAATATTTTTGGCGCGGGATATTTATAACCGCCGGCGAATATGAAAACATAAATCCATGATCGGTTTCTTATTACGTCTTCTAGTTGTCGCCTTCGGGCTATGGTTGGCCTCCGAGCTGGTGCCCGGCATCGTAGTGCACGGTTTGGGAACATTGCTCGGTGCGGCGCTGCTGCTCGGCATCGTTAACGCCGTCGTGCGACCGTTGTTATTGATTCTGACGCTGCCAATCACCATTATCACGTTGGGATTGTTTCTGCTGATCATCAACGCCGCCATGTTGGGCTTGGTGGCGTGGATGTTCGATAACTTCAGTATCGCCGGTTTCTGGCCGGCCTTGTGGGGATCGATCGTCGTCGGCGTGACGGCGTGGTTGGCGTCGTACTTTATCGGTCCGCGCGGCCGTTTTGAAATGATCGTCGTGCGGCGACGCTAAACCGATTTAATCGATACATTGTTCACGCGTTTACCACACCGGCAATATCTTTTATTTCTCGGCGTCGCGTTGGCGGCTGTATGGATACCGTTGGCGCTTCATCCTAACGACCGCGCCGCGTGGGCTTTGGAAAACAGTCTAGTAGTAGTGGCGGTTTTACTTTTGGCGGCAACCCATCGGGTGTTTCCTTTATCGCGCGTGTCGTACACGCTGATTTTTATTTTTTTGCTGCTGCATGAAATCGGCGCGCATTACACGTATGCGCAAGTGCCGTATGACGAATGGGTGCGTGCGGCATTGGGGTTTAGCTTGAACGATGCGCTGGGTTTTCAGCGCAATCATTTCGACCGTGCGGTGCATTTTTCCTATGGATTGTTGTTGGCTTATCCGATTCGTGAAATGTTTATTCGCATCGCCAGCGTGCGCGGCTTTTGGGGCTACTTTCTGCCCTTGGATCTGACCATGTCGACGTCGATGCTGTTCGAATTGATCGAATGGGCCGTGGCCGAAATTTTCGGCGGTGAACTCGGTATGGCCTATTTAGGCACGCAAGGCGACGTGTGGGACGCTCAAAAAGACATGGCCTTGGCGAGCCTGGGCGCGCTGATCTCCATGCTGGTGACGGCCGTTATCAACCGCAGCATGCAGCGCGATTTCGCGGCCGAGTGGAATGAAAGCCTGCGCGTGAAAAGCCGCCGCCCCTTGGACGAAAACGCGGTTAAACACGCGCCGAACAAGCGCCGCTGACGCCGCTCAATTCGCTAGCTCCACGGCCACCCTAGGGCGGACTTTTTGGTCCGCTGATCCAACGGAAATTGACGTGACGCGGAGAAACGCGGATTATCATGCCGCTGACGTTTTTGTATTATCGGGATTTCAAGAAAAAGTTTAATTAGGGAAGGAGTTAAAAAATGAAACATTTATCGCGTGCCATTTTATTGTCCGGTGTGTTGTTAGGCGGTTGCGTCTCGACCAAAACTTTCGACGAAAAGCAAACTGAATTGACGGGTGTGCAAAAGCAATTGGCCGCCTGCGAGACCCGCGCCAAGAGCGAGCTCGAAACTTGCGCCAGTACCCGTCAAGAACTCGACGCCAAGTTGTCGGCGGCGAATCAGGAGCTAGGTGTATTCCGTCAAGCGGCCGAAGCCAAGCAGCACAAGCTGGATGAATTGCAGAAACAAGAAGAACAATTGCGCCAGCAGTTGCAGCAGGAATTGACGGATAAAAGCGTCGAGATCGAACAATTGAAGGGACAGCTTTCGGTGCGCATGCTCGACAAGATTGTGTTTGCTTCCGGCAGCGCCGAGCTGCTACCGCAGGGCACGGCGGTGCTCGATAAATTAGCCGAAGCGCTGAAAGGCAACGAGCAAGTCATCCGTATCGAAGGGCATACCGACGACACGCCCATCAGCGGCAAGCTCAAGAACAAATATCCTTCCAATTGGGAACTTTCCGCCGCGCGCGCCGCCGCGGTGGCGCGCTATTTTGAAAATAAACATCAAATCGATCCAAAGCGTCTTGAATCCTTGGGATTTTCCATGTATCGGCCGGTAGTGCCTAACGATTCGCCCGAGAACAAGCTGCGTAATCGCCGGGTCGAAATCGTGTTGAAGCCGATGGCGGAAACGGAATCCACGGCAACGACGCCGGAGCCGGCGGTAGCGCCCGCCGCGCCCGAGCCGACCATGCCGGCGACTCCGTAAGCTGCATTCATCGCCCGCGCAGACAAGTTATTTCAGGGATGCGGAGGACTGGCGCAAAGCGTAATATTCAGCTTTATTAAACGGTTCTTTCAAATCAGAGGGCGCACGCTTGGCAAAACCTAACTATCAATTTCAGAAGCGCCAGAAGGAACTACAAAAAAAGAAAAAAATGGAAGAGAAGCGGCAACGCAAATTAGAGAAGGGCAAGCCAGACGAAAGCCCGGAGCACTCTGCGCCGCCAGGCGAAACCGTCGATAAAGAAGATTAGTCGAACGCCGCGCTCTGTCACGGAGCGCGGCATTGTCTTTGAATTTCTCCACGTCAGATTTTTATATACATCGTCACGTGGTTAATTTTTAACCGCCGCATTTTCCGTCCAGCTCGCTCCGGAATCGACGCTGGCGAATGATTTGCTGTCGCATTGCAATAAAAGATTGTCGCTGTTTTCTTTTTCATGGCGTAGAAAAAAGCAACGCTTACCCGGCAAGCGGCGCATTTGCCATTCGCTGCGTCCCGTCGGCCGGAAATAAAGCTTGGCGTTTTCGGTGGCGCTGTCGGTGTTGTGCGGACCGGCGAGCAAGCCTTGCGCGGTTTCCAGCAGTCGTTGCCAGCTGCTCATTTTGGGAATTTCTACTTTGGTAAAACCTTCGCGCGCGTATTCGGAATAAATAACTTCCGGCGCCAGCGGATCCACGGTAAAAGTCGAGTAAATATAGTAACCGTTTTTGCCGTTGGTGAAATTGATGCGCGCCAGATAACCGAGTGGGTCGGTTTTTTTGTACCACACGTATTTTTTCCACGATTCACCGTCGTTCTGCGACAAATACACCGTCATATTTTGATCCACCAGCACCAGCCCGTGCGGCGGATAAGTGTGCACCCAAACATTTTTCGCCGGCGCCGGCAGCGGACGTTTTATTATTTTTCCATCCTTGACGAAATACAGCGCCGGTTCCGCCGAGCTGCACACGAAGCGGTCGTCGTGGCCGCTGCACGAGCGCATTGCCGAGGTGGTCTTGCTTTCCATGACGTCGATGGCGGCGACTTTGCCGCGTGTGTCGCGCAAAAGTTTGGCGATGGTGCCGACTTCGCCGCCGACGTAATGCGTGGTGTTGGGTTCTTCCATCCACAGCCAGGCTTCGCGCGCAATATCACGGCGCATGGTTTCGATCAGGCTGGCGTCGACGAATTTAACATCGCTCGCGAGCACCGGCGCATTCGGACGCAGACTGGCGGTGAGGGCGGGATATTGTTTGCGCAGATAAGCGCTCATGTCGTCGTTGTTATTAACCAATAGTTTTAGGTAACGCCCTTCCGCCGGCGGAGTGTTGCGCAGCGGCAAAAAAGTAATCGTGCCGAGGTTGGTGGCCTGATTGCTGACGATGCGAAATTTATAGTGCAATGGATATATCGTCGTGGCCCGGTCTTCGGTACTGCGATAAACGTGCAGTGCTTCAAGCGTATATTCGCCGGGCTTGAGCGGCAGCATCAAATAATTGTCGTGCACCGCGTTGGTGTAATAAGTTTTATCGATCTGCACTCCCGCTAACGAGAACGAGGTAAGAAATGCTATTGAGTATAGTTGGTGTTTTTGCGTTTACTTCTGCATTTTCTACTGGGCGCCGGCGTGTGATTATTCTTTCACGCCCAATTCGCGCAGCGTCTCGACGACTTTCGCTTGTCCTTTGAGCGTGGCTTTTTTGAGCGCCGTTTGATTGGCGGCGTCGCGCAACGTGGCGTCGGCTTTCAGCTCGATGAGCGCACGCACGGCATCGCTGTTGCCGGCGACGGAAGCCGTCATGAGCGGCGTCAGGCCGTCGCTGCCGCTGCGATTGAGACGCGCGCCAAGATCGGCTAGATAACGGATGGTCTCGCGCCCCGATGTTTTGGCGGCGTACTGCAACCAATCGGGATCGCGCTGCACTAATTCTTTAAGCGTTGGATAAGCCGTGAGATAACGTTGCAGCAACTGCGGCTGATTCTTGGAAATTAATAACTGCGCAATATCTTCGGCGGCAAGTTTGGCGGTGACGAGCGCCGCGCCGCGATCGATTAAATAACGCGCCGCATCCCATTTATCGGTGGCGATCGCAACAATCAGCGGCGATGCGCCTTTTTCATTTAAGGCGTTCAGATCCAATCCCTGCTGTAAAAAAATTTGCAATACGTCGCGCTTGCCGCCGATGGCGGCATGATGCAACACGGTGTTGCCGTTTTTATCGCGCAGATCGGTGCGACTATGCGCCTGTAATAAAATTTGCACCGCCCCTAACCGCGCCTTGTCCGCAGCCGCCATGAGCGCGGTAATGTCATGCTTGTCTTGCAGATTTATTTCCGGGTCCAACTCCAGCACGCGCCGCAATAAAGTTTCATTGCCGGCGTCGGCGGTGACTTGCAGCAGACTTTCGTTGTCAGCGGTGCGTTCGCGCGCATCCAGTCCTTGCTGACGCAGCCATTCGAACACCTCCATTTTTGGATTCCACGGCGAAAAATAAAGCAGCGGCGGTGCTTGGCCGGTCTTGCGGCGTAAATCATAACCGGCCTTGACCATCTCTTTGAGCAAACCGACGTCGGCGCGCGCCACGGCGTAGTGCAAGGCGCTTAAACCGTTGTCATCGCGGCGCTCAATGCCGGGTTCGATGGCGAGTAGGGTGCGCGCGGCCTCAAGGCGTTCGGCGAGAATCGCCACCATCAGCGCGCTGCGATTTTTTTCGTCTTTCCATTTTTGCAGCTTGCCGTCGCGCGCTAAGGCGTACAGTAAACGCACGTCGTTATTGCGAATACCCAGCAGAATCTGCTCGCCCAGTACGTCGGTTTCCGCCGTCGGCGGTTTAGTTTTTTTATTCGAATTAGGAAATAGATTGGCCAAAAACGAACCACCGCCCGCTGCTTTAGTTTCGTCAGCGCGATAGCTGGCCTCGATCGTTTTCAGCGCCGTGTCGATGGCTTGCGCGTTCGCTTCGCCGCGCGCCGCCTCGGGATCGTAGCGCCAGATCAGCGCGCGGCTGATCTTGGCTTCCAGCTTGCCGGCGACGTTGTGTGTCGAGGCGCAGATGGTGATGGTGCGCGGCATGTTATCGATCGTGACCACGGTGGTAGTGGTGCTGCTGCAATAGGACTTGTTGCGCGGCTCGATGACGGTGCGGTCTTCGAGCAGCGTCAGCACATCGCCGCCGCGTTGCGCCGCTTCGCGCTGCAATTCATCGTGCGCCGGCGAGATATCCGAATGATTCTCGCATTGATTGTCTTCGTAGCAAGTACGTAGGTTGCGCCGCAGGTCGATATAACCGATCAACAGATAACCGTTCTTTAATAAATCCGCCGCCGCTGTCGTTTGAATTTTGGCCGGCTCAGTGCGCGCTGGGAAATCATGCTTATGAAAAGAGGTGTATTCGAGCACGCGTGGCGCCACGCAAGCGCCGAGAAATAAACAAGCGCCAAACAGCGACCGCAACATCCAGCGGTGCTGGCCCCTGCGTTCGTTGGTGACGGCGCTATAATGCATATATTGATCCTAGT
>JACQBD010000087.1 GCA_016194665.1 Gammaproteobacteria bacterium
CCGTGATTGATCACGCCGAGGTTGCCGGTGGCGGTCACAAAAATATCGCCTTGCGACGCGGCGTCGTCCATGGTCACCACGCGATACCCTTCCATCGCCGCTTGCAGTGCATTGATGGGATCGATTTCCGTCACCCACACGGTCGCACCCATGCCGCGGAACGCCTGCGCGCAGCCTTTGCCGACGTCGCCGTAGCCGAGCACCACGCAGATTTTACCGGCGATCATGACGTCGGTGGCGCGCTTGATACCGTCGAGCAAAGATTCGCGGCAACCGTATAAATTATCAAACTTGGATTTGGTCACCGAGTCGTTGACGTTCATGGCCGGAAACAATAGCTCGCCGCGTTCTTGCATTTGATACAGGCGATGCACGCCGGTGGTGGTTTCTTCGGTCACGCCGCGAATGCCGGCGGCGATCTCGGTCCATTTTTTCGGATTGGCGCTCAAACTTTTCTTCAAAAGCCCGAGAAATACTTTCCACTCTTCGTTGGCGTTAGCTTCAGGGTTAGGCACTTTGCCCGCGGCTTCGAATTCGCGTCCCTTGTGCACCAGCATGGTGGCGTCGCCGCCATCGTCGAGAATCATGTTGGGACCTTTGCCATCCGGCCAGGTGAGCGCTTGCTCGGTGCACCACCAATATTCTTCCAGCACGCGAACACCGGAATGCCGGCGGCGGCAATCGCCGAGGCAGCGTGATCTTGCGTGGAGAAAATATTGCATGAAGCCCAGCGCACTTCGGCGCCGAGCGCAATTAATGTCTCAATCAGCACCGCGGTTTGAATGGTCATGTGCAAGGAACCGGAGACGCGCGCGCCCTTGAGCGGTTGCTTCGCGCCGTACTCTTCGCGCAGCGCCATGAGACCCGGCATTTCGGTCTCGGCGATGGCGATTTCTTTACGGCCCCATGCGGCGAGTTTGATATCGGCGACTTTGTAGTCGGTGAACTTTGGATTTACCACAGCTGACATAACGATGCTCCTCGTAATGTAAAGATTTTTACGATCCCCTCACCCTCATTCCCTCTCCCGGAAGGAGAGGGAGGCGAGCCGTGCGCTTACGCGCGATCTTTATGATTGGGAGCGCCGTTGATTTAACTGACGTCTCTTCGAGCCTGGCCCCCGTTACCTTGGGGGGTTGCAACGCTCCTCGAAGAGCAACGCCTCGCCGCAAATCTGCGACGACTGCGAAAATAAAATAACTTAAGCGCGCACCGCGCTCAGCGCCTTGATGCCGGCGGCATCGCGCAAGGCTTCGGCTTTGTCCGTACGCTCCCAACTGAAGCTCGCTTCGGTGCGTCCAAAGTGTCCGTAAGCGGCGGTTAACTGATATATCGGACGCAGTAGATCGAGCATTTGCACGATACCCTTGGGGCGCAGATCGAAATGCACGCGCACCAGATCGGCGATTTTTTCATCCGCCAAACGGCCGGTGCCGAAAGTGTCGACGTGAATCGATACCGGCTTGGCAATACCAATCGCATAAGCAATTTGAATTTCACAACGATCCGCCAGACCCGCGGCAACAATATTTTTCGCCACATAACGACCGGCGTAGGCCGCCGAACGATCTACCTTGGACGGATCCTTGCCGGAGAAAGCGCCGCCGCCATGGCGCGCCATGCCACCGTAAGAGTCGACAATAATTTTGCGGCCGGTGAGACCGGCATCGCCCACGGGGCCGCCGATCTCGAAGTTGCCGGTAGGATTAATAAAATATTTGATGTCTTTGCCGACCCATTCTTTGGGCAGCACGGGCTTTACAATTTCTTCAATGACCGCTTCTTTCAACGCGGCGTGCGTCACGCCGGGCGCGTGTTGCGTGGACAGCACCACGGCATCGATGCCAACGGGTTTGTTGTTAACGTATTTTACCGTCACTTGTGACTTAGCATCCGGGCGCAGCCATGGGAGTTTACCGTTCTTACGCACCTCGGCCTGACGTTTCACCAAACGATGCGCCAGCGTAATCGGCATGGGCATGAGCACGTCGGTTTCATTCGCGGCGTAACCAAACATTAAACCTTGATCGCCGGCGCCCTGCTCTAAATCCAGGCCCTTGCCTTCATCCACGCCGACAGCGATGTCCGGCGACTGCCGGCCGATAGCGGTTAGCACCGTGCAACTGTCCGGACCAAAACCCATTTCATCGGTGTAAGCGATTTGGCGAATCACTTCGCGCGCGGTGCGGTCGAAATCGATCGTAGCGCGTGTGGTGATTTCACCCGCCAGCACCACTAAGTTATTCTTGACCAGGGTTTCGCAAGCGACACGTGCGCTCTTGTCTTGCGCGAGAATCGCGTCGAGCACTGCATCCGAAATCTGATCGCAGACTTTGTCCGGATGACCTTCGGACACCGATTCAGAAGTAAACAGATAACTATCAGCCATAACCGCTCCGTCCTAAACGTAACAAGGTGCAAGGGGGCGGCAGTTTACCAATCTCGCGGCAAATTGACACGCTACCCTCAATTAACATTGTTCCCACGGCAAACCGTGAAACCGCCAGCCGCCCTGGGTGCTGCGGTGGTGATGGTCATCGAGCGCCCCTTCAAATCCTTCGGCGACGTTATAAACCTCCTTGACGCCGGCCTCGATTAAGACCTTACCCGCTTCCAAAGAGCGCACGCCACTGCGGCAAATCAGCACCACCGGCGCCGACCCTGTGGCGCCACCCAGCATTGCTTGGCGCACTTGCTTAACGAAGTTAGGGTTGACCTTCCAGTCCGGCTCATCGATCCAGGGGATGTGCAGCGAACCGGCCGGATGGCCGATAAATAAATGCTCCATGTGCGAGCGCACATCGATGAAAATAGCGTTAGGATGAGTCTGCAAAAATTGATAGGTTTCTTTGGGGCCCAAGGTTTTGACTTCGTTCATGATGTCCTCGTTTGGTAAGACTGTGCCCAAGCCGTGGCAATTAGGCATACTTAGCAAATGTTAACCGCTGCGCTCGCTACTCCCAGCCATATTAAGCCGTCTAAACCGTTACTGCGCGCGGCCGGCGCTGCGATCGGCGATTACGCCATGATCCGTCCTGGCGATCGCGTGTTACTCGGGCTTTCGGGCGGCAAGGACAGCTTATCGTTATTGCATGTCCTAATGCATCTGCGCGATAAAGCCCCACTTCGTTTTGAGCTGGCCGCGGCCACTGTCGATCCATCTATCGACGGCTTCGATCCTGCTTTTCTCAAGGATTACGTCGCCGCCTTGGACATACCCTATTTTTACCGCCGCCAAGACATAGTCGGCCGTGCCCTCAAAACCATGCGCGGCGATTCATTCTGTGCCTACTGCTCGCGCATGCGTCGCGGGATACTTTACGCCACCGCGCGCGACAACGGTTACAACGTTTTGGCTTTGGCGCATCACCTGGATGATCTCGCGGAATCGTTTCTCATGAGCGCCTTTTATGGCGGTACTCTGCGCACCATGAAAGCCCACTACATCAACGACGCTGGCGATCTGCGCATCATCCGCCCGTTTGTGTATGTGCGCGAGCGCCAAACTGCCGATTTTGCCCTGCGCGCCGGACTTCCGGCGATTATGGATAACTGCCCAGCTTGTTTTCGGATGCCGACACAGCGCATGCACATGAAAAACTTACTTCTTAATCAAGAAAAAACCCA
>JACQBD010000088.1 GCA_016194665.1 Gammaproteobacteria bacterium
AATTTGGTGTATGTCACGAATCGCGGCGCCAACACGCTTTCGGTGCTCGACGGCAAGACCAACAACAAGCTCGCCGATATCGCCGTCGGTTCTCTGCCGCACGGTTTGGATTTGGATTTAATCAACAAACGCGCTTACGTCTCCAACACCGGCAGCAATAACGTCACGGTGGTGGACTTGGTCAAACGCAAAGCGATCAAAACCATTCCTTGCGGCATCGAACCCTGGGGCGTGGTGTATGACGCCGTTAATAAATGGATCTACACCAGTAACACCGGTGAAGGCAGCATCTCGCGCATCAACCCCAGCACCGGCGTAACCTTAGCTAAAATCATCGTCGGTGGACGTCCGTGGAATGTCAAAGTTTCGCCCCGAACCGGCCGCGTTTACAGCACCAACGAAACTGACGGCGTATTGTCGGTGGTTCAAGGAAATAACGTCATTGCCGTCATCGGCGTCGGCGCTCGTCCGCACGGTATTACGATGAACAACATCTTAGACGTGGCATACGTCGCGGTCTCTGGCGCGGGTCAAGTGGCCGTAGTCGATCTCGCCACCAATACCATCGCGCAACTCGTGCCCGTCGGCGCCGGACCGACAGCCACCGCGTGGGAAAGAAATACTGGCAAAGTTTTTGTAGCCAACCAAGGCGCGGGAACCATCTCGGTACTGACTCCGCAGTAGAATAAATTATGTGCGCGTTAGGTTTCGGCGCTTGCGCCGAAACCTAACGAATATATTTAAATTTTAAGGTTCACGTGAAGGCGCCACGCTGTGGGATTTCGTTTCGCTTAACTCAGCCTACAAATAAATATTTTTTGCTTACTTAAAGACCCGCGCAGCGGGTCTTTTTTATTCGATGGTGCGCTGACTGCGGGTTCCACCGCTGGCACGACTATCCCGCAATTTGCGCAACTGTTGCTTCGCTTCGGTCAACTCATCGTTGGAAAGTTCAGCCTTCACGTGACTGAGTCCCTCGCGCGCCATGTCATTACCGGCGACCACGGCAATTTGATACCAAACATAGGCGCTGACAAGGTTACGTGTCGCGCCGCGACCGCTTTCATACATTCGCGCCAGCGTGTACTGGGCGTTGCCATCGCCACCGAGGGCGGCGCGGCGCGTCCAGAAAAACGCTTTGCGTTCGTTGCGTGCGCGTTCCGGTCCATCGAGATAAAGCCGGCCGATACGCTCCTGTGCCGCCGCGTCGCCTTGCTTCGCAGTCTCGAATAATTTAATTAATTCCGGCGGCACTTGTTGTTCCGCCACGTCGTTCGGAATCGCTTCTGTCTGGGCCGACATCGGTAAGGACTTTTTCTGATCCATGACCTTGTAGGCGATCAGCGCCGTCACAATACCGATCACCAAAAAAATCGCCAGGCTTCGCCAAGGTTGCGCTCGCCGAGAACTCGTAGTTGGTTGTGCTAACGCACGCAATACTTCCGTGGCGTTGGTGAATCTGCGCGCCGGTTCCTTTTCCAGACAACGCATCACGATCGATTCCAGATGCGGCGGCGTACCCGGCATGAGCTTGCGCGGCGCTAACGGCCGCTCCTTGAGCTGCTTAAGCGCAATCTCAACCGGCGTGGCGCCGGAAAACGCGCGTTGGCCGGTTAGGCATTCATACAAAATAAGTCCGAGCGCGTATAAATCCACGCGCTGGTCGGTGACTTTACCCTGCGATTGTTCCGGCGCCATGTACGCGGGCGTGCCGATCAGCGTGTGCGTAGTGCTGGTGTCGCCGAGGGCGCGGGCAATGCCGAAGTCGAGGATTTTTATTAAGCCGTCGCGACCGAGCATCACGTTGTCAGGTTTTAAATCGCGATGCACCACGCCTTGCGCATGCGCCTCGCTCAAACCGGCCGCCACCTGGCGCGCGACATCGATCACGCGTTCGGGCGCTAACTTTCCCACACGTTGCAGATAAGCGCGCAAGCTCTCGCCGTCAACGTATTCCATCGTGATATAGGCGCAGTCATTTACGCGGTTAAATTCGTAAATACGACAGACGTTCTTATGCGTGACGCGGCGCGATAGCCGGATTTCGTTTTTGAAGCGCTCCATCATCGCCGGATCGCGTGCAATCTCGGGGCGCAAAATTTTGAGCGCGAGAACTTCGGCGGTCTCACGATCGCGCACGCGATACACCATGCCCATGCCGCCGTCGCCGAGCGAATCCAATATTTCATAACGCGCTGCCAACGCGCTGATAACATCCTGCGGCACGCTGGTTGCAACCGCAGGCGTCTGCGCCAAAATTTGGGTTTTGATGTCGGATGATTCCATACAGAGTTTTCAGACGTCGCGGGACGCCAGCAAGCATTTTTATAAGTATATGCAACGGAGGAAGCGTTTCCCTGCCTGTCGTTAGTTTCCACGGTGTTCGAGTCTGCTGGCCCTTCAGATACCTGCTGCCAAGCAGAATGCTCACGGGAAGCGGACTTTTGCCCAGGAAAATAGCGGGAAACTGGTTAGCCGTTTTTGGGCCGATGATAATCGCCCTGTCATGGTTGACGGCATCGTCTATATTCAAAGAAAACCACTAAAGACTGAAACCCATGCCCCGACCCTCGTTAATGCTGCTTCTCCTAACCGTAGCGCTAGGCGGCGCGTACTATTACAAATCATCGCACGATCATGCTGGGAAAAGTGGTCCGTCCTTTAGCGTCGTGGATGGACCGGCGACCCATCGCTTCGAACCTCTGGGCAACGTGGAAGACGCACAGTACGCCCTGTTCGGCGGCGGCAAGTCCAGCGGGATGCTGGGAGAATTCAACGTCGGTGCTTTGCCGATGACGCACGCCAAAGCGATCGCCGCGCAGTATCCGGATTTCTACCGTTGCGATTCGGCGGCGCATGCGTCGGTGATCTCGCGGATGGAGAACATCGCGATATTTCCAAGAAACCACCAGGTCTATGCGCAATTCGGTGAAATGCTCAAGGAATACGAAAAGCGCATCTGGAACAACGGTGCGCGCATGTGTTTTTCGATTAGCGGCAAGGAGTTATCGCGCTCAAGTGGAAGCCTGGTACCCGGCATGGATATACAAATTAACGACGCCGGCACGCTTTACCGCTGGGTCGACAAGCTCACCGTGTTCGATTGCGACACCGTCATGGCCAGGCAGTAGTGTCCGCTGATTCCCACACCACACCGCACAAACTGACCCGCTTTAAGCGAGTGGCGTTATTTGCCGTGCTGTTGCTAACGGCGACAGAGTCCACATGCACTTACAACACGCTTCACTATCAGAGTGAGCTTATCAAAACGAGCTGGGCCCAAGTGTTGATCGAATACCAACGACGCGCGGATTTGATTCCGGGGCTCGCTAACCTGGTAAAAAATTACGCCGCACATGAAACCACGGCGCTATCACAGGTAGCAAACGCACGCGCTGATTTAAGTTCAATTCGCATTGAAGAGACCAAGCCTAACGATCATAAAATTATCGCGCGCTATGAAGCGGCGCAAACTCAAATGCGGCGGGCGCTGTCGCGCCTGATCGCGACCGCCGAAGATTATCCCGAGCTTCGCGCTAACCAAGCTTTCCGCGACTTGCAGGCTCAGCTCGAAGGCACGGAAAATCGCATCGCCTACGCACGCCAAAGATATATTGAATCGGTGCAAGCGCATAATCTGACCGTGCGCACGTTTCCAAATAATCTCCTGGCCAAACTTATCGGCCAGGATACGATTGCGAATTTCACGCTGGATAATGAAATCGCCGTCTCAGTTTCTCCCAAGGTTAACAATTAATGCACGGATCAGCCTGGCGACGAATCGCGTTGGCGATGTTGGGGCTTGCTTTGTTTTCGGCGGCACGTACGGCCGATGCCGCAGCGCGATACGTTTATCCTCAAGGCCACGGTCCCTATCCGCTGCCACCGATAACGCGGCTCGTGAACGACTACACCGGAGTGCTAACGCTTAAGGAAGCCACCTGGCTGGAAAAAAAGTTGGATCGCTTGGAGCGACGTAACGGTACGCAGATTGTGTTGCTCATTATTCCGAGTACCGGCGGCGAACCTTTGTTCGATTACTGTCAACGCGCTTTTCGCACGTGGGACTTGGGACACAACGGCCAAGGCAACGGTGTCTTGTTCGTCATCACACTGCTGGATAGACAATGGTGGATCGCCACCGGTAGTGGCATCCAGGGTGCGCTGCCGGATGCGGTCGTGCGTCGCGTCATGCCGGAGACCATAGACCCCTTATGGACGCAGGCCGCCGTCAATGAGTTCGACCACGCGCAGGTCTACAAGGCGCTAGAGGCGGGTCTCGATGTCTTAATTAATCGCGTTCAGAACGAGCGAACGTCCCCGCCCAACTACAGTATCTACGACGAGACTCCGCGCGCTTGGTATGGCTTGGCGATCTTGCTCGCCGGCATGCTCGCGGCCTACGGTCTGACGCGCTGGTTTCGCAAACATCCTGCGCCAACGCGCGCGCGTGCGATCGCTTACGTTTGTGTCGGCAGCATAATCGCCGTGTGCGTCTATTACATCGCGCTACGCACGACGCTTCTGGAAAACCTAATGCAAGCGCGGGCTGGACGTTCTGCCAAGCCGGCGGCAATCGAATCTCTCACGCTGCCCGTCGTCGATGAAAGCCATTTCCACATACAACAATTGGCTGAGCCGGGAGTCTTCACGGTGATACATTTTGCCAGCGGCACTTGTCCTGCCTGTAGACTCTTAGACGACAATCTCACGGATTTCCTGGAACTCCGTCCCGATGTCGCCGTAAAACGCATTGAACTGGGAGTAACGTGGAGTCCCGTCGAAGCTCCCTTACGCGCTCGCCTTAATATTCATACGGTGCCGTTCGTGCTGCTCTTCGATCCACGGGCCAAGACTATTACGACGAATAATCTCCCAGACCCGAATACGCTTGACCTGCTGTATGACTGGATGGAAGCGGAACAAATGCGCGCGAGCGGATTGCGGCGCAGGGAATTTAATCGCGGTGAACAGAGTTAAAGGTTCGGAGTAAGATCTGAACTGGCGTCTTCGAAATAGATTAGAGCGGAGCCAACGCAGACGCCATTTTCGGTAACAGCTACATCAGCGTGAATATATTTTTCCCCGAGCTGGCGAATTTGGCATACTGCGAGATTCACGATTAACGATAGCTATTCCCATGTCCTTACCTAAGAACACCGCTGCCGCGCGCGTCACCCAGACTGAGGAATATCTCATCAAAGATGAGCCTTATTACGAGCCGGTCGCGAAAGAAATCGACATCTTCGAAGCCGCCTATCGGCAACAATTGCCGGTGTTGCTGAAAGGCCCCACCGGCTGCGGCAAAACCCGTTTCATGCAACACATGGCTTGGCATCTGAAACGCCCGCTGATCACGGTCTCGTGTCACGACGATCTCACCGCCACCGATCTGGTGGGCCGCTATTTAATTACCGCCAACGAAACCGTCTGGGTCGACGGGCCGATGGCGCACGCGATACGCATCGGCGCGATTCTTTATCTCGATGAAATTGTCGAAGCGCGCAAGGACACCACCGTCGTGATTCATCCCTTGGCGGATGACCGGCGCGTGTTGCCGATCGAAAAAACCGGCGAGCTGCTCGTGGCCGGCGATGAATTTTGTTTGGCCATTTCCTATAACCCGGGTTATCAGAGCGTGCTCAAGGATTTGAAACAAAGCACGCGTCAGCGCTTCATCGCTTTGGAATTCAATTATCCCTCGGCCGCACTCGAGAAAAAAATTATTCGCCGCGAAACCGGCGTGGATGAAACCATGGCCGAGCGCTTGGTCAAATTCGCCGCCATGACGCGTAACTTAAAAGGCAGCGGCCTGGATGAAGGTGCGAGCACGCGCTTGTTGGTGCACGCCGGCAAGCTCATGAGCGCCGGCATTGACCCGCGCACCGCTTGTCGCGGCGCGATTTCGCAAGCGCTCACCGACGACGCCGAAATGATCGCGGCGATTAACGAGTTAAGCGCTTCGCTGTTTTGAAGCAGCGCCGCGGCCGGCGGATTTTTTGATTCTGAAAACCGAACGATCCATCGAACCCACGCATAACCGAAACTACGCGGCGATTTATTTTCCTGCGCTGTATATCTGCCGCAGGCTATCCCACCTGATCCAAAATTCGGCGACGGAATTTAACGCCAAGTCGTCGGGCAATGCGTTCGCAGGCAGAGATGTCCACGCCTGCAAGCCCGTCAATCGCCGTCAGCGTGACATCCGCAACGAAGTCGCGCGCGCGCTCGGCAAATTCCAGCATTGCGGGATACGAACGCGGCAAACTGGGACGACAGTGTAGATTATAAATTTTCTCGTTCTGCGCGTTCATCGAGATCGACAGACCTTCCAAATCGGGCGTCACATCACGCTCATAAACAAGATTAGCGAGACCGTCGGTATTGAGACGCACCCGTTCGGCGCCGCGTTGATGCAACTCGGCGGCGATATCGAGCAAGTCGTAAAGACGCAAGGTCGGTTCTCCCAAACCGCAGAACACCACTTCGCGGTAGACGCGCGGATCGCCGACCGCCGCCAGCACTTCAGCTATCGTCGGTTCGCGCCGCAAATGCAAATCGACGCCGCCGACATTCCAACTGTGATTGAACTTGGGACAAAAAGTACAGCGCAAGGTACAGCGTGAAGTGACATTTAAATAGCAACTACCGCGCAGCGAGTAAGCTATTGTCGGTGACGGCGCATTTGAATCTGGTGGCGCGGGCGATTCCATATGGCATAGATTAATCTTGTGGTTTCATGTGCTTTGATTCAAATCAATGAATGTTTTATCGTCGTCGATGCGCGTGCGTGGGCGCCGATGCGCCATCACACCGCGGGACAAAATATTAGCGCCCATAAACGCGACTGAACGCGATCGTGCAACAGCGACCCATGACTCAAAGACTCGGCGTTGAATCTTTTCCGCCATACCGGTTTTCCTTGTTTAGCTGACAGGGTCGGCAGCGTTTGGCCGTTGGATAACTACGCAGGCGTTCCAGCGCGATCGGCTTACCACAGTCCGTGCAATATCCATAGGAGTGAGTTGCCAGGCGGTGCAACGCCTCCTCGATTTCATGCAACGCCTCCGCTTCCCGACCGAGACTGGCGTTGCTCAATGCCGTCGCTAGCTCGGCGAAGGATTCGTCGCTTTGGCTGTGCACCGTCCCGGCTATGTCTACATAACGCTCGCCATCCATCGCGCGCTCGACTCCATATAGATGGGTTTGCAGCGCCTCGCGATTAATCCGGAGTTGCTGTTCTATATATTTCAATTGCTTCTCGCTCAGCACCGACATCGATATCTCCTACGATAAACTCAACGCTTAAACCTTTTAACTCTAACGGCATGGCTATCGGCAAACTCTACGAAAGAAAATCGCCTCATCGTCGCTTGCCGATGGCATGCGGCGTGTTTATTTCGGCATAATCTGCATCGTCAGATCGTGTTCGCGTTTCATTTGATCCATCATCATCTGCATGAGCTTTTGATGCTCCGTCATCCACTCATCGCGGTCCTTGGCGCTCATACCGCTTTTTGGCGGCGACATGTCGCGCATAAGTTTCATATTTTCGTCCATGGACTTCATGTGTTCTTTCATCATCTGTTCACGCTGCGCACCCTTGGCCTGCTCCGCTTGTTCGAGTTTCTTCTGCGATGCCTGCATACGCTCTTGCAGCGCGCGTTGCCCAGCATCAGCGCCGGCCCACACAGCGGTGGGAAGAAAAACGCTCATGGCGATCACAAACAGCAACGATTTAATTTTCATGGTTAAGCTCCTTTTAAGGTGGATGGAATTTTTTGGTATCGGCCATAAATGAATATGGAAGCGATCCTGTACATTACACAGCGGCAATACAAAAAATTCTTTGATCCAAATCAACCGCAGAAACCGCTGTAAGCCAGCAATTCGCTAGCATGTGGCTCCAAAACCCGCATCAAGCTGATTTAGCAGCCATCTTTGCCATGCGGCCCGCAGCGTGGTTAGATCCTCGCCTCGACCTATTCGCATTTATGTCAAAATTCATGGGGCCACTTCGGATTCATGCGCTAAAATATTTTCTGGTTCGCTCAGCTCCGAATAACGTTCATGGATGATTATTTTCCTGCCGACTACTTCGCCGCACGCGCCGCGTTTCGCGCACGCGCGACCGATGCCGAGCTTAACGCGCACGCTATCGGCGCACGCGGACCGAACGGCGAAACCTTAAGTATCGACAGCGCTTACCTCGGCAGCGCCGCGCCGCGTCAATTGGCGATCATCACCGGCGGCATTCATGGCGTGGAAGGCTACGCCGGCAGCGCCTTGCAACAATTGTGGCTGGCCGAATTCGCCGACTCTATTCCGGCCGACACCGGTGTGTTGCTGGTGCATGCGCTCAATCCCTACGGCTTCGCGCATAACCGGCGCGTCAACGAAAACAATGTGGATTTGAATCGCAACGCGCTCGCGGCTTTTCCCGGTCCGATTAATTCCGCTTACCGATCTCTCGACTCATGGCTCAACCCACCAAGCCCGGCACCGCGATTCGACGATTTCATTTGGCGCGCGCTCCCGTTGCTGATGCGCCACGGACGTGCCGCGTTGGCGCAGGCGGTTGCCGCCGGGCAATACGAATTTCCGCAAGGTTTGTTTTACGGTGGCAGCAGGCGCGAAGCTTCGCTTGAAATCTTCGCCGACTTATTATCCGCGCCACGTTTCCGCAACGCGCAGCGTGTATGGCACTTTGACTTACACGCCGGTCTCGGCGCTTACGGCCGTTATCAATTGCTGCTGGATGCGCCGCCGACCGCAAACGAGTTCACGCAATGGGCGCGCGGCTTCGGCGCGCAAGCGGTGCAAAGCGATCACGCCGCGCACGCGACACACTACAGCGCGCACGGCATCTTACCCGCGCTTACGCGCCGCGCTTTTCCCGCCGCACTCACGCTCGCCGCCACGCTTGAGTTCGGCACCTTCGGCCCGGCCACGCTGCTGCGCATCCTGCGCGCCGAAAACCGCGTGCATCACCATGGCGCATACAACAGTAGCGACGCGGTGCGCGGCCGCGCTGCATTGCGCGATGCACTCGCGCCGCACGATTCGGCATGGGGCGCGGCGGTGATGGCGGGCGGGCGGAAAATATTTTCCCAACTTCGCTTGCTGTTGGCAGAAACGCGGAACTGAAAACGTAGGATAGATGAATAATTTTTAGAAATCGCAGAAGCTTGGTGTCATTCTAACTTCAGACAACAATCAGGCTTGCTTCCATAATTTAAACGCGCTTTCAATTTGATCCTTGACCAGATGATCATCCAGTTCCCGCTCCCGACTTGCCGCCAGATGAGCAAGAAAATCATAAACGGCTTGTCGCTGACAAGCATCAAACCCGCGGAAAAGTTTGTTGGCGTCTGCGTCGTAAGTGAGATGCCAAAGTAATTGCACCGCATACCACTCACGTTCACCGATGGCGGGACGTAACGCGAAGCGCACCAAGGCGGGAAAATAATAAGCAATTCCTTCAGCGTCGGCGAAGGTAATGGGGTCCCAGCCCATGCTTCCTAGATGTTCCCGGCTGATCGATACTCTGGTTTGCGATGTGAGCGTATCGTCGTGCTCTTTGCATTCGTCGCAATGTTTATAATTTGTGAAATGCATTGGCTTGGGGGTGGAACCAAAGGCGTTGTCGACAAGCGCAATCACGCGCATATCCTCCTCGGTCAAAAGCCATGAGTTTGCGCACGACTGGAAATGCTCAATCCATTTTTCGGCATCGGCATCTGAACAGCCGGTATCGGCTTTAACCTCGGCGGACGCACGGCCTGGCGATCCTTCGGTAAGGACTTGCAGGAGTCTTGCCAGAGTGGATGACGATAGGGTCAGCGGAGGAAAGACATGACCGCAATAGGAGCAACGATTAGGGAAGGTCATTGCATGATGTCAAACTCAAAAGGCGCCAGGCTCGATTGACTAACGAATTATATTCAAAATACTAGCAAAATTATCGAGTTTGATCCTTATTAATTGGACACCGCTTGCCAGCGGTCCCTCTCGGCCGGGTTAGAACGCGTCACGTGAAAGTTTTCTTGACCATGCGTACGACCACAGTGAGTGGGATGGCAGCAAACATAACGACGATGAAAAATAAGATCACTGGTATGTCGCCGCCATCTGCCATGAGGTTGCTGTAGCGCTCAAATTTCTGATCAGAGGCGAATAGCGGGACAAACATCAGAATCAATCCAAAAAACTCCAATGGAACGAGAACTAGCCAAATCCAAGACTCTTGGATAGGCCACTCTCGCAGAACAGCCCACGCCAAACCGAAGAAGACGCAGCTACCCGCAATGAACATGCAAGAACGGAAAAAGATAGTATCGGCGATGAGCCAGTCTAAGAAACGCTGAGTCCGGGATGCAGGCATAGCGCTCTAATGCGAAGTTAACCGGCGCGACGATGTTTGCAGCGTCAGATTGAATGACAGGTTAGCCATCATGCTCGACGCCTGCCGGAGTTACAACAAAGTGTGGACTTGGCCACTTAGGACGGAAGATGCGCCAAAACTCTTTATTGGGATCTTCAGCCGAAAATGACGGAAATGCTTCCAGATACAATCCGTCTTCAAGCGCAAGAGAAAATGCTCCACCTCGGACAAAAGGAATCTCTTTTACGATCGGTGATTTCGAGAACTCTTCCCTGAGACGGTTGTAAATTTTCGTGACGTTTTCTGCTTCGTCCTCTGCTGCTACATAGTCGGCAAAACCAACAACCACGGCATTGCTACGCGCAAGACGCCAAGCACACTGAATATGAAGCGCGTAATCACCGACCTCTATTTCTTTACCTTTCCTTGTAGTTTCGCGATATCGATTGCCGAATGAAACCATAAGCATGCCTGCGGCAAGACCAGGACCCCATATAGGGAGTCCTATAAGTCTCTTGAGTTCATTCTCAATTCTGTCTTGTGGCAAGTTATTGTTCATAATGCCCAACGATTAAGCTCAGGGGCGCACCGCTTTTGGCGCGTCTCTTGAAGCGCCTCGTTGGGCCGCTTCGCAAAACCCTTGCAGTTCATCTCTTGACCCCATAATGGTCTGTTGCTCTCTTGAGGAAAGTAGCGACCACACCGCGCACGGAATAAACTTGATTGGGTATGACTCGCCCGAGATGATGCCGATTGGCCTTAATGTTGGTTGTCGCCAAGAATCCATATCTGCCACTTTCTGAGTAGAAAGCTCAATGCGCGTGGTCGCGTAGCGATCAGCAAGCACAACCTCTGCTTTGTTAGGTTCTGTGGATACAAGTACTCCTATCCGTACGCGGCCACCTGTGTTCATTGGAATTTCAACGCGTCCTAAAAGGGCACCATCCCTCGGCTCACTGCCATAAACGCTGATTGATTGCTTGTACTCCGCTAGAAATGGATGCGCAGGTGTAGCGTCTAAAGAAATAGAATATCCGCCACCAACCGCAATGGCATCAATCTGCGCCGCTGGCCCAAAACTGTCCCGATATGCCGATATAACGAAATCGGCAATGATCAAGCCGAAGAAGACAATAACAGCGATGATCACGCCCCACAAAGTTGCTCCTACTATTGATCTTGAACGAGTTAGGAATTGTTTCATATCATCCAACGAAAACCTTGAGCGGCGAGCGGAGGCGGCGCGAAGCGCCAACGTAGCGAGCCCGACCCCACGCGCTTGTTAGGCATGTTTAACTACCAAGGGCACATACCAGTTGTAGAACCAGAGAAACAACAGCGTGCACAAAATAAAACCAAACGAAAAACTGGCAATAAATGTAACAGCACCGGCAGGTTTAGGAACAAGACTCAACGCGAGTGCACCACCAACCCACGGTGTTATTGTTCCGAAGCCCAGGACCAACAGGCTCCTGAACCAGGGCACAGTGATGAACGTGCCACAGTCCTTACACTTCATTTTCTTCAACGCCCCAAGCCAGAGCTTCTGCCACACCGTCACAGATGGAGCACCACAATTTGGACACTTGTGTTTGTTCATGGCGTGCCTAACGCTGCCTTTGAGCCGCGCCGCCACGAGGCCTCAGGAAACGGCGCGATGTATCCGGCGTCGGCTCGAAAGGCTTGTTGGGCCTCACTCATATGATGATTCCTTCAGGATATATCTGCATGCTTTCGTACTGATCCGAACTGTCGTGTAGGTGCATAACTAGATTTTCTTCAAACCGAATTTCCAAGAGGCGGTCGTTTAGTACGGAGTAACTCAACACTGGTGCGTTAAGCAATTTCTGAAATGCGGTGCTAGACCAATTATTTTCCTCGCTCCAATTAGCGATTAAGACGTTCCCCTCAAATACCTCGATCTTTCCCTGAACGCAAATGGTCCTTTCTGACCCAAAGTGAAACTGGACGTCATAGCGGCCCAAACGGATTTGCTGAATTTCTGAACCGACTATATCGCTCAGATTGATATTGGAAGATATTCGGTACACTTTAAGTGTAGGCCCAACGATAAAGCTGTGCGACGCAAACGGAGCGTAGCGTAGTTTGCGTCCGAACGAGCGCCTTGTTATGCGATTTTTGCCCCATTGGCCTTCGCTCGTTCTGTAATAAATTCCCTAGATTGCTCTGATAAACCTTCGGTTGGCAAGGTCATGAACTCGCCCCCAGAAAACAACAATAGCCACGCATGCTCAAAGCGCCATATTTCCTTAATTAAGGACCACTGCATTTCTGATGCTCCGACATCGGACACTACCCTAAATTTTTTTTCTTCTAGTTCTAATATTGCCACGGGGTCTTTCATTCTTCTAAGCCGACTAAGAGACCTCGAGAGATGGACAAAATAAGAGGCCGCCATTACTGCAATGGCAATAATTACAGTTGCACCAAGCACGCCGACGAACCATGAACGATCACCATCAATTACTTGATAAATCACGAAAGCCGCAAGTAGCGATGTAACAACAGGGAAAATTGGGCCAATAGTTTTCCACCAATATGACCGTACAGCTCTTTTTATGAACGACTCGGAGTATTTGAGAGTTACTGATTCCATTTCTTTTTCACGCATAACGCAGAGCTAACCTGCGAGCTACGAGGCGCGAAGCGCCGACGTAGCGAGTCAAATTGAGCGACGTGTTAGGTGAAGCCTTAATAGGGGCAACCGCCTTGGGTACATGTTGCGAAATTCTTTAACTCCTTAATCCGCGTTTTGGTTCTGTCAGTGAGACAGAAGTAATACATCATGGTGGCCATAGACTGCGCATACCGCTCCTGGCCACTATTGTAGTACTCACAGTCTTTATCTCGGAAAAGTACCCAAGCGCGCTGCGCTTCTTTAAGTCGATTTTTGCTTGCGTCGGTTTTCAAGTTCGCAATCAGCTTTTTGTAGGTATTGTTCAACTCAACATCAGTTAGCTCATACGCATCTTTTGCGCAAAAGCTTAATGTGGCTTGAGAGGTCGAATCGCAGTCTCTCGCCTCGCTACCATTGCTGATTGCCGGTAATGCGAGAAGTAGCGTGGAAAATATCTTGAGATATGTATTCTTCATGAGCATGTAGGTTGGGGTGAATGAAATGAACCCCAACATAATCCTTCCTGTGCCATCTGCATATTTTTATCTTCAAGTCGATTTCAGATTTCGTTGGGGTTCATTTCATTCACCCCAACCTACGGATTTTGCGCGTGACGTTGAAAGTTTTTTTCTCGTCATTCAGCTAGCCTTGCTAAGGTGAGCGGAAGACTTGACGAAAACCTTAAATTTTCCCGCGCCGTTTCATGCCCTCGACGACGCCTCCAAAGGGCAAGTTCGGCTCTCTTGAGCGCTGCTTGAATGCGGCGATATCTTCCGCGTTATCTACGAGACTGAGTTGTACAGCCTCATTGACTAGATCGGATAAAGAACGATCCATTTCCACTACCTTTAGTCGGAGGGCACGGTGAAGCTCAGGTTTAAAATAAACGGCTGCGCGTTTGAGGTTGGCGCTCATTCAGCCTAACTTAGCCATGTAACGCTATAACGTCAAATCACCTTCGACACCCAACCGCCTTCCGACCTCGATTAAAAATCACAACCGTCTGGCAGCGGCGCTTGTTTCGTAAGGCCGGCGGCGAACTCCGCATCGAGCGTGGTTTGTTTGAATCCGATTTTCACTGAACCCTTAAAGGCTGTGCCGTAACCGCCGCTGTTCATGTGCGCGCGCACCCACACTATGGTGTCCGGTTGAATCGGCACGGGGCCGCCGGCGCGGGTGAAGGGTTGCTCGTCGACGTGGCTGTGTTGCAGCACGCGGCGATAGAGCAACTTGCCATCGGTGCTCACGACTTCCCACCAGTCGGCATATTGGACGCAACCTTTATCCGCGCTGCGGATGCCGACGCTGAACTGGTAGGCGCCGGCTGGGCCGCTGGCTTGTACTGAAATCACATCCGCTGTCGCGCGCATGCCGCTGTTCTCCTGCTTCGCCAATTTATTTTGTACACGAACTTCATCACGTGTCGCGCCAAGACTTTCATCTATCCGGCGCTCGCGCAGCAGCGGCGCGGTGGCGGGTGCGGCCATGCCGCTGGCTTTATTTTCCGGCGGCGCGGTCGGCGCTATCGCTACGCCTTGCGTCGATTCCGGTAATGCAGACTTTGCTTTGGCCGGCGCTGGCGTCGTCGATCGTGCGGATGCTGGCGGCGACTTCGGTGCTTGGCGTGCAAGGTCGTGCGCTGGCGCCTCTCTAGAAATCAGCGGCGCACGATCATCCTGTTGATCGAGCGCGCCGCGTTCGTTGAGCAGTAACACTACACCGACGCTCAACACCACCATCGCCGCGGTGGAAAGCGGCAGCGCCCAACGCCCCGCGAACGGGCCATGCGCTTTCGGTTTGGTGACGGCGCGTTGCGCCTGCGCAAGAATTTTGGCATCCAAGGATGCGGGCGGCTCGTCCTTACCGGTGGCGCGATAGGTGCGCGCGATATCGGCCTCGCCTGGCAGCTGGTGGTGTTTCGGGTCGCTGGGTTTACGCGTAGTCATGTTCAGTCTTTGCTTAGACTCTGTCGAAGTTTGGAAAGTGCGTAGCGTAAACGGCTTTTGGCGGTCTCGGCATTCACGCCGGTGACGGTGGCGATTTCTTCCAACGATAGGCCGCTCTCCGCGCGCAATAGAAACGCCTCGCGCTGCGCTTCGGGCAAAGCGGTGATGTGCGTCAACAAGCGTTGCGCCAAACGGCGGCGGTCAAGTTCGTTGTCGGGTTCGCGTGTGTCCACATCGGCTATCTGTTCGATGAAGGATTCGTCTGCATCGTTCTGGTCCTCGTGCTTGTCGAAAGCGTCGTAGGAAATCGGCACGCCGGTTTGCGTGCGCCGATAATGATCGATGAGCCGATTGTGCGCCAGATGATACAAGTAAGTGGTGAATTTGGCGCGCGCCGCGTAACGACTGCGGGCATTGATCAGTTTCATCCATACGTCCTGAAATAATTCTTCCGCCAGCGCCGCCACGCCGCATTGGCGCAACAGGTAGCGATACAGCGGACCTTTGTGGCGCGCGTACAGCAACTCGAAAGCGCGCGCGTCGCCGTCGCGGTAGCGGTTCATCAAGTCTTCGTCGGCGGCCTGATCCATCCTATAAACGTGCGTGCGGATAATTCGGGGTTAAAGTGACGATCCCAATGGAATCGTGTGCGCGGCCGGCTATGGTAGGCCGCGTCTTTTAATTCTGTCTATCAGAATCGTATTAACCCCGTTTGATTCGCGCCTGCGTTTACAAGCTACGAACGGCCGTCACTGCGGCCGCCATCCTAACAAGAAGGAGCACAACATGATCGCATTCGGCAATATCAAACAGGGCGCGCTGCTAGCGCTGACATTTTTCTGGCTCACGGCCTGCACGTCCAGCGGTCCGACGCTCGATCCGACGCCGGAAACGCCGCACAGCACTACGGTCAACCCACCATTAGGGCGCGCGGATGAAAAACATGCGCGTCAATTAATGTCGCAAGGCAAGCCGGAAGAATCAGGGCGTATTGCCGATGTATTAAAACAAGCCGCCGCGCCGACAAGCGTCGTGGGCCTGTCCTACGATCTGCGCTATCCGAGTGAACCGATCAATACCGAAAACTACGCGCACTTCGATGACAATCCGGTCAAGCGCGCCATCGAACAGCCGGTGTCGACTTTCAGCATCGACGTGGACACGGGTGCTTACGCCAACGTGCGTCGCTTTCTCAATCAAGGCAGTCTGCCGGTGCAGGATGCGGTGCGCGTCGAGGAGATGATTAATTATTTTTCCTACGATTATCCGTTGCCGAAGGATAAGACGCGGCCGTTTTCGGTGACCACGGAAATGGCGCCGACGCCATGGAACAAAGATACGTATTTGCTGCGCGTCGGCCTCAAAGGCTATGACATCGCCGCCGAAAAATTGCCGTCGGCGAATCTGGTGTTCTTGGTGGATGTGTCCGGCTCGATGATGTCGCCCGACAAACTGCCGCTACTCAAATCCGGATTGAAACTGCTGGTGCAAAAACTGCGCGCGCAAGATCGCGTGTCGCTGGTGGTGTATGCCGGCAATACCGGCATCGTGCTCGAACCGACCGCGGGCGATCAGCAGGCGCGCATTATCGCCGCGCTCGATGGCCTGGAAGCCGGCGGCTCCACCAACGGCGGCGCCGGCATCACGCTCGCCTACGCCATGGCCGAGCAAGGTTTCATCAAAAACGGCATCAATCGCGTGCTGCTCGCCACCGACGGCGATTTCAATGTCGGCACGGTCAATTTCGAGGCGCTCAAGAACATGGTCGAAGACAAACGCAAAACCGGCGTGTCGCTGACCACACTCGGCTTCGGCACCGGTAATTACAACGACCGCTTGATGGAACAATTGGCCGACGCCGGCAATGGCAACTACGCCTACATCGACACCCTCCACGAAGCCAACAAAGTGTTGGTGAACGAGATAAGTTCCACGCTGCAAACGATCGCCAAGGACGTAAAAATTCAGATCGAATTTAATCCGGCGATGGTTGCTGAATATCGTCTGATTGGCTACGAGAACCGCGCGTTGAAGCGCGAGGACTTTAACAACGACAAGATCGACGCCGGCGACATCGGCGCCGGACACACGGTCACCGCGCTGTACGAAATCACACTCGCGGACGGCAAGGGGCAAAAGATCGATCCATTGCGTTACGGCGCCGAAAAAACTGCGCCTGGCAATAAAGAAGAAATCGCGCTACTGCGTTTGCGTTACAAGCTGCCCGACAGCGACAACAGCCAGCTCATCGAACAAGCGCTCAAAACCGCCGACATGCAGCGTGACGCGGGCAAAACTTCCGCCGACTTCCGCTTTAGCGCCGCAGTCGCCGCCTTCGGCCAATTGTTGCGCGGCGGTAAATACATTGGAGACTTCAGTTACGATGATATCGCCACCCTCGCCCGTGACGCGCGCGCGAAAGATGACTTCGGTTATCGCGGGGAATTTCTGACGCTGGTGAATCTGGCTAAGTCATTGGATAGCGGCAACAGACAAGTACGGCGCTAAGGGGCGCTAAACAATCGATACAAACCGGGGCAGATTTTTATTTTCCTAGTAAATTAAATCTGCCCTGGTTTTTGTTTTCGCTAAATTTTGTCAAAGATCCGCGACCGAAAAACGGTCTCTCTCGTCCGTCGATTATGCGCCTAGCTAAATCTATGCTGTGATGAACAGCATCCGCTTGCGCTCCGAATGTGTCGTTAGTAAAAAATTTTCTGTTCGTGGCGCTCAGCATTTTATGTTTCTCAATATAAACCTCGAGACTCCATTTACCCGTGGTTAACAAATGCGGATTGGGACGAATGAGAAATCCTCTATACGGAATTTTATTATTCATAATGTCTCCCCACTTAAATTAGATTTAATTCATTTGTATTTTTATTTACGGATTTTTATTTTAAGGGAATATTGTGACCTGAGCTATCCCACCTTTCAAAGACACTTTTAAAGATACCCAATACTGCGGGAGGTGTCGAATGGGAAAGATTGTTGAGCCCGTCAATCCAGGACGTAAACGTTCACGTTTCATGGAGAACCCTTTGAATTTCCGTGAGCAAGTTGCTAGACGTTCCTGCTAACCATCTTGTATTTCTTCAGGTCATTGGCAATCATAAATAATTCCGAAAGACGATGCATTGTCTCTGATGGTTCGGAATGAGCAGTAATTTGCCTTCAGCTCTAGTTCTTATAGATGGACTCGCCCAACTGAGCATTGGTCAACGCTTGTCCGCCAATACCCCAGGCGCCATCGACAGCATGAACAACGTTAATCCAGATATTCGATTTGGGAAGTTTCTTGCCCGACATCTCGTGAATAATGTCGGTTGCTTCCGCAAAATATCCCTGTTGAATCTCTGTGGTATTAAAGGCAAACGACGGCACTTTCCATTCAATAAGAGAGACTGAAGTTTCTTTTAGACCTGAGAACGTAAATTTCTTCGGAATGACATGAATCGAACCGACAACGTTGGGTGTCATAACTTTATTGCCAGTAAGACCATGCCATTTAAGCATCGCTTCGCAAAGGCGCGCGAACGCCTGTTTTTCTGTTCCGACTGGTAATACACCTTCCGACAAAGTTAGGGTAAGTGGCATAATGATTTCCTTTGAGTGAGTTGAATAAGTTGGCTTTTGTAAAACTACTGACCATTTTCTTCAGTAAGCGATCGGTGGCTTCATGACTTACGTATAACAAAGACGTGCTCGTGACGTTGTTCGCTCGACGATACCAATACGTTGCCGGTCTGCTGACAGAAGCCGCTAATGTCTTTCACAAAACCGAGATCGGTAGCGATTATTTTCAACGTTTGTCCGCCAGTCATGGTATTCAGAGCC
>JACQBD010000077.1 GCA_016194665.1 Gammaproteobacteria bacterium
GACCTGAGTCAATCGCACCCCATGCAGCGATTGGTACAGGGCGATGTCGGCTGCGGCAAAACCATCGTCGCCGCTTGCGCCAGTCTGGGCGCGGTGGAAAACGGTTTGCAGGCGGCGATCATGGCGCCGACCGAACTGCTCGCGGAGCAGCACTTGCGCAATTTTTCGGCGTGGCTTGAGCCACTCGGCGTCGGCGTCATCGGTCTTTCCGGAAAATTAAACAACCGCGCGCGTCAACAAGCGTTGGAAAAAATCGGCTGCGGCCAAGCCGCCATCGTCATTGGCACCCAGGCCTTATTTCAAGCCGGCGTAGAATTCGCAGACCTCGGCTTGATCGTGGTCGACGAGCAGCACCGCTTCGGCGTACATCAGCGCTTGGCGCTGCGCGAAAAAGGCCGCGTGGGTTTGCGCCGGCCGCATCAGCTGATCATGACGGCGACGCCGATTCCGCGCACACTGGCGCAAAGTTTGTATGCCGATCTCGACGTGTCGGTGATCGACGAATTGCCGCCCGGACGCAAACCGGTGGAAACGGTGGCGCTGCCCAGCGCGCGCCGCGCCGATATCGTCAGCCGCATTCACCAAGCTTGTCATGCCGGCCGTCAAGCGTATTGGGTGTGTCCGCTGATTGAAGAATCGGAAGTATTAGAATTGGAAACCGCCACCGACACCGCGCAAACTTTACGCGCCGCCTTGCCCGAGCTTTCGATCGCGCTCGTGCACGGACGCATGAAGCCGGCGGAAAAAGAAAAAATCATGGCCGCTTTCAAGCGCGGCGAAATTAATTTATTGGTCGCTACCACCGTGATTGAAGTCGGCGTCGATGTACCGAACGCATCGCTCATGATCATCGAGAACGCCGAACGGCTCGGGCTTTCGCAACTGCATCAATTGCGCGGGCGTGTCGGCCGTGGGCAGGCGGAAAGTCATTGTGTGTTGCTGTATCAAGCGCCTTTATCGGACATGGCGCGCGCCCGGTTGGCGGCCTTGCGCGAAACCGGCGATGGTTTTGAAATCGCGCGGCGCGATCTGGAAATGCGCGGCCCCGGCGAGATGCTGGGCACGCGCCAAGCCGGCATGCCGCAATTTCATATCGCCGATTTCCTGCGCGATCATGCGTGGCTGCCGCGTGTGCAACAGGTCGCGGATATATTGTTTAAAGAATATCCCGAGCGCGTCGATCCCATCGTGCGCCGTTGGTTGGGACAAGCGGAACGCTATCGCGATGTTTAGTCTGACGATGACAACGCTGACCGCCGGAATGGCTTCTGTTAGGATGCCCGCTTCTTAATCATCGAAAAATTTTTCGTAATGACACGTTCGAATGTCCCCGCATCGCGCTACGCCGAACCGCTATGGCGTTCGCTACGGCAAATAAATCGTTCGGCTATCCCGAAAAAATTTTATCCTTGGCTGGTCGATACCGGCTCCTTAACAGCGCGCGTCATCGATCATTGTCGCGCTAATTTTCAAGTGCAACTGTTGAGCCAAACAAAAACCCGGCCACTGCGCGGCGAAGCCATGGCGCTCGGTATGCGTCCATCCAGCCGCGCGCTAGTGCGGCAAGTGCGTCTGCAGTGCGCTACCACGCCGTGGGTTTATGCACGCACGATTATTCCGCCGCAAACCTTGGCCAGAAAATTTCATCGGTTTACGCGCTTAGGCGCGCGCTCTTTGGGCGCGATGTTATTTGCCGATCCGTCCATGCAGCGCAGCGAGATGCAGCTGACGCAACTGACGTCCGCGGACGAGTTGTATCAATTGATCACGCGCGATTTATCGCACAAACCGGAATCCATTTGGGGACGACGTTCTTTATTTCGTTTAAACGGAAAACCACTTTTGGTTTGTGAATTTTTTCTGCCCGACATTCCCGACTTTGTGAAATGAGCGTCAGCGAACGACTGATCGATTATGCACGACTGATGCGCTGGCATCGGCCCATCGGCATTCTTCTGCTGGCATGGCCGACATTGTGGGCGTTATGGTTCGCCGGACTCGGTCATCCCGCTGGATATATTTTTTTCGTGTTCATGCTCGGCGTCGTGCTGATGCGCTCTGCCGGCTGCGTCATCAACGATTACGCCGACCGCGATTTCGATCCACACGTGGCGCGTACGCGCGACCGGCCGATCGCCGCCGGGCGCGTGTCGCCGCGCGCCGCCTTGGTGCTTTTTGTCGTACTGTGTCTTATCGCTTTTGGCTTGGTCTTAACACTGAATGCTATGACCATCGCGCTTTCCTTTGGCGGCGCGTTTCTCGCCGCTACCTATCCGTTCCTCAAACGCTACACGCATTTGCCGCAATTTTATTTGGGCCTGGCCTTCGGTTGGAGTATTCCCATGGCCTTCGCTGCACAAACCGGTGCGGTGCCCTGGCTTGCCTGGATTTTATTCGCTGCCAACGTTTGTTGGTCTGTCGCTTATGATACGGCCTACGCCATGGTCGACCGCGAAGACGATATTAAGGTGGGAGTGAAATCCACCGCCATTCTGTTTGGCCGCTTCGATCGTCTGCTGGTGTTTTTTTTCCATCTGTTAACGTTATTTTTTCTGGCCTGGGCCGGATCCCGCGCCGGTCTCGGTTTGCGGTATTATGCGGGCCTGGCGGCGGCGCTGGGTTTCGCGCTTTACCAACAGTGGCTCATGCGCGAACGTTCACGCGATGGTTGTTTTCGCGCGTTTCTAAATAATAATTGGTTCGGCGCGGCGGTGTTTGCGGGATTGATGCTTCATTATAATTAAGAGAAAAATGAATGGACAAGATTAACAGGATTTACTGGATAATTGATAAGTAAGAAATCTTGTTAATCCTGTGAGTCCTGTCTAATTTTTTTATTTTTTTAAACTTTTGGTAATGCACATGAAACTTTACGGCTCATTGACTTCACCCTATGTACGCAAAATTCGCGTGCTCATCAAAGAAAAAAACAGTGCGTGCGAATTCAGCCTGGCCGATGCCTGGGCGCCCGACAGCTCGATTCCCGCGCTCAATCCCTTGGGTAAAGTGCCGGTGCTGGTGCTCGACAACGGCGAAGTATTTTTCGATTCACCGTTGATCGCGGAATATCTCGACAGCCTAAGCGGCGAAGCTTTGATTCCGAAATCCGGCGAAGCGCATTGGCAAGTGTTACGCTGGCATGCATTGGCTCAGGGCATGCTCGATGCCACGGTGACACGCCTGCTCGAGACACGCCGGCCGGCGGACAAGCAATCGCCGGAAACGATCGCGCGTCAAGAAAGCAAAATCGCCGCGGCGCTGCAATATGCCGAGGCGCGGATAAAAAACGATTCGTATCTTGTCGCCAATCGTTTGAGCTTGGCGGATATTGCCCTGGGCGTAGCGCTGGAATATATCGATTTTCGATATGCCCACGATTGGCGTCGCCAGCATCCACGCTTGACGACATGGCTCGCCGGCATCGGCGACCGCCCGGCGTTTATCGATACGCGCCCGCCCGGCATGGAAAAACGTTAAAAAAATCGGACTCAATCTATGACGATAGGCCTGCTGATCATTGCTCTGCTGGTGATTTTAATCGGCGCTGAAACCTTTACGAATGCTTTGGAACATTTGGGCGAACGATTAAAGATTTCCGAAGGCGTTACCGGTTCTATTTTTGCCGCGGTCGGCACGGCCTTGCCCGAGACCATGGTGCCGGTGGTGGCGATTTTTTCCAGCGCCAGCACCCAAGCGGTACGCGAAGAGGTCGGCGTCGGCGCGATTCTCGGCGCGCCGCTGATGTTGTCCACGTTGACCATGTTCTTGATGGCGGTCTTCGCGATTCAGCGGCGCGGTTGGCAGGATCATTTTCATCCCGAACACAGCGGCATACAGCGCGACCTTACGTGGTTCTTGCTCGCCTTTGGTTTGAGTACCGTCGCCATTTTCGTTCCGCATCAAGTGACCTGGGTGCGCGCTGGGCTGGCGATATCGTTGGTGCTGGTGTATTTCGTTTACCTCCTGTTGACCATTCGCGCTTCGTCAAAGCTGGTCGCCGCCGGCCACGGCACGGAAGCCGAAGAGCCGTTATTTCTGGTGCGCTTTTTCGGCCGCCTCGGCGTGCCGGAGAATTTATTGACGGTGTTAGTGCAATTGGGGATCGGCCTCGGTCTCATCATTTTCGGTGCGCATGGTTTTGTGCAAGGCGTCGAACATCATGCTGCGCCGCGGGAATTTGCGACCCGTGCATTTATTTTTCAACGGATTGTGTTACCTCGCCTATCTAGTTATTGTTCTTGCCTGAACGTTTGATGCGGCAAAAATAAAAAAATAAACCGTAGTGGCACAGGTGCCGTCGCGCGGACAATCGCCTAGAATAGCGATTCAAGTTTCTCGGTGGGCAAGGCAATCATGGCAGAAACCAATACAGCGCCGGCGCGTTACGCGGTGATGGGCAATCCCGTCGCGCACAGCAAATCGCCCGTGATCCACAAGCAATTTGCCCATCAATTTGGGCATCACATCGAGTACACCGCGCTGTGGGCCGACGACGATGGCTTTGCCGACGCGCTGCAACAGTTCCGCGCCGACGGCGGCAAAGGCCTCAACGTCACCGTGCCCTTTAAGCTCGAAGCTTTTCGGCTGACGGACAATTTAAGCGAGCGCGCCAAACTCGCCGGCGCCGTCAATACCATGCGCTTCGAACCCGACGGAAAAATTTTCGGCGATAACACCGACGGCGCCGGTCTGGTGCATGACTTAACTAAAAACATCGGCGTCAATCTCAAAGAAAAAAAAATCTTGGTGCTGGGCGCGGGCGGCGCGGTGCGCGGCGTGTTAGGGCCATTGTTGCGGCAGCATCCGGCGATGTTGATGCTGGTCAATCGCACCGTCGCCAAAGCCAAGGATCTTGTGAAAATATTTTCTGCCTTCGGCAAAATAGAAGCCTTGGGTTACGACGAATTGGTCGGCAAACGTTTTGATGTCGTGATTAACGGCACCAGCGCCAGCTTAAAAGGCGAGGTGCCGCCGCTGCCGCTCAATCTATTTACCTCCGAGGCCATTGCCTATGACATGATGTATGGCGATAAACCCACGCCGTTCATGGAGTGGGCCATGTTGCACGGCGCCGCCACTGTCGCCGACGGGCTCGGCATGTTAGTGGAGCAAGCCGCCGAATCTTATTTGCTGTGGCGCGGTGTACGTCCGGAAACACAACCGGTGATTGCTGCCTTGCGCAAGAACGGATAATTAATTTTTAGACCGTCCGCATTTCCGCTTTGGATAAATAAGTTTTATTCAGCACATGATGCACAGCACTGTGCGTCACGCCCAAGCGCCGGGCGATTTGGCTGTTGGATAGTCCTTGCTTCTTGAGCTTGAATACTTTTGCGCGGTCGAGTTTACGGAATAGGCGCGCCAAGATTCCTCCTTCAGCATAAAGCTAAACCTTTTAAGATTTTTTTTCCGTCGAATGATTTTTTGTTTTACGCGTCGCCGTCGCGCGTTTGTCGAGTACTCGAACATTCGGTGCGGAGCGTGAATTTTTCGGTATTGCTTGATAGCGATCGGGAAAAAGCTTTTCCAAAGGGATGCCAGTAATGTCGGAAACATGTTTCTCGACGCGCCCGCTGATATATTTTCGCGCCAACACCTGTTGCACGGATTGCGGTCCGAATAACCCCAGTTCTTCGGCGACGCGTGTGAGGGTGTATCCTTTTTTGGCCAGCGCATATTTTAAATCTATGTAATCCATTTTTATGTTTCCCTGTGTTAGGATTCAGCTGAAGATAATCAGCTTTATTTTTCCGTTGACCTTTTATCTTGGAAAAAAGTATGGTAAAAAAAATTACACCTGTCAATAAATCTAGTGTAAGATATTCGTCATCGATGCGATTGCGCGAAGAACGATTACGATTGGGTTTGAGCCAGGTGGCGCTCGCCAAGGCCCTGGACGTCACTAAATGGACGGTGATTAATTATGAAAGGACCGGCGACGGCGGCACGCCGATACCGGCGAATTCGCTGTCGGCCTGCGCGCGTTTGGGGATGGACGTGCAATACATTCTCACCGGCATGCGTTCAAGCAATCTCGGCCGCGTGGCGGATGAAGCGGGTAGTTATCGAGTGGAGTTAAAAGTGGCTAATTCGCCGGATGAGCTGAAATTACTGGAAAAATACCGGCGCTTGAAATCGCATCAGCGCAGCCAAGCGCATGCGATTCTGGATGCGTTAGCGGCCACCGAAAAAGCCAGCGGCAAAAAAACCCCAGCGCCAGCTCGTACTAAGAAAAGATAAAAGCGCGCGATTATTTATTAAGGTAATCGTTCTTGAGCTGGACGTAATGCACTGCGGAATAATCGAACCACGCTGATTCTTGCGCGGTTAATTCACGGATTTTTTTCGCCGGCCGACCCATCCACAGATAGCCGCCTTCCAATTCCTTGCCTTCGGCCACCAGGCTGCCGGCGCCGAGAAACACGCCACGGCGCAAAATCGCGCCGTCCAGAATCAACGACCCCATGCCGATGAGACAACGCGACTCGATGGTGCAGCCATGAATAATCACCTTGTGGCCGACGGTGACGTCAGCGCCGATATGCACGGCATGGCCTTGCGGCAAATCTTTATAGCGATGCGTCACGTGAATAACCGTTCCGTCTTGAATATTGGTGCGCGCGCCGATGCGAATGCCGTTGACATCGCCGCGCACCGAACACATCGGCCACACCGACACGTCATCGCCCAGCACCACGTCACCGATCACGGCCGCGGATTCGTCGATGTAAACGTTCGCACCGAGTGTGGGCAGAATATTTTTGTAGGAACGGATAGCCATTTTTTTTGCAATCGCCGGACGTTGGGAATTTTTTAAAAGATTAATCCGAAATTATAAAAAATGAATCGCGCTTATGCCAACCACGTGAGCGGCGGTTCATCGAGCGCCGCGGCTTGTTGTTTCAGTGTCAGCACTTGTTCTTCCCAATAACGCCGCGTGTTAAACCACGGAAAGTTGCGCGGGAAGGCGGGATCGTCCCAGCGTTCAGCGAGCCACGTCATGTAGCGCAGCATGCGCAAAGTGCGCAACGGTTCAATCAAGCGCAATTCGGCGGAATTAAACTCCATGAACGGCGTGTAGCCGGAAAGCACGTCAGCCAATTGCATTTGCATTTCCTCGCGTTCGCCGGAAAGCAGCATCCACAAATCTTGAATCGCCGGGCCTGTCAGACAATCGTCGAAGTCGACTAAATGCGGACCGGTGCCGGTCCAAAGAATATTACCGAGATGGCAATCGCCGTGCAGGCGTATCCAAGCGGCCTCGCCGGCTGCTTGAAACGCGGCTTCGATCGGCGGGAAAAGATATTCGGTAATGGTGAAAAAAGACGCGCGTAATTCTTCCGGGACGATGTCGTGCTCTTTAAGGTAGCGCACCGATTGCTGGCCAAATTCCTCGATGCCTAAACGCGCGCGCTGCTGGAAAGGCTCGGCCGCGCCTAATAGATGCAAGCGGCCAAGATAACGGCCGAGGAGCGCGCGGTCATCGCGCGTGTTCAACTCCGGCGCGCGTCCCGGTTGCCAAGGAAAAATGGCGAAACGGAAACCGGCGTGGTGACTTAAGGTGGCGCCGTCTTGGCGTTTAAGCGGCGCCACCACGGGGATTTCGTGCTCGGCCAATTGCAAGGCAAAACTGTGTTCTTCCAAAATAACCGCTTCATTCCAACGGCCGGGACGATAAAACTTTGCCACGCACGGTGAACCTTCTTCGGTGTCGACCCGATAGACCCGATTTTCGTAGCTATTAAGCGCCAATAAGCCACCCGTGCAATGCAAACCATAGGTTTCCACGGCTGCCAGAATAATGTCAGGCGTTAGGGCATCGTAAGGATGCAAAGAATGGGTAGCAGCGGTCATGAGCTTGGCACGTTATAATATAGTTCGACATGGAAAACATTACTCACGCCAATAATCCTTTACTCAATTTTACGCAATTGCCGCGCTTTGGCGCGATTCTACCTGAACACGTGGTTGCCGCACTGGATCGCTTGCTGGCGGAAAATCGCCAAGAACTGACGCAGGTATTGGCCGCGGGCGGATCTTACAGTTGGGACAATTTCGCGCAACCGATCGAGGACATGCGCGAACGCTTAAGTCGGTTGTGGTCGCCGGTGTCGCATTTGCATGCGGTCATGGACAGCGCGCCCTTGCGCGAAGCGTATAACGCCGGTTTACCGAAACTCACCGATTACTTTACGGAATTGGCGCAAGACGAACGTCTGTATGCCGGATATAAATCCATCGCCACCAGCGCGGAATTCGCGCGCCTGACGCAGCCGCAAAAAAAGATCATTGAAAACACGCTGCGCGATTTTCGTCTCGCCGGCGCCGAATTATCGCCGCCGAAAAAAGCGCGCTTTAAAGAAGTGCAAAAAGAATTGGCGGCCTTGACCAGCAAGTTTTCCGAGAACGTGCTCGATGCCACCCAAGCGTGGGATTTACATATCACGAATGAAGCGGACTTAGCAGGTTTACCCGAATCGGCGCGCGCCATGGCGCAACAAGCCGCGCAAGAAAAAAATATGCCGGGCTGGCGTTTCACGCTGGAAGCACCGTCTTATATCGCGTTCATGACTTACGCCGATCGGCGCGACTTGCGTCGGCAAATGTATGAAGCGTTTGTCACGCGCGCCAGCGACCAAGGCCCGCATGCGGGGAAATGGGATAACAGCGAGCTGATGGTTAAACTTCTTAAACTGCGTAAAGAAGCGGCGCAATTAGTGGGATTTAACAATTACGCCGAATACGCCTTGCAGACGCGCATGGCCAAGACCGTGCCCGAAGTCATGGATTTTTTGCGCGATCTGGCGCGCCGCGCCAAGCCCGCGGCGCAAAAAGATTTGGACGAGCTTAAGCGCTTTGCCCGCGAAAACCATGGCGTGCAGCAACTGGAAGCTTGGGATATCGCCTATTATTCAGAGAAGCTGCAACAAGCGCGTTATCAAATTTCTCAGGAAGATTTGCGCCCTTATTTCCCGCAAACGCAGGTCGTTCCCGGCATGTTTGAGGTGGTGAAACGGCTGTATGGCCTGGAGGTCGTCGAAGTAAAAAACCCAGAAATCTGGCATGCCGATGTGCGTTTTTATGAAATCCGCGACCGCGGCGGCGAAGTGCGCGGGCGCTTCTACATGGACTTGTACGCGCGCGCCCATAAACGCGGCGGCGCGTGGATGGACGAATGCATCAATCGTAAACGCACGCCGCGCGGCGTGCAGGTGCCCGTGGCATATTTGGTGTGCAATTTCTCGGGGCCGGTGGGCGATCGCCCAGCGTTGTTCACGCACGATGAAGTCACGACTCTGTTTCA
>JACQBD010000078.1 GCA_016194665.1 Gammaproteobacteria bacterium
AATTAAATGTAGGGTGGGATGCGCGCAGCGCAGCCCACCGAACACGATTAACAGCTGATCAATGTAGGTTGGGGTGAGCACGCGAACCCCAACAAATTCTACTTACTTCGCCAATTTCTTTTTAATCGCATCGATCACGGCTTCGCTCGAAGTCGCGGTGACCGTGAGCAGCATGCCTTCTTTTTCATAGAAGCCGATCAAGGGCGCGGTCTTCTTATTATAAGTATCGAGCCGGTGGCTGATCGCGGCTTCGGTTTCATCTTCGCGCTGCACCACGGGGCTGCCGCACTTATCGCAGATGCCGGCCTTTTTCGGTGGCATGCTTTTGACGTTGTAAATCGCTTGGCACTTGGTGTTGGAGCAAGTACGGCGCGTGGTCAGACGATCGAGGATGACGTCGCGCGGCACATCGATGTTCACCGCCATGTCGAGTTTGATGCCGAGTTTGACCAGCAATTTTTTCAAATCTTCGGCTTGCGGAATGGTGCGCGGGAAACCGTCGAGCAGAAAACCTTTTTTGCAATCGGGATCCTGCAGGCGTTTTTCCATGATGCCCATGATCAGCGCATCCGGCACCAGATCGCCGCGGTCCATGAAGGCCTTGGCTTGCTTGCCGAGTTCGCTGCCGGCTTGCACCGCGCCGCGCAGAATATCGCCGGTGGAAATCTGTATCGAGCCGTCCAGTTGCGTGAGTTGCTTGGCGACGGTGCCTTTGCCCGCGCCGGGGGCGCCTAACAGAATCAACTTCATCGTTATTTCCTCTCTTGGTTTAGCTAGGTATATTTAAGGGAACCTCTAAAAATTGGAAAACTCCTTCTCCCTCCGGGAGAAGGCTGGGATGAGGGGATAACAAATCCATGTGTTAACTCCCCTCACCCTAACCCTCTCCCGGAGGGAGAGGGGATTTTTAAAGGTTCCCTTAAGTTTGTCGCTTGGCGCAGCCTCGTTGGCCGCATGCGAAACGAAGGCGCGCATTTTGCCCTTGGCGTGGCATGAAGATCAACCCAAATATGCTAAATGAGTGTATTCATGGCTTAATGGGCGGCCATACGACGTTTAGCATCCCGGAATCCCATGGAACGAGTTAACATTTTGCGACGAATCGCCGTGCTGAGTTGCTGCAGCATGCTGGCGATAAGCGCAGCGCTGCCAGCCGAGGAGGCCGACGTGAACCTAGGACAAATGGCGCCGGATTTTTCTTTGCCGGACCAAACAGGCAAGAAGCACTCGTTAGCGGATTATCGCGGACGTTGGATCGTGTTGTATTTTTATCCCAAGGACGACACGCCCGGTTGCACCAAGGAAGCTTGCGACTTTCGCGATAATTTTGCCGCGATCAAGAAATTGGGCGCGGAAATTTTAGGCGTGAGCGTCGACGACTCGCAAAGCCACGCACAATTTTCTAAAAAATATAATTTACCGTTTCCGCTGCTGGCCGACGCCGATGGTAACGTCGCTAAGCAGTACGGCGCCTTGTGGTCGCTAGTGCTGGTTCGGTTCGCCAAGCGTCAAACGTTTATTGTCGATCCGCAAGGAAAGATCGCCAAGATTTATCGCGATGTTAAACCGCAGACGCACAGCGGTGAAGTGATCGAGTTTCTTAAGGCACTAAAAAAATGAATGGACAGGATTAACAGGATTTACAGGATTGAAATTTTGAAACTAAAATCTTGTTAATCCTGTGAATCCTGTCTAATTTTTTTATTTTTAGATTCCTTAAACCGTTAAAGACCGATGATTAGAAAATTTTTTCATATAACGATCCGAGCGGGATTCATCGCCGCGCTATTTTTTTCTGCGCCGGCGCCAGCGCAATGGCTAAGCCGTGACGAAGCTATCATGGGCACAGCGATACGCGTCGAACTGTGGGCGGATGACGCGCTTGCCGGTGAAGCGGCGATTGATGCGGTGATGCAAGAAATGCATCGGATCGATCAAGAGATGAGTCCGTTCAAAGCGGACAGCGAATTATCCAAGATCAATCGCGAGGCGGCGCAACATGCGGTTGCTATCAGCGCGGAAATGTTCGACATTCTCACGCGTTCGCTCGAATTTTCAAAAATCAGCGGCGGTGCATTCGATATCACTTTTTCCAGCGTCGGATATATGTACGATTACCGTCGTCATATCAAGCCCACGGAAGAACAAATTAAAAAAGCCCTGCCGGGAATTAATTATCGCCACATTCTGCTCGATGCGCAAAAGCGCACGGTAAAATTTTCTCAGCCCGGTGTGCGTATCGATCTGGGCGGCATCGGCAAGGGTTATGCCGTTGACAACTGCATCGCTTTGCTTAAGAAACGCGGCATTGCGCACGCGCTGGTGACCGCGGGCGGCGATAGCCGCGTGATTGGCGACAAGGACGGGCACCCGTGGATGGTCGGGATCCGCGATCCACGCCGCAAGGATAATGTCGTCGCGGTGATTCCGTTGATCAATTCGGCGATTTCAACCTCGGGCGATTACGAGCGTTACTTTGAAGCCAATGGCGTGCGTTATCATCATATTATTAATCCCAAGACCGGACATTCCGCGAGCGGCGTGCATAGCGCGACGGTGATCGGGCCGGACGCCACCACCACCGATGGCTTGAGCAAACCGGTTTTTATTTTGGGCCCGGAAAAAGGTTTGGCGCTGATTAATTCGATTCCCGGTGTCGATGCGGTCATTATCGACGCCGCGGGAAAAATGTTTTACTCCTCCGGCCTGCAGGATAAACAGAGTGAAGCGCCGCTGAAACCTTCCGCGAAATAGCACTGACAATTCTCGCCAGCGAATCGTTTGGGTGACCAAAGTCGGCATCTCCCCGTTGCGATTTTTTTCTGCCGCATGCCTGCGCCATTGAGTGGCCTGACTTGCGCCGTCTGTCGGGCGAAATCCTTTTATATATAGATGTTTTCAGCCGCTCAAGGCAAGGTTCGGTTTCGTCCGCACCGTTCCGTAAGCCTACCGACGCACGCGATAAGGAATGAGACGAGGGGCAGGTATAAACCTGAATCATTCATCTTAAAATTACAATATATTATTTTACAAGTTTTGTTTTAAAGGCATAGCCAATCGAAAGATGGTGACGCAAAGTACCGAGGCTAACAGTAAGCTGTGTTGTCGCTCACGCCGGTCGTACCGCCAAAGCTCTAACTTAAAGATTAATTCGTAGAAGTTATTGCACTAAGAAAAAACAGAGAGGGCGGAATCATGCAAGCTGTGACAAAAATGAAACTAGCGTATGGCGTTATCTTGGCCGCGGGAATGTTGGCGCTTGGCGGCTGCGGTTCGAATGGCGCAGGCGGTTCGAGTTCCGCCACCTCGACCACCGATGTGCCCATCGCTTACGTTAAACGCCCGCTCAACACTTCGTCGATGAATTCGTCGGTGGGTAATCCCACCGACAGCGTCACCTATCACCAAGGCGGCAATCTTTACATTCTCGATAAGTCTTCGCCCAGCGCCAACGCCAAAAATATCACCGGCGATTACACCAAGAACGCCGGCGACGTCGCCGATCCGGAAGTTTCCTATGACGGCAAGAAAATTATATTTTCCATGCGCTGTACAACGGCCTCGGCTAAGGTTTGCTACGACTACAACAATAACGCTCAAGTCGACACCACATGGAATATCTGGGAATACGACATCCCCTCGGGCACGCTCAAACGCGTGATCGCCGACAGCACCGAGTCGGCCAAGGGCGACGACGTGGATCCGGCGTATTTACCGGACGGCCGCATTGTGTTTTCGTCGAACCGGCAACAAAAAACTTTACAAACGATCGGTTACAAATACGTCGACGAATACGATCGCGAAACTTCGACCGTGTTGCATACGATGAATGCCGACGGCACCAACGTCGAGCAGATTTCCTTCAATCAGAGCCACGACCGCAATCCGACCGTTCTCTCCGACGGACATATTATGTACAGCCGTTGGGATCACGTCGGCGGGCGCAATCAATTTTCGATATTTCGTTCTAACGTCGACGGCGCCGGCATGTTCATTCATTACGGCGCGCACAGCGGCGTGGTGAGCTATTTGCATCCGCGCGAAATGCAAGACGGCCGCATTATGTCGGACGCCATGCCTTTGTCGCGCACTAACGAAGGCGGCGCCTTGCTGATTATCGACGCTAATAATTTTTCCGAAGTCGATCAACCGGCGCCGAGCGTAGCCGGCAGCGCCCAAGTGCAAGCGAGTTTTGCGCCGGTGAATTTCGGTTCCATGGTTTCCGACACGGGGCGCTTTACCACGCCGTGTCCGTTATGGGATGGCACCAATCGCGCCTTGGTTTCGTTTACGCCCGGCGGACGCACCGAAGATCGCACGCAAACCAGTTTAATTACCGGTCAACCGGAAACCGTCAAGGTGGAGAAGGCTCCGGCCTATGGCGTGTACATGTTGGATCTGAGTTCCAAGGGTATGCGCGCCATCGTTTTGCCCAACGTCGATACCAACGGTAATCCAACCGAATTTGTGACCGATGCGATTCCCTTGATGGCGCGCGCCAAACCTAAAGTGCTCAGCGCCAGCGGCATCGACACCACGCGCAAAGCCAGAAATAAAACCAGCATTACCGTGGGCAGCATTTACGATACCGAACCGGCGCGCGATCGCATGACCAACAGCGTGTTGTCGGCGCAAGAAATTTCCGCCGGCATCGTCATTCCGATGATGAATAATGCGTTAAATAGTTGCTCGGCCACGGATAGCAGGGCGCGCTATCCTTATTGCGATACCCGATCCTCAGTTGCCGATATTGCCAAATTGAAAGACTTAACACCGGGCACGGGAACCGAACCGGATAAACGCCCCGGTCGTTTCGCGCGCATTGTGAAAGCGATGCCGTCGCCGGCCGGTATCAGCCGCGAGGCGCTGGGCGAAACCGAATTCGAAATGCAGCAAATTCTCGGTTACGTTCCCGTCGAACCCGATGGGTCGATTGCGTTTGAAGCGCCCGCGGATACTGCTATCGGTATTTCGGTCATCGACCGCTACGGCCGCGCGCTGCAAACTCATACCAGCTGGTTGCAGGGTCGTCCCGGCGAATCGGTGTTCTGTAACGGTTGTCATTCGCCGCGCCGCGGTTCCGAGGTGCCGCTGAATACCAGCAGCCTCACGACCGCTAACAATGCCCTGCAACTGAATCTTTCGAATTCCAGCGTGGTGAATGGCATTGCCGGAAAAATCATGGCGCAGATACGTTTCGATAACGAATTGGCGCTCAGCGCCAACAACGTCAAACCCAAACAGGATATTCAGTATCAGGATGTTTGGACGCGTCTTGATTTGAGTAACCCATCGTCACCCGCCACTTTGCCTACGGTCTCGGGAACGACGCTCAACATCACTTATGCCGCATCCACTTTTAACGGCGTGGCGTCTCCCGGCTTGACCACCACCGCGCCGACGATATCCGCCGATGGCGCGATCGTCATCAATTATAAAGATCACATTCAGCCTATTTTGAATAAGGCTTGTATCAGTTGTCATGGCGTCGGCCAAAGTCAGCAGTTAACGCTGGATCTTAGCAGCGCAATATCCGGTACTGGACGTTATGCATCGTACGATGCATTGCTAATAGGCAAGCCTAAGCTGGTAAACGGCTTGCCCGTGTTGATTGAGCGCGACGGTGAGATAGTGGTCGATCGCGAAGAAGCGCAAGTAGAGCCCGGATTGGCGCGCGCCGCCAAGCTCATTCGCGACTGGATCTTTACCGAAGGATTGGATAGAAATTCCAGCGCCCCGGCCGATACTCAAAACCATTCGGCAATGCTCAACAGCTCTGAAAAACGTTTGATTGCAGAATGGATCGATCTCGGCGCCACGTATTTCAACGACCCTTGCGAAACCCGTAACGGCAGCGGTGTATGCACGAAATTCCGCGCCGTAACCGGTTTGAGCCAAGCATTTTTTGAAACCAATATACAAAGTCAAATGTTGACTCAATGCGCCGGTTGCCACGTCGCCGTGGGCCGCGCCGCCGGCGATCCGCCGTTTCAAGCGAAACGCTTGGTGCTCACTGGCAATGCGGAAGGAGATTTCAATGTCACCAGTACCATGGTGAATAATATTTGCGATCCGACCCAGAGTTATTTGCTACGCTATCCCAGCAGTAGTCCGGCGGCGGTTGCGCCACAACCGGTGCATCCGCATATTTTGGATACCAGTTCTTCCTTATATGTCGCCATTCTGCAATGGATCACCGATGCTCAAGCAGCCAATGGATGCTAATGAAAAAGCTTTTTTTTCGATTTTGGATGGCTGCAGTCAGCGGCATTTTTGCAGCGGGTTGCGGCAAGGATGCGGGGGTATCCGGCGTCGCGAGCGATGCGACACTCGGTTTGTGCAAGTCGTATTACAGACAATGCATCGATCCGATATTTTATAAATCACTCACGCGCACCGATGGCGCCGTCAAGCAATGCATCGAATGTCATCGCGGCGGTCCGGGCAAAAGTTTTCAACTTAGCACCGCGGACAAGAGCACCAATGAATATTGGTTGGGCAGTTATCAGACGGCGCACGACATGGCGCTCGATGGGGTGAATAGCAAATTGTTGTTGAAACCCTTGGGTCAACTGGCGCATGGCGGCGGGCAATTTTTTGCCAATACAACGAACGCCGATTACTTGGTCATCAAGGTATGGATTGATAACCCCGATCCGCTAAATACCAATGGAGACTTTCAACCGGCGAGCGATACCGCCTATTGCCAGGCGGTACTTGCCGCGAATCCTTGTTAATTTTTTAACTTGCCCATTTTTATTGTTATGCGTTTTTTGATTTTTTTTTTATGGCTTGCGTTATGTGCATTTTCCGTAGCGCACGCGGAAGAAGAATATGCGCGCGTGCAAATTACCGACCCGTATATTGAATTGCGCAGCGGCGCCGGCCGCGGTTTTCCGATCTTCTATGTGGCAGAACGCGGTGAATGGATCGAAATACTGCTGCGCAAGACCGATTGGTTCAAGGTGCGCCTCGCCAATCGCAAAGAGGGTTGGGTGAATCGCGCGCAATTGGAAACCACTTTGACCGAAGCAGGCGTGCAGACGGCGTTCCGCGATTCCTTATTGACCGATTATTTGAACCGTCGCCTCGAGGTCGGCTTTGCATGGGGCCGGTTCGAGAAAGATCCGGTGCTGGCCGCGCGCGTGGGCTACGCTTTAACGCCGCACCTCTTCGCCGAGTTTTCCATTTCAGAAGTCACCGCAGTTTTTTCAAACAGCAGTTTGCACCAATTGAATTTGATGATGGTGCCGTTTTCCGATCAGCGCATCTCGCCGTTTTTTACCTTAGGCGTAGGTCGTTACAAAAACTCGCCGCAAGTGACCTTGGTGAACGCGCCGGAAGTTTCCAGCAAGAACGCCAACGCCGGGCTCGGCGTGCGTGTTTATTTGACGCGCAATTTTTTAATTCGCGGCGACCTGCGCGAATACATGGTGCCGATTACCGACAACCGGGTGGATAAGTTCAAGGAATGGACCGTCGGCCTGGGCGTTTTCTTTTAAGGACTTTAATGAATGTTCAACGCAAAGACGCAAAGGGTGCAAAGAAAAAATGTAATTTTTTTTCGATATATCTTTGCGTCTTTGCGGTTAAAAATAGTATTTTGATTTTTTAATAGGGGTCAAAAACAAAATGATCAATCGGCTATTACTTGGCTTTGCCTGCGGAATTTGTGTGTGTGTACCGCTTTTAGCTTCGGCGGCGGAAACTGCCGACAAGAATCCGCCTGCTCAGGAACAAGTGATTCAACCGGAGCTGGACCGGCGCGATGTAAAGCTGCCGCATATCGATGTGGACGACATCGAAGTAGGATTTTATGTCGGCACGCTTAGCATCGAAAATTTCAATTCGCAGTCGGTGAAGGGGCTGCGCTTGGCGTATCACGTGACCGAAGATTTCTTTATCGAAGGCGCCACCGCCAAATCGATTATCTCCGACGAATTTTTCCGCAGTCGCGCGTTTCCGATTACCGGTTTCGATAAACAGGAAGAAGATCTGACTTACCATAATATTTCCTTAGGCTATAACGTTTTGCCGGGGGAAATATTTCTCGGCCGGCGCTGGGCCATGGCCAGCGCGTTTTATGTCATTGGCGGCGTGGGCACCACGAAATTCGCCAAGCAAAGCCATTCGACGTTTAATTTCGGCGGCGGTTACCGCATATTGCTGAACGATTGGTGGGCGGTGCATCTCGACATGCGCGATTACGTGTTTAATTCCGATTTGTTGGGACAAAACAAACGTACGAATAACTTCGAAGCCACGTTTGGGATGACAGTTTTTTTCTAAGAGCGAACAAGATGAATACAGATGCCATAGCATCAAAAAACAGAGTCCCTTCTCCCTTCGGGAGAAGGACAGGATGAGGGGATGTTTTACCGTGAATTTATATCTCCCTAACCCCAGCCCTCTCCCGGAGGGAGAGGGGATTTGTGTGGAGTCCATTTTGTTATGCTTTCTATAATTTTGGAAAGAATCATGGCACGAAATAAATATTTACTATTCGCGCGCGGGTGCTTGGCATTATTGTCCGGCTTGTGGCTGACCGCCTTTGCCGCCAACCTGGAAACGGGACAGCCGGCGCCCAATTTCACCTTGAAAAGCCTGAAGGATAAAAATTTGTCCTTAAAGGAATTCCGTGGGCAAGTAGTGATGGTTAATTTCTGGGCGACTTGGTGCGGCCCTTGCCGTCAGGAAATGCCGGCGTTAAATGGCTTATACGAGAAATATCGCGATGCCGGATTTATGCTGTTTGGCGTCAACACCGAATCCGATTCGGCCAACGCCGCGCAAATGATCGCTAAATTAAAAGTGAATTATCCGATTTTGTTCGACACTGAAAAAAAGGTGAGCGCGCTTTATCGGGTGAGCGCCATGCCGACCACGGTTTTAATCGACCGTGACGGCAAAATCCGTTATGTGCAAAAAGGTTATCTAACCGGTTACGAAAATACTTATCAAACGCAAATACGCGAACTTTTAAAAGAATGAACATGGCTTACCTTAAACCAATGCTGTTTTTTTCGGCGCTTTGTCTATTGAGCGGCTGTGTTTCCATCGAGCCGTGGGTGCAGCCGTACGAGCGCGAATATCTCGCCGATTCGATCATGAACGAACCGCGCGATCCGATCTCGGATAAACATCGTCAGCATGTTTTTGACACGCGTGAAGCCGCGCGCGGAGCGGTGAGTTCGGAAGGAGGCGGGTGTGGCTGTAATTAAAACCGCCGCGGGTCGCGTGTGCCTGTCGCGCTGGAGCATGGTAGTGACCGGAACGTTTATGGGACTGAACAGCCTTTGTGCGCTAGCGACGGTATTGCCCGAAGAGCGCGCTGATGCGATGTATCACTATTACGACGGCGGCGGCGTACGCGTGACCGGCCCGGCGCTGTTGGTGCGCAAAAATATGGCCGACAAAATTTCGGTATCCGGATCTTATTATACCGACACCATCAGTTGCGCTTCGGTCGATGTTATTTCCACGGCCAGTCCGTTTAAAGAAAAACGCACTGAGGTCGGCGCCGGCGTCGATTATCTTTATAACGACAGCTTGATGAGTCTGTCGATCACCAAAAGCGACGAACCCGATTATATCGCCGATACCGTGAGCATGAATGTTTCGCAGGATGTGTTCGGCGGCACCACGACTCTCAACATGGGTTATAGCCGCGGCAAGGACACGGTGCTGGAAAATACCAACGCGTCGTTCTCGGATTATGTGAATCGCTATCAATATCGCCTGGGCGTTTCGCAAATTTTAACGCCGACGCTGCGTCTCAGTTTGAATTACGAAGCGATTACCGATGAAGGCTACCTCAATAGTCCTTATCGCAGCGCGCGCTATTTCGGCGCCGGTATCGCCGAACGTTATCCGCGTTCACGCGAGAGCCAAGCGCTGGCCTTGCGGACTTTTTTTTACATGCAGCCGCATTCGTCGCTGCGTTTTGAGTATCGTTATTTTTGGGATACCTGGGATATCGCCGCCGATACCTGGGAGGCGGCTTACAATACATATATAAGTAAGCCGTGGTTAATGGAATTGCGCTATCGCTATTACACGCAAAACAACGCCTCCTTTTACAGCGATAACTTCACGCAACTGCAAAATTACATGGCGCGCGACAAGGAGTTGAGCACGTTTAAAAGCCACACGCTTGGCGGAAAATTGACCTACGTGTTTCAAAGCCGGCCGTCTTTCTTAACCAAGTCGACGATTAATGTGGCCTACGATCATATTGCCTTTAAGTACGCCGATTTTTCCGACGTGCGCACCGGCGCGCCGTATTCGTTTAGCGCCAACGTCGTGCAACTTTTCCTTTCAATTTGGTATTAAAACGAATCTATATATATGAATGCGACAAAATTAAAAATTAGCCTGCCGGTATTGAGCTGGCTCGGTAACAGCCTGGCGATGATCTTTTTCAGCTTGGCGATAAATGCGCCCTTTGCCAATGCGGCAGAACCGGCGGCGACCAAGCCCGTTACCAACACCAAAACCTTAGACCAGCAAGCGCAATCTTTGAAACAAGAAGTGATGGATTTGAATCGCGATCTGCTGGTGTTAGAGGAGGAATTATTGTTTCCCGCCAGCACCCAAGTGGCGGTGTTCGTGTCGCTGGATGTCGGCAAGTTGTTCGAGTTAGACGCGGTTGAAATCAAAATGGATAACAAAGTCGTGGCGCATTACCTTTACACCCAACGCGAAATCGACGCCTTACGGCGCGGCGGCGTGCATCGTTTGTATCTTGGCAATTTACGCGTGGGCAAGCACGAGCTGGTGGCGTTTTTCACCGGCAAAGGCCCGCATGAGCGCGATTATCGCCGCGGCGCGACCTTGGAATTCGAAAAGCAAACCGATCCCAAATATATCGAATTACAAATTAAAGATGCGACCAGCAACTTGCAGCCGGAATTTCGCGTCAAGGAATGGCAATAAGGGTTATGTATGAATGATATTCAGTTAAAAAGATATTACCCAATGCGACGTCATTCCCGCGCAAGCGGGAATCCAGCAGTTTTTGCAGGCATCCATTGTCTTGGAGAAGCTCTGAACAAGTTATTCTCCTTCTCCCAACGGGAGAAGGGAGGGATGAGGGCGATTTTAAAAATTGAAGCGCTTGCGAGTATTATCCCCCTCACCCTAACCCTCTCCCGGAGGGAGAGGGGATTTAATCGGAAGTTCCTTGGGTAAAGCGCATTTATATTATGCATCGCTTGCCTCTCAAAAAAACACGCTTAACAGTTTGGTTGCCGCTGCTGTGCCTGTTTTTGGCGTCAACCGCAAACGTTAGCGCCAGTCCACGTCACGAGATCAAAGATCCGTATTACGGCGACGTGTTGTTTTATTTTTATCAGCAGCAATATTTTTCCGCGATTACCAAATTGATGACCTCGCGTCACTTCGAGCGTCTCAGTCATCATCAGGACGAAGCCGAACTTTTATTGGGCGGTATGTATTTATCTTATGGCTTGCATCTTCAAGCAGGTGAAATTTTTCAGCGTCTGATCGATACCGGCGCACCCGCAGCGGTGCGCGATCGCGCGTGGTTTTATCTGGCCAAGATTCGTTATCAGCGTGGTTATCACACCGAGGCCGAGGAAGCCTTGACGCGCATTCAAGCAGCCTTGCCCGGTGAGCTGGAGGAAGAGCGGCAATTATTGCAAGCGCAGTTGTTAATGCAACGTCAAGATTATCGCGCGGCGGCCGATGTGCTGACGCGCATGCGCGGTGAATCGGCGTGGGCGCAGTACGGCCGTTATAACTTAGGCGTGGCTTTGATCAAAGCCGGTGACGTTGAAGCCGGCACCGCGCTTCTGGAAAAGCTCGGCGTTAAGCAAGTCGAGGGCGAAGAAATGTTATCGCTCAAGGACAAGGCCAACGTCGCCATCGGCTACGCGTTCTTGCGCGACAACGCGCCGGCGCGCGCGCAAACTTATCTGGAAAAAGTACGCCTCGACGGTTTGATGTCGAACAAGGCTTTGCTGGGCATGGGTTGGGCGCATTCGGCGCAAGGCCAGCACGATAAATCCTTGGTGCCGTGGGCGGAGTTGCAGAAGCGCAATGTCATCGACGCCGCGGTGCAAGAGTCTTTGTTGGCGGTTCCCTATGGCTTGGGAAAACTCGGCGCGTTCACGCAATCCTTGGAACATTACGAAGGCGCGATCGCGGTTTACACCCAAGAGATGGCGCGCATCGACGATTCCATTAGTGCGATTCGTTCGGGAAAAATGATCGAAGGCGTTTTGCAGCACGACACCGAAAGCGAAATGGGCTGGTTTTGGCGCATGCGCGAGATCCCCAACGCGCCGGAGTCGCGCTATTTGCTGCATCTCATGGCTGGCCACGATTTCCAGGAAGGTTTGAAAAATTATCGCGATCTGCGTTTTTTGCTGCGCAATCTCGATGCCTGGTCGGACAGCCTCGGCGTATACCGCGACATGCTGGCGACGCGCGAGCTGGCGTACGAAAAACGCTTGCCTAAAGTTTTGCAAGACGAGCGCGCGCGCCATATTGACGCTTTACCGCCGCAACGCGAACGCCAAGCGGCGGAACTGGCGCGCATCGAGCAAGATAATGACGCCATGGCCTTGGCCAACGAAAAAGAACGGCAATTGGCCGCGCGCTTGGACAACATGAATAAAAATTTACAACGCCTGGCCGGACATAAAGATATTGCCGCGTTGCAAGACAAGTATCGTCTGTTGCGCGGTCTGTTGTTTTGGGATGTGTCTTCCGAGTACGTACCGCGCTTGTGGCAAGCCAAAAAAGATTTAAAAGAATTGGATCAAGCCTTGGCGCAAACGCAGCGCCACCGCCAATCCCTGCAGCGTGCGCAACTCGATGCTCCCAAATCGTTTGCGAATTTTCGTGCGCGCATCGGCGAGCTGCGCGATCGGATCGTGCGTTTGCAGACGCAGACGCGCGCTCGTTCCGCCGCGCAAGAACATTATTTGGAAGATCTGGCGGTAGCCGAATTGTCTTTGCAAAAAGAAAGAATGGCGACGTATATCACCCAAGCGCGCTTTGCCGTGGCGCAAATGTATGACGAAGCCACCAACGCCGCGCGGGAGGCCAAATGAATTGGCGCCTGATGGGAATGACTTTGCCGCTGTGGGGTTTAGCCGCCTGTGCCCTGACCCAAACCACAGACCCGCGCACGATTAAAAGTCTCGAAGGATCGGTGGCGGTGTTGGAAAGCGGACCGGTTGCCGCCGACAGTCGCCAAAAAGCCATCGTCGGCTATCGCGCATTCTTGGATACCGCTCCGGGTCATCATTTGCGTCCGGAAGCCATGCGCCGCTTGGGCGATTTGCAATTAGAAGACGTCGAGCAACAGGACGGCGCCGAAACAGAAACGGCGCCGCGCAAACCGGCGCATGCCGCGAGCACCGAAGAATATCGGCGCGCGATTAAATGGTATCGGGATTTGCTGCAAGCCTATCCGCGTTATCCCGGCAATGATCGCGTGATGTATCAATTGGCGCGCGCCTATGAAGAAGGCGGGGAGCTGAAGGAATCTCTGCAGGTATTGGATCAATTAGTCGTGGCGTATCCCAAGACCCCGTATATGAGTGAAGTGCAATTCCGCCGCGGCGAACTTTTATTCACGCTGAAATCCTACGAGGCTTCGCAACAAGCCTACGCGTCTATTGTGCAGCAAGGCGTGGCTTCGCCGTTTTACGAGCGCGCTTTGTACATGCAGGGCTGGGCATTGTTCAAGCAATCGCGTTTTGAAGAAGCGCTGAATTCATTTTTTTCGATTCTGGATCGCAAATTGATCGGCCACGTCAATGGCGCGTCTCTGGATGAACTAGCGGTCTTGAGCCGTGCCGATCGCGAACTGGTCGATGATACCTTTAGGGTAGTCAGTCTGAGCCTATCGAATCTGCACGAGCCGCAAGCGATGCAAAATTATTTTTCCGCCGCCGGCCGGCGCGACTACGAATTTTTGGTCTATCAGCAGTTGGGCGATCTTTATTACAAGCAAGAACGCATCAAGGACGCCGCCGATACGTATAGTTCTTTCGGCCGTTTGCATCCGACGCATCCGCAAGCGCCGGTGCTGCAAGCCAAGGTAATCGATGCCTATCAGCAAGCCGGTTTCGCCAGTTTGGCGCTGGAAGCCAAGAAAGAATTCGCGCTGCGTTATTCGATTCACAGCGAATTCCATAAAGTCAGTTCCAACGAGGCGTATGCGCGCGTGTTGCCGTTGCTCAAAACCAATCTCGAAGAATTGGCGCGTTACTATCACGCCAGCGCGCAAAAGAATAAAGCGTCGACTGATTATCGCGAAGCCGCGCGCTGGTATCGCGCTTTCCTGGAAACCTTCCCGACCGATCCGCAAGCGCCGGCGATGAATTTTCTGTTGGCGGAAATGTTGTTCGAGGATAAACAGTACGCCGCTGCCGTGCCCGAGTATGAAAAGACCGCTTACGATTATCCGCCGCACGCTAAAAGCGCCGACGCCGGTTACGCCGCTTTATTGGCGTATTCGCAGCAGGAAAAACTTATCGATAAACAAGAAAAGCTGGCTTGGCAAAAACGTTCGCTCGACAGTGCCTTGCGTTTCACCGAAGCGCATGCCGGCGATGCGCGCGCGCCCGCGGTGTTGACCAACGCCGCCGAAAGATTGTATGCGCTGCACGCACCGGACCGCGCCGCCGAAGTCGCGCATAAAGTATTGGCGCTGAATCCCGAACCGTCGCCGGCTTTGCGACGTACGGCCTGGACGGTGGTGGCGCACACCGAATTCGAACGCGGTGCTTTCGATCGCGCAGAGATCGCGTATCAGCAAGCGCTGATTTTAACGCCGACGGAAGAAGCAGGTCGCGGCGCTTTGCTCGAGCGTTTGGCGGCCTCGGTATATAAACAAGGCGAACAATCGCGTTCCGCCGGTAAGTTGGAAACGGCCGCGGCGCATTTTGCGCGCGTCGGCAAGATCGCGCCGCAATCGACGATTCGCGCCAACGCCGATTATGACGCCGCCGCGACGCTGATCACGCTCAAGAATTGGCCGGCGGCGATTCAAGTGTTGGAAAATTTTCGTCGCCAGTATCCGCGTCATCCGTTGCAGGCTGAAGTATCCGATAAATTGGCCGTGGCTTATTTGGAGCATGGACAGTGGTCGAATGCCGCCAGTGAGTTCGAAGCTTTGGCGCTGAACAAAAATAAGAGCGCAGACATTCAGCGCGCGGCCTTGTGGCAGGCTGCCGAGCTGCGCGCCAAAGCCGGCGATATGTCGGGTGCGCAAAAAAATTATCTGCATTATGTCGAGAATTTCGCGCGTCCTTTGGAACCGGCTACCGAAGCGCGTTTTCGTTTGGCGAGTATCAGCCAGAAGCAGGGACAAACCAAAGCGCAATATAACTGGTTACGTCAGTTGATCGACACCGAAGCCAAGGGCGCGGGCGAACGCACCGACCGCACCCGCTACCTGGCCGCGACCGCGTCCATGACCTTGGCGGAACCTTATTACGCGGCTTATCGCGGCGTGCGTTTGCAGGAACCGCTCAAGAAAAGTCTCAAGAACAAAAAAGAAAAAATGCAGCTCGCGCTCAAGGCATATGGCGCGGCGGCGGAATATGGCGTAGCCGAAGTCACCACCGCCTCGACGTATCGCATCGCCGAACTTTATCGCGACTTCAGCCGCGAGTTGCTGGCCTCGCAACGGCCCAAGGGTTTGGCCAAGGATGAGCTAGAGCAATACAACGTGATGTTGGAAGAACAAGCCTATCCGTTCGAGGAAAAAGCCATCGAATTGCACGAGCTGAACATCCAGCGCATCGCCGGCGGCGTCTACGATCAGTGGGTGCGTAGCAGTCTGGAGGCGCTCGGTAAATTGCGCCCGGTGCGTTATGCCAAGGTTGAAAAAAGCGAGGTGGCCATCGATGACATCCGTTAGCCGCTGGATCGCGCTGGGTTTGATTTTGTCAGCGGCGCTGCTGAGCGCTTGCGCTACCAGCTTGCCCACTGCGGAAGAAAATTCCCCGATTCCCGAGACAGCGGAGGTTCCCGCGCGTGCGCCAGAACCTGAACAAGAAATCAATCGCGTGGCCGTGCGCGATTTTAGCAACGCTATTGATGCCATGCAGCGTGGACGTTATCACGACGCCGAGCGAGTGTTGTTGAAGCTCACGCAAGAGTATCCGCAGCTGTCCGGCCCGTATGCGAATCTGGGAATCGTCTATTTACATTTTGGAAAAATGCCGCAAGCCGTGGACGCGCTGAAGCAAGCCATCGCCATTAATTCGCGGCATGCGGAATACTATAATCAACTGGGCATCGTCTATCGGCAGAACGGCCAGCTCGATTTAGCGCAACAGGCCTACGAGAAAGCGCTACAGCTCGATCCCAATTACGCCTACGCGCATCTTAACGTCGGCATTCTTTATGATCTATATTTGCGCGATTTGGCGAAAGCGCTGCTGCATTATGAACGCTATCAGGCTTTGTTGCCTAATACCGATGCGCAGGTGAATAAGTGGATTGTCGATTTGAAACAGCGTAGCAAAACTGCCGGTAAAAACGGCAAAGGCAGCGACGGATGAAATTAATAGCAGGTTTTTTATTTTTCACGGTGTGTGTGTTAAGCGGCGTGGCAGGATCCGCGGATCGCGCCGATCTCGAAGGCACTTCCATTTTCGGCAGCAGCGAGTTGCCCAAGGTGCTGTATATCGTGCCATGGAAAAAACCCGAAGTCGGCGACTTGGTCGGCCGGCCGGTGACCAGCCTGCTCGATGAAGCCTTGGCGCCGGTGGATCGCGAAGTGTTCCAGCGCCAAGTGGAATTTCACGACGCCTTGCAAAAGAAAGTCACGTATTTGCCGTAAGCAGAACAAGGAGACTCTGATTTATTATGATTACTCAACGCCAAGGCGCAGAGACGCAGAGAACAACTTCAGGGATAACAAACACCAAAACCTCTGCGTCTTCGCGTCTCTGCGTTAAAAACTCATTAATCAGACTTTCCCTAAACGAATTTTAATTTATCACGCGCTATTTTCGAAATGGTATAGGAGATAAAACATGGGTGTATACAGCACGATTGTAAAATTCTTTCAGGACAGCGGTGTTTTTATTTATCCCAGCATTCTCATTCTGTCGTTGGGTTTGGCGATTGCGATCGAGCGGTTTATTTATATCAATCGCTCGCGTCGCCACAACCGCGAAATGTGGGAAGCGCTGCTGCCCTTGCTTAAAACCGGCAAGTTCCAGCAAGTGATGCAGATGACGGCGAAATCCGATACCGCCATCGGCAAGATCGTCAGCTACGGCTTGAGCCGCATCAAAGGCTCGCACCGCCGCGAAGACATCGACGCCGCCATGGAAGAAGGCATGATGGAAGTGGTGCCGCGTTTGGAGAAGCGCACGCATTACTTGGCCACCTTCGCCAACGTGGTTACGCTCTTGGGTTTGCTCGGCACCATCATCGGTTTGATCAAGGCGTTTACCGCGGTGGCGCAAGTCAATCCCGCGGAAAAAGCCGAATTGCTGTCGGCGAGTATCTCCATCGCCATGAACAACACCGCCTTCGGCTTGATGGTGGCGATTCCCTTCTTGTTGATTCACGCTTTTTTACAAGCGCGGACTTCAGAGATTGTCGATAGCCTGGAAGCAGCCAAAGTTAAATTTTTAAATTTGGTCGAGCGCGTTAAATCCGATCTGGGCGCCTAAGCATGAGTTATCGCAAACGTCGTTTAAAGCGGCACACGGTGGAGCTGGACATCACCGCGTTTATGAATTTGATCGTGGTGCTGGTGCCATTTCTGCTGACTAGCGTGGTATTCACACGCTTGGCCGTGATCGAGATGAATTTGCCGAGTGCCGCGTCGGGTCCCACGGAAATACCGAAAAGTTTGCAGCTGGAGGTGACGATCCGCCCACGCGCGATCGAAGTCGGCAATCGTCAGACCGGACTGATTCAGCGCATCGACAGCACCGCACAAGGCTACGATTACGCCGCGCTTTCCAATGTGATGCAGCAATTGAAGAGTCGTTTTCCGGACAAGCTCGAAGCCACGATACTGTCGGAGCCGGATACGGCCTACGACACCTTGGTGCAAGTAATGGACGCGGTGCGCGCGGCGCATAAGGTCGCTTCAGGTAAAAGCACGCGTATCGAATTATTTCCAGATATTTCCGTCGGTGACGCTCCGCCGGCGGCGTCTGTTTCCAAGGGAGGCTGACAGCATGCGAGTTTCGCCGCTGGAAAAACGCGCGCAACGTCTGCAACGCAACAAAACCATGGTCGATCTCAACCTGGTTTCGCTTATCGATATTTTCACGATATTGATTTTCTTTTTGCTGGCGAACGCCTCGGACGTGGAAATTTTGCCCAACACCAAGGCGGTCAAGCTTCCCGAATCAACGGCGGAAAAAACGCCCAAGGAAACGGTCGTGGTGGTAGTGAACGACGAGGACATCATCGTGCAGGGCCGCAAGGTCGCGGCGGTGGCCGACGTCATCAATGCCGGCGCCGAAATCATCGAGCCCTTGCAAGCGGAGTTGGCGTTGCAATCGGGCCGCGCGCTGGTAAATCAAGACAGTCCGGAAAAAGCCAATAAGGACATCACCATCATGGGCGATAAAGAAATTCCTTATCGGTTGTTGCGCAAGGTGATGGTCACTTGCGCGCGCGCCAATTACAGCAATATCGCTTTTGCGGTTTTGCGCAAAGAATAAAGGAAGAGCTCGTCATGTCATTCTATGCTTCTGCTGCCTTACCGTGGACGGTGTCCGCCGAGGACGAGGAACGCTTTCGCAAAATTCTCAAGCGGATATTGACGTTTTTTATTTTACTGAGCTTGGTCATGCCGTTTCTTCCGTTGCCCAAGATCGATCGCCAAGAACCGGAAGCCTTGCCACCGCGCATCGCCAAACTAATGCTGGAGCAACGCGCCGCGCCGCCGCCGGTAAAGCCGGCGGAAACGGAAATCGTCAAAGATAAAACCGAGCCGACCAAAGTCGAGCCCAAGGAAATTAAAGCCGAGAAAATAAAAAAACCGACGCCGGAAAAAAATATCGAGACCGCGCGCAAGAAAGCCTCGCGTTCCGGTTTGCTCGCGTTCAAAGAGGAGCTCGCGGACTTGCGCGACAATCCGGTCACGGACAATTTGCCGAAGGACATAAAACCGGGCCCAGGCATCGGCGCCGGTAAAGGACCCGGCGTCGGTTCAACCAGCGGCCCGGCGATGGGCGCCGGCGCGCGTGCCATCATTACTGCCAACGCCGCCGCCGGCAGCGGCGGCATTAATACTTCGAAGCTTAGTTACGGCACCGGCGGCGGCGGTTTGGCCGGACGCTCTACCACCAAAGTGAATAGTCCATTGGGCGGCGGAGGCGGCGGTACCGGCGGCCGCTTAACCCGGGGCGGCGGCGGTCAAGCATCCCGATCGCTGGAAGAAATTAAATTGATATTCGATAAAAATAAATCGGCGATCTACGCTTTGTATAACCGCGCGTTGCGCGAAGACCCGACACTGCAGGGAAAAGTAGTGCTCAAGCTGGTGATCGCTCCGTCCGGGCAAGTAACTTCTTGCGATATCGTTTCCAGCGAACTGCGCGCGCCCGAACTCGAGCGTAAGTTGCTGGCGCGCGTCAAGCTGTTCGATTTCGGCGCCAAAGACGCCGGCGTGATGGTGGTGACTTATCCGATCGATTTTCTGCCGTCTTAAAAAGATAGACAGGATTTACAGGATTAACCGGATTTAAATTTACAAAAAAATAATCCAGTAAATCCTGTTAAATGTCCATTCATTTTTTCTTATTAAATCCACCCCTAGATTTTCTGCCGTTTTAAAAAGATAGACAGGATTGACAGGATTAACCGGATTTAAATTTACAAAAAACTAATCCAGTAAATCTTGTTAATCCTGTCCATTCATTTTTTTATTTTTAAATCCGCGATTAAGTTTTTGATTGACGATTCTGATTTTTCAATATCGGTCGTGAGGCGAAACTGTACCAACGCACGGTGTAAATTCTGTTGCGGCCATTCTATTTTAAAATAACGATTGCCTTGCAGATAATCGGTGACGAAGCGCAAACCCAATTCATAGGGGATCAGGCGGATGGCATCGTACAAATAAAAATAATCGTGGGGCGAAAAGAACGATGCTGTTTCCTGAAGGTAAGCTGTGAGCAGCGCCTGACAAATGTCCAAATCAAAACGCACTTCATTTAAATTCGCCGGCGACTCGCCGGCGGGATTGGCGGCCGAACGCAAGCAGTCGCCGATGTCGTAATGCAGCAGACCGGCTTGCACCGTATCCAAATCGATCAAGCTCACCGCTTGGTTCGTGCCGACGTCAAAAAGGAAATTATTAATTTTGGTATCGCCGTGAATCGGACGCAGTATCAAGTGCCGAGCTAGCTTGGCGTCTTCCAGTACCGCTGCGATAGCTTAGCGCGTCTCGACGAACTTGAGGCAATAATCGAGATCGCTGCTGTCAGGAGTTTGGCGCCGTAACGGTGCAGCGTGTTGAAATTGTTTCAGATAATTTGGGGCGTTATGAAAACCTGGCAGGGTTTCGTGCAATTGTGCGGGATCTAGATTATGTACCAGTGCATGAAATCTTCCCAAAGCAAAACCTACTTCCATGGCCTGCCGAGCTTCGGTCAGGTTGTCGACGCTATGGGTATTTTCAACAAAACCCAAGGCGCGCCAAAATCCATTTTCCTCATCCACGATGTAGTCTGCACCCGTGCACGCACGTAGCAGTTCTGGGAGTTTCAATTCTCGACGCGCTGAAATAGGGACAGGTATTTGCGCAACGTGATTGACCAATACGCGTAAATTTTTCATGATCAACTCAGGACGCAGAAATACACGCGGATTAAGGCGCTGCAAAATAGCTTTACGGCCGGAGTCGACGCTTACTATAAAAGTATCGTTGATTAAGCCATGGCCATAGGGACGTACGTCGAGGACGCGCCCGCCCAAATCGAACAGCGCGGCAATTTTTTGTGCTCGTGACATTAGCAATGCTGGGCAGGATGACAATTTAGGTGCATGCGATTTATAGTGGCTGCATGAAGTGACTTTGGAAATATTAGCATGAGCATGAATTTGCTTTGCTGGAAATGCGGCGCTTCGTTGGCGGACTTGCCACGGCCCTTAAGCCGTTTGGCTGAATGCCCAAAATGCCGAGCGTATTTGCATGTCTGCCGCATGTGCGAGTTTTACGCTCCCAAGTTGACGTCCAAGTGCCATGAAGAACGCGCCGAAGAAGTGCGCGATAAAGAGCACGCCAATTTCTGCGATTGGTTTAAAGCGCGTCCCAATGCGCATCTTCCACCCTCTATAGAAAAAACCCAGGCCGCTAAGAAAAAAATCGATACTTTGTTCGGCGCTGCCGCGGACTCCGCTGAGCAACCGGATATGACCCGAGACAAGCTCAATGATCTCTTCGGTGCAAACACCAAGTCAAAAAAATAACTCACGCCCGTTTTGGTATGAGATCCATAGGTGCCCAAATTGTTTGGCGCTCAATGCACGGCTGAGCGAACGTTTGGCACGACTTCCGGAACACAGTGCGCTGAGTAAAAATCATTATATCGGCGGCCGCTATGAAAATATTTATATTGCGCTAGCGGACTTGCCGGAGATGCGCGTCGTCATCGATGCGGCCATAACACGCGCAGCAGAAATCTTGGCATGCGAGGCCGACAGACTGCGCATGGGCTGGTGGCTCAATGCGATGCGGCCGGGCGATTTAACCCACGCGCATACCCATGATGATAACGACGAGTTGCTTTCCGGCGCTTATTACATCGACATCCCAAAAAATTCCGGAAGTTTGGTGTTGATGGATGGTGAAAAATCCATTGAAATCGAAACATGTATGGGAATGTTTGTGTTTTTTCCGCCCTATGTTTTGCATAAAGTGACACGTAATTTGTCCGATTATTCACGCCTGTCGATTGGGTTTAACGTTGGTTTGAGTGCCACGGGCAAGTAGTTGTAGCTATATGGCGTTTGTCCGCAAGCGTGTATCATCAAGCTCGTTTGACCTATATCAGCAGTCACTAAATAAAAAAATGTTGCAATCTTTTATTATTAGAAGAGTTAACGTGCCTACGGCCTGTGTGCTGATCACTCTTGCTTCTATTTTATCTTCTCTCGCCATTACCTATTTTATTTCCATACAGTTGGGCCGTCCGCCCGGCTTTGTGAGTCTATTGATTGCCATCGTGGCGCCGAGCGTGATTGCGCCAATTTTTTCTTATTCGTTATTGTCGACAATAAAAAAATTGGCGCTGGCCGAACGTAAACTGCACAAGTTGTCGACCATCGATGATTTAACCCAGGTGTATAATCGCCGCCATATTTTGGAGCTAGCCGAAGCGGAGCGCGTCAAAGCGCTGCAACAGGGATATCCTTTATCCCTGGCGCTGCTCGATATCGATTTATTTAAAAAGGTTAACGATATTCATGGCCACGCCGCAGGCGATAAAGTGTTGCAGCAATTTGCTGCGTTGTGCCAGCGGCATTGCCGCGGCATCGATCATTTCGCGCGTTACGGCGGCGATGAATTTATTATTGTCATGCCTAAAGCCGGGCCGGAACACGCACGTGAATTCGTGAGTCGTTTGCGTCAAATTATCGCCAATTCCGCGGTCAGCATTAACGACGTCAATATTTTTTCCACGGTGAGTATTGGCGTGGCCACGTTAGAGGCCAGCGAAAACCTGGAAGCGTTGTTATTACGCACCGACCGCGCCTTGTTTCAGGCAAAATATAAGGGCAAGAACACCGTCGCCTGCGCCGCCGATC
>JACQBD010000112.1 GCA_016194665.1 Gammaproteobacteria bacterium
TAGGTCTTCATTGTCATGGCAGGACGAACGCAGTAGGGTTTTATTATCATGGTTTTTCCCGCTGGCACATGGCTGATTTCATCCAGCCTTGCTTAGTGTTTGTAAAGCGACGCCAGGTTGTGACACTTGAATGTTAAGCCGTAGGAAGGCTTCTTTCAGACCTTCGGACAGCTTCGAGCGCGTGGTCACGCTGGTTAAGTCGATGTTAAGGCTAGTGAGTGCGCGAGCGATCTCCGGACGAATGCCGGTAAGGATGGCGTCCGCGCCCATCAGGCCGACGGCGCGTATCATCTGGATCAAGTGATGCGAAACCTGCGAGTCGATCGCCAGCACGCCTGTGACGTCGATGACCACGACGCGCGCGCGTTCCGATTCAATGCGCGACAATAGTTTTTCCATGACGATCATGGTGCGCGAAGAATCGAGCGAACCGATGATAGGCAAGGTCAGCACGCCGCCCCATATTTCAGTGATCGGCGTTGACACTTGCCGCAGTTCTTCCTGTTGCGCCTGAATAGTTTTTTCCTTGCCTTCCAGGTAGATGTGGAATACATCCAGGATGACATCATTGAAGATCATTCCGAGCAGCAGCAAAATCGCGCGTGATTCCTCGACGCTGACAGTTTTGTCAGTATCGAGATTTTCCAGGAAGGCGCTTTGCAGGAAGTGGATGTAGCGCACAAACTCATCCATATTTCCGCCGCGTATCTGAATCTGTTGCGAAAAGTTGTTGAAAAATTGCCGCAGCGCCTTAAATTCCGGTCCGCGCCGATCGACTTTGGCGCCCGCGTGCAGCAGCATGGTCAGTAACTCCAGAAATTCGAGACTGTAATCGTTGATTTCGTTATTCGAGAGCATGTTTTTTTGACCGAAGATATTTTGGCCTTCTTTTTCGATCACGGCCGATATCTTGCCCACGTTCAGCATGAGCTGCTCGATCAAAATTTGATTGGTCGTTTTCTGTTGAGGGGTTTCAGCTGCCATGGCTTTTCCTTGTGTTAGGGTTGACTCTAATGGTAAATACCGACCGGTCGTCGTTCAGCCGGCCTATGACTTGGCCCAGCACCAGCGCGATCAGTTGCGGATGCAGCCGCCACAGTTCGGGCAAGGTACGCAGGGTCATGCTTCGCCGCAGACCGTCCGACGCCGTAATGGCCAGCGCCTGCGATGAAAAAGGCAGCGTAAAGGTTTCGGGCGTGCGGTGGGCATGGCCGAGCACGCCGGGAGAAAAAGAGATAGCTTTTTTTTCGCCGTTGGCGATCAGATAGGCGATCATGTCGCCCACGCCGCAAATTTTAAAAGTTTGGTTGCCGGCGTCGATCTCGCACACCATCGCCACTGCACCGCGTGTTCCTTGCAGTTGCGTGCTGAGTCGTTGTATCAAGCCATCGACGGGAGTTTCTTCGTCGAGGAAATCACCGATCCCATCGACCACTTCGGCCGCTTCGCGCCCATGGCCCAGGCCGTCCATGTGTAGCCAACGGGTTTTATTTTTCCCACAACGCGCTTCGATGCGATCGCCGTTGTAGCTATTATCTTGATAGGCGCGGCTATACACGCCGATCTCGTGCGGAAAGCTGAGCTCCGAACCGTTGTGATAAAAACGTGCCCACACGGCGGTGCCATGCCAGGGCGAGTCGTGCATTTGTTCCAGGGGAATGCTGTATATCTCACTTTCCGATGATAAGCGTTTAATCGCGCCCAGACCCTTGCCCATCGTGCCGGCGGTGGTATAGCCGTCTTGCATCGCGACTTTAAGATTGGGGATGCCTTTGCCATAATCGAAGGCGAACAAATCCAGCGCCGGGCGCGGATGAGTGACTTCCCATATTTGTACCAAGCCATTGCCTTCGGCGTATTTATTTTGATTGGTGACCATTTCGTTGCACACCAGCTCCATGTGCTCGCGCTTGATGTCTTTAAACCCCATACGGCGCGATACCGCACGCAGCTTCGAGCGCAACGATACCAAGCCGCTGTCGCCTTTCGCTCCTTGTTCTATTAGCAATTTCATCGGTTTCTCTTAAAAGATCGTTTGTTAATTTTTAGATTCTGCCGTTTTGGGTTCCACGACCTCGTCGTCGGCGACGAACTGACCGCGTCCGCGATGTTTGGCCTCGTAGAGAACCGTATCTGCGCGTTTGATAAGCGTCTCAACCGTGTCGATTCCCTGCAGCTGCGCGATACCGATGCTGACTTTGCCTTCCATCGAAGCGATGACCTTATCGGCGACGCGTTTGGCGATGGTTAAATCCGAGAACAAGACGATTGCGAACTCATCGCCGCCCATGCGGCAGGCGTGATCGACATGCTCGCGAATCGCCGCGCGCAGCGCGTTGGCCATGCGTTTTAAGAATTCATCGCCCACTTGATGCCCGAAGGTGTCGTTAATTTCCTTGAACTTATCGAGATCGAACAGCATCAGGCACAGGGCTTCGCGTTGCCGCTGACAGCGCAGCACCGCTTCGTGCAGACGCATATCGTAACCGCCGCGGTTATAGAGGCCGGTGAGACTGTCGGTCTGCGAAGTGCGAATGGATTGCTGCAGTTCGTTTTTTTTGGTCTCAAGCAGCGTTTCGAGCTGTTCCATTTCCGCGCGCGCGCGTTGTTTGGCGCTTTCCAGATCGGCCGTGATTTGCTCATTACGGCGCTTGAGTAAAGTGGAATCGGCTAATTCGCTGGCGTGTTTCAAGCGCGTCGTGAGAGCGGTGACGATGTCGGGTGCCGCCGGCGCGGTGAGTATCGCCAGAGTTTCGTGGCGGTCACCCCAGCTTAAATTGAGAGAGAGATCATTGAGGACCAAGTTAACTTCCACCGGAATATGCGCGCGAATGCCATCGTCGCGCAGCTGCGGCAATAAATTGTCGAGTCGATTGGTGGCGGAAAAAACATTCGCGCCCAGTGCTTCCACGGCTTCCATGGCAAACCGCACCAAGCGTTGCCGGTCTGGTTCGACAATAATCGTTAAGGAAAGCAGGTTCTGCATCGTTATCCTTTCGATGCCCGTCAAACTTTCGAAGGTTTAATAAACGGGTCTAATTCACTGATTCATGTCTAAATAACTAGACGAACAAGCGAAGCGAGTAGGGCTTCCTTATTGAGTGTAGTGCATAGGCCGTGCCAGCCGCGGACCGGAAACAGGCGAATTAAAAGGTAAAATACCGCGTCAACCCTAGCGTTTTTCGGGATGACACACTTAGCGGTGGCGTCAGGGAAGTTCTGGCCAGAAATGATCAGCGGAGCAGGTTTGGAATGGGTTTTCCAGCAACCTCCACCCGGCCGTTAAACCGGGTGGAGGCTTAATGGATTTAGTTTAAAACCGCGGCGCTTTGCGCGGCATTCATGGCCACGCCAGTTTGGATCGGGGCGCGCATGTCGGAAAGCACGGCTTCGATGGCTTCCAAACAATACATGACATTTTTCATGTTGGCGCCGTAGCCCATCAAACCGATGCGGATGATTTTGCCCGCGAGCGCGCCCAAGCCCGCGCCGATTTCGAGATTGTATTCTTCCAGCAGACGGCTGCGCAGCTTGGCGTCGTCGACGCCTGGCGGGACCATGACGGCGTTTAACTGCGGCAAGCGCGCCGATTCCTTAACTAGTAAGGAAAGCCCCATGGCTTCGAGCCCCGAGCGCAGCGCGACATAGTGATGCTGATGCCGCGCCCAGGATTTTTCCAGGCCTTCTTCTTGCAGCATCGCCAAGGCTTCGTGCAAGCCGTACAGCGGATTGATCGGCGCGGTGTGGTGGTAGGCGCGCTTGCCCGTGCCCCAATAGCCCATGACTAAATTAAGATCGAGAAACCAACTTTGTACTTTGGTCTTGCGATTTTTTATTTTTTCGATGGCGCGTTCGCTGACACTGATCGGCGAAAGCCCTGGCGTGCAGGACAAACATTTTTGCGATCCGGAATAAATCGCGTCGATTTCCCATTCATCCACTTTAAGCGCTATGCCGCCAAGCGATGTGACGGCGTCAACGATCACCAAGCAGCCGTGACGATGCGCGATCTCGGTGAGTTTTTTGGCGTCCGATTGCACGCCCGTGGAAGTTTCGGCGTGCACGAAGGCGACGAGCTTGGCGTCTTTATTATTCTTAAGTGCGTCTTCGAGTTTGTTCGGATCGACGGGCGTGCCCCAGGCATCTTCTACCATCACCGCCACGCCGCCCGCGCGCTCAACGTTTTCTTTCATGCGCCCGCCGAAAACGCCATTGGCGCAAACGATTACTTTTTCGCCCGGCTCAACCAAGTTAACAAAACAAGTTTCCATGCCCGCCGAACCCGGCGCGGACACGGGAATAGTCAGCGCGTTTTTGGTTTGGAAAGCGTATTGCAGCATTTGTTTGATTTCATCCATCATCACGATGAACGCTGGATCTAGGTGGCCGATGGTCGGGCGCGCCATGGCGGTGAGCACGCGCGGATGCACATCGGAAGGGCCCGGACCCATGAGGGTGCGGACCGGCGGATTGAAAGGTTTGATTTTCATGAAAGCCTCATAATAATTTATCGGACAATCGCCGCAAGGACGGGCCAGTATACGGACTGAAAATTTTCGGTCAACGCGCTAAATATATAAGTATGTTCTGAAACGATTTCGGCGTTGTTATTCGAGTGCTTCAAAGTCGATACTGATCCGATTCGCGGCCTGGGGTCGAAACTGGGTATCCGCAAAAGCCACGTGCGTGGGATGGTCGCGGTAACTGGTGACTACCGCTGGACTCGCGAAGCGCACCAGCCAGCAATAACGATAGGGTGCATCGGGGCGCAGCGTGCGCCCGGTAAACACGCGCCGTACGCCTGGGATGGTGCTCAAGCTGGCGCGCCCACGGGCCATCATCTGTTCCACTTCGCTGTCGCCCAGGTTTTTAGAATTGTAGACAATGCAGTGTTCCACTTCGTGCCAAACGCGCGCGGTTTTTGAAACTTCCTCGGCGCGTCCCGCCGCGCCAAGCAGCGTTATGACGTGTTCCGTTTCCGCGCTTACGGCGTCGCGCACATCGCGTAGCAGGCTGGTGTAATCGGCGCGAGTATCCTGGCGTGCGTTGGCGTGGATGCGCTGCGCGGCGGCCTCGGCCAAGGCGCTAGCGTAAGTTATTTTGGCGATGCCACGCGCAATCAAGTGACGGTACTGCTCGTCCGTCGAGTCCGCGCCGTCATGTATTGCCAGGGGAATGCCTAACGCCTCATTGAGAGCTTGCAGCCGATTTAAATCGAGTGGCGTATTGCGCCGCATGCACACGGCCAAAAA
>JACQBD010000091.1 GCA_016194665.1 Gammaproteobacteria bacterium
AACACTGCCGCCACAAAATATTCAACGCCGATTGGATCATCGACGGCAAAGCTCAAGACCAATCGCTGTTCGGCATGATTCGTCACACGCACGCCGTCAATCCCAAAGGCACTTTGGTGGCGTATGAAGATAACGCCGCGGTCATGGAAGGCGGACGCATCGGCCGCTTCTTCGCCGAACCGGACAGCGGCATCTATCGTTATCACGAAGACGACACGCATATTTTAATGAAAGTCGAAACGCACAATCATCCCACCGCGATTTCGCCGTTTCCGGGCGCGGCCACGGGGTCGGGCGGTGAGATACGCGATGAAGGCGCGACCGGGCGCGGCGCCCGCCCTAAGGCGGGCATCACCGGTTTTTCGGTATCGAACTTGCGCATTCCGGGCGCGGAGCAGCCGTGGGAACAAGATCACGGCAAGCCCGAGCGCATCGTCAGCGCGCTGTCGATCATGCTCGAAGGCCCCATCGGCGGCGCTTCCTTTAATAATGAATTCGGCCGTCCTAACATCGGCGGTTACTTCCGCAGTTTTGAAATGGAAGTGAACGGCGAGGTGCGCGGTTATCACAAGCCGATCATGCTCGCGGGCGGCATCGGCAATATCCGCGCGCAGCACGTGCACAAACAAACCATTCCCGCGGGCGCCAAGATTGTCGTCATCGGCGGACCCGCCATGTTGATCGGCTTAGGCGGCGGCGCCGCTTCCAGCATGACCACGGGTAGCAGTCACGAAGAATTGGATTTTGCCTCGGTGCAACGCAGCAATGCCGAGATGCAGCGCCGTTGCCAGGAAGTCATCGACCGTTGTTGGGCCTTGGGCGAAGCCAATCCGATTTATTCGATTCATGACGTGGGCGCGGGCGGGCTTTCCAACGCCGTGCCGGAAATCGTGCATGGCGCCGAACGCGGCGGCAAGTTCGATCTGCGCGCGGTGCCGAACGATCAACTTGGCATGTCGCCGATGGAAATTTGGTGCAACGAAGCGCAGGAACGTTATGTGTTGGCGCTCGATCCCACAAAACTCGATATGTTCCGCGCCTTGTGCGAACGCGAACGTTGTCCCTACGCGGTCATCGGCGACGCCACGCAAGCACCGCGGTTGGTGGTGGATGACAGTTATTTCGCCGCGAGTCAGGCGCAAGCGCCGAATGCCGAGACTGCCACGCGTCTGGCGCATCCGGTGGATATGGATCTGGCCGTGCTGCTCGGCAAACCGCCGAAAATGTTACGCGATGCGAAGCATGTAAAACTCAAAGGTGAACGCTTTAAGACCAAAGACATCGATCTTAAAGAAGCGGTTTATCGCGTGCTGCGCCTGCCCACGGTCGCCAATAAAAATTTTCTCATCACCATCGGCGATCGCACGGTATCGGGTCTCGTGTGCCGCGATCAAATGGTTGGCCCGTGGCAAGTGCCGGTGGCCGATGTCGCCGTGACCGCGAGCGGTTACGACGGCTACACCGGCGAAGCCATGGCCATGGGCGAACGCACACCGCTGGCGCTGTTGAATCCCGCCGCCAGCGGACGCATGGCCATCGGCGAAGCGCTCACCAACATCGCCGCGGCGCGTATTCAGAAATTGCCCGATGTAAAACTCTCGGCCAATTGGATGGCCGCCGCCGGACATCCCGGCGAAGACGCCGCGTTGTTTGACACCGTGCGCGCGGTGGCGCTGGAGCTGTGTCCCGCGCTCGGCATTTCCATTCCCGTCGGTAAAGATTCGATGTCCATGAAAACCGTCTGGAAAGATGCGGATGGAACTCAGCATCAAGTGACCGCGCCCTTGTCGTTAATTATTTCCGCGTTTGCGCCGGTTATGGACGTGCGCAAAACACTCACGCCGCAACTGCGCAGCGACAAAGGCGAAACCGATTTGCTGTTGGTTGATCTTGGCAAAGGCCGCAATCGTTTAGGCGCGTCGGCACTGGCGCAGGTTTATGGAAAAATCGGCGATGAGCCTCCCGACGTGGATGATCCGCGCGAGCTGCGTTTATTCTTTCATGTGATTCAAGCGTTGAACGAATTGGGTTTCGCCTATGCCTATCACGATCGTTCCGATGGCGGCTTGTTAGCCACGCTGTGCGAGATGAGCTTCGCCGGACGCAGCGGCCTGCGCGTCGATTTAGCTGCGCTCGGCAGCGACCCGGTCGCAGCTTTGTTCAGCGAAGAGCTCGGCGCGGTGTTGCAAATTCCGCGTTCACGCCGCGAAGGCATATTGGGCGCATTGAAAAAAGCCGGTTTAATTCGCCACGCCTACATCATCGGCGAACTCACCACCGACGACATCATCAGCATTCATTACGGTCGCAAGGAAATTTTCTACGACTCGCGCGCCAACCTGCAGCGCGCCTGGTCCGAGACCTCGTATCGCCTGCAAGCGCTGCGCGATAATCCGCACTGCGCGCAACAAGAATACGACCGGCTTTTGGATATGGCCGATCCCGGTTTGAACGCGCAACTCACTTTCGATCCTGAAGAAAAAATCGCCGCGCCCTATATCGCCCGCGGCATACGTCCGCGCATCGCCATCTTGCGCGAACAAGGCGTGAACGGCCAGATGGAAATGGCCGCGGCCTTCGACCGCGCTGGCTTCACCGCGGTCGATGTCACCATGAGCGACGTGATCGCCGGGCGCGTATCGCTCAAGGATTTTAAAGGCCTGGCGGCCTGCGGCGGATTTTCTTTCGGCGACGTGCTCGGCGCCGGCGAAGGTTGGGCCAAGTCGATATTATTTAACTCGCGCGCGCGCGATGAGTTTTCAGCCTTCTTTGTTCGTCCTGATACATTCGCTTTGGGCATTTGCAACGGCTGCCAAATGATGTCGAACCTGCACGAAATTATTCCCGGCACCGAACACTGGCCGCATTTCGTGCGCAACGCCTCGGAACAATTCGAAGCGCGCGTGTGCATGGTGCAAATTCCGCAGAATCCGTCGATTTTGCTGCAAGGCATGCAAGGCTCGATCTTGCCGATCGCGGTAGCGCACGGCGAAGGCCGCGCCGAATTCCGCCAGCCCGAATACATCGAAAGCGTGATTCTGAATAAACAAGTAGCACTGTGTTTCGTCGACAACCGCGGCGATCTCACGCAAACCTATCCTTATAATCCCAACGGCTCCCCGCACGGCATCACCGGCCTGACCACACCGGACGGACGCGTCACGATCTTGATGCCGCATCCCGAACGCGTATTCCGCGCCGTCGCCAATTCTTGGCGGCCGGATTCATGGGGCGAGGATGGGCCGTGGATGCGGATGTTTCGGAATGCGAGGGTGTGGGTAGGGTAAGCGCCTAGCCTTGCGCCTTCTATCCCTGCTATCCTTTAAATTACTTCGAGAGCGGGTCAGGATTTGTGAGCCCAACAATATTTCGAGAGAAAGGATACCGTTTCTTTTTCTTCTCGCGCGAAGAATCACGTATGCACGTACACGTCTACTGTGAACGGGGCGAAGCAAAATTCTGGCTGGAACCGCGCATTGAATTGGCGCAGAATTATGGAATACCAGCTCGCGATCTGCGTGTCGTTAAAGATTTAATCGAGGATCACGTCAATGAAATCAGCAAAGCTTGGAAAAAACACTTCGGTAGCTGAAATCACTAATGTCTCCAAGCACGGGTTCTGGATTCTGCTGAGCGACGAAGAACTGTTCGTGCCTTTCTCGAAATTCCCCTGGTTCAAGGACGCTCCTGTAAGCCAGTTACTCAATGTCGAATGGCCGCAGCCACATCACTTATACTGGCCGGATCTCGATGTTGACCTAGCCGTGGACTCGATTCGCCACCCTGAAAAATTTCCGCTGGTATCGAAACAAATTAAATGACATAGGGTGCACCTATGCTTCGCCGTTATATTCAAGCCGCCCTGCGACACGCCCAGCGCGATATTCTTCTCGACAACAAAAGTTACTATGGCGAGATTCCAGATTTTCAGGGTGTCTATGCTAATGCGAAAACCCTTGAAGCTGGAGGAATGGATTCTCTTCCGGATTTATAAAAACTTGCCGCTGCCTATAGTGGATGGTATCGAGTTGAAAATTCGCAAGGTCGTTTAGTTCATGTAGGGTGGGTTAGGCGTTTTTTGCCGTAACCCACCGAACAACTTTGCCGTCATTCGAGAAGCGGGAATCCAGGGTG
>JACQBD010000092.1 GCA_016194665.1 Gammaproteobacteria bacterium
CCTGAGCTTGTCGAAGGACGAATAGTACAAGAAATTGATTACACGGGCCCGCCGTTCATGGTTCGACAAGCTCGCCACCAACGGCGGGGTTAATCAGAGCTTCCCTAAACCCGATCACCCATGCACCGAAACCCTAGAAGGGGTTTAGCGATGAGCGACCGCTTTCTTGATCGCCTCCACCGTTTGCGTGACGATAGCGTTAACTCCCAATTGCCCGAGCTCAGCGCTCGCGCGGCGCGGATCACCATACACGCCATGCGCGCGATCCATGTCGATATCAGCAGTCAGTTGATTGGTGCGGACCACGCTTGGATCTACGGCGAGCATCAGGGAGGTATCGGCAAGTCCAGCATGCGTTCCAATCTCGCTATCGCGATAGCTCCGGCTTTTGAGCGCTTGCACATAACTTGTTTCGCTGGCGCGATAGTATTCCTCGAGAGCGTGAGCGCGCGCGGGCGTTTTCGCCCAGTCGCGATTGAGTCGCTGTGCCACGACCTTGATGTTCTTCTGGTAACCGCCGTGGTCACCCAGGAAGACGATATCCCGGAAACCGTGGAGTTTTAAACTACGCGCGGCAGCGTCGAGCGTCTTCTCAAACGTATCGTCCGGAATCGTGATGGTGCCGGGGAAGCGCATATGCTCTGTCGGAGGGTTCAGTTTGCCTTCGGGCACGTAGGCGATTACCGGCGCCACCAAGGCATTGCCGAGAGTCCGCGCAATCCGTGCCGCCAATGTTTTGACTCGCACGTTATGTTTGCCGAGCGCCATCGCCGGTCCGTTTTGTTCGGTTCCGCCGATGGGAACGATGATGGTGGTTTTGCCATCGTGGATTTGGTTTTTGAGTTCGGTCCAGGTCAAGTCTTCGAGAAAAACTGTGTCAGGCAACTGCGCCGATGCAAGCGCCATCTTGAGCGATAACAAGATGCATAACAAAAGAGTACGCAAGGCGATCATTGTCATACGTGTTTGTCTTCAAAATATAATATAATCGAATCACGATATCGGGTTAACGAACCGCGTTTTCTGTTGGCTAGTTTTAACTGCCCGCAAACCACTCACAACGTTATGATGTCGTCGGCCTCTGTCATTAGCGCGCTGAGCGCATTCATTGAACTTTTTGTTATACCGGGCACAAGGCGACCTTCGTCCCAACCCATCTTGCGCATGGTGGCGCCACATAAAAGCACCTGCATTCCCGTATCCATCATTTCATAAAATAGACCACGACAGGCATTGTTTTCCCCCAGTTTCGGGTCAGCGAGTTTTGCCCCATCTTCCACTAAAAATAAAACCACTTCTTTGTCATCCGTCAGCAATGCGCCGGCTAAGCGCATGGCGGTGAATGCTCGGTTGTCAGTGGATTCGGGTGATGAATGTAAAATAATTAACGACTTTGCCATAATTTCTTTTCCTATGCAGCAGGATTCAGACGCGGATGAGTTTCTTCGCCCCACACCCAAACGATCGAACCCGATATCAACATGGCGCTGACGACGAACCAGAATCCGGAATTGATCGTACCACTTATATTCGCCACCAGCCCCAACGCCAGAGCGCCAATGCCATATCCGAGGTCACGCCAGAAACGGTAAATACCGATGGCGGAGCCGCGCCAGTTGGGGTGAGCGATATCGGCTACCGCGGCACTCAAGTTCGGATAGAGCAGAGCCATACCGAAACCCGTCACGGCCGCTGAGAAGGACCACCAGAGTACACTGGCACCCATGAGCATCATGCCCACGCCCACACCGCAAAGCCACATGCCCCATACAATAGGTTTTTGTCGCCCGATGCGATCGGACAGCCGGCCGGTAAAGAATTGCGAGCCGCCCCACACGAAACCGTACACGCCTATTACCCAACCGATGTGCGCGAGATTCAAACCGCGTTCATAGAGATACACCGGATACACCACCCAGATCAAGGCATCGACAAATTTTTCCACCAATCCCGCTTGGCTGATAGCGGCCATGCGTTTGTCACGCCAGGACATGAGCGTAAACACTTCCCAAGTGCTAGGGCGGTCGGCGATGTTCTGTGGAAAGCGTGGCTTCGGGCCGGTGGTTTGGCCGGCGGCATGTCGCGCACCTTCGGCATGCGCCCAGGCGAGCGTTTCTTTCACCCACAGTGCCGTCAATATTAACGCGGTCATAATCACTGCCGCGCCGAATATAAAAAGTCCCATGCGCGGGCCGAAGGCGGTGGCGAGATAGCCGGTGATGATGCCCGCGATCGCGACGCCGACATAACCTGAAAATTCATTGAGTCCCACGGTCAGCCCGCGCTGATCGGCGCGCGTGAGGTCTAGCTTGGCGGTCTGCGTCATGGACCAAGTGAAGCCTTGATTCATGCCGAGCAACACCGTTGCCGCGACGATCCAATTCCAACTCGGCGCGTACAGGATCATGAACGGAATCGGTATCGCCGCGGCCCAGCCGAGCAGCAGCACGGTCTTGCTCCCGAGCCGTTCGGACAAACGCCCGGCGACGAAGTTGAGCGTGCCTTTCACGAAACCGAAGGCCACCACAAATGCCGTGAGCAACAGGAACGAGCCCTTGGGCACGCCGAACTCGGTTTCGGCCAATGCTGGAATGACGGTGCGCATCATGCCGAGTGTCAGGCCGACCCGATGGTGGACGAAGGCTTGCCCGACAGTCCGGCGCCGCACACGCTACCGGCCTGATGGCCGGGAAAGATTTCGGTTTCATCCGCAAGCGTGAGCAGCTTGGAATGAATGCTGTCGAACAGCATGGCCGCCATCGCTTGTTCGCGCCCGGCCAGATCGGGCCGACCGACCGCACCAACAAACAGCGTATCGCCGGTAATCACGAACCACGGCTGCTCGCCGCGGCGTTTGTCGGTGACCAGTAGGCAGATGCTATCCAGCGTATGACCCGGCGTATGCAATATTTTGATGATGACGTTGCCGGCTTCAATGACGTCGTTGTCGTGCAACGGGTGAAACGAGAACTGCACCAGTTCGGCGTCGCTTTCATGCAGGCAGTAGTGCGCGCTAAGCTGTTGCGCTAGCTTGCGCCCGCCGGAGTAATGATCGGCATGCACATGAGTGTCGATGACATGCGTGATCGTGACCTTGGCTTCTTTGGCTTGATCGATGAACCACTGCTCGTCGCCCGCAACCACGTCCACCGCCACGGCCTTACCGAGGCTGCCGCAACCGAAGAAATAGGAGAGAGTCGACTCTTTAGTAGCAAATTGTTTGAAGAACATGATGCCTCCTTAATTGAATCGCAATAATGATGTTCAGGTTTCGTTCACAAGCGGTAGACCGCTGACGCGCCATTCGGCAACACCGTCTTCAAGCCGCGAAGCCTTGAAGCCTTTTTTTGCCAGCAACGCCACAGCCTCTTTCGCCATCAGGCAGAACGGGCCGCGACAATAGGCCACCACCGGTTTGCTCTTAGGGATCTCACCGAGGCGCGCTTTCAATTCGGCAAGCGGAATCGAGCGCGCGTGTGGCAGATGCGCGGCTTGATACTCGGTTTCCGGACGGACGTCGATGACGGTGACATCGCCGCGCTTGGCTTGTGTCAACAGTTGTTTGCCGCCCACGGGGGCGAGTTCCTGCGGATGCGACACCATTTCTTTCATGGCCGCTTGCAATTCCAGTAACCGCTCTTCCGCGAGCTGGCGCAACATCACCCACATTTCCGCGACCTGCACGTCCACCAAACGGTAATACATCTTCTTGCCCTCGCGCCGCGCCTCGGCCAGACGCGCCGACTTGAGTTCTTTCAAGTGCGCGCTCGCGAGTTTCACGCTGATGTCCGTGGCCGCGGCAAGCTGTTCGACGCTCTTTTCGCCTTGGCTCAGCACCTCGATGAGTTCGAGGCGTTTGGGGCTGGAGGCCGCCTTGCCGATGCGCGCCACCTGTTCATAAAGAAGGTTTTTGAGTTTTCTGTTGGGCATGGCTTGTATCATTCCAATAGTCGTTAGAATGATAGAAGCATGGCCGATGGGGCTTGTCAAGCTTACGGTGCAGAGGAGTTCCCCGCCGGGGCATTCACAAGGCAAGCCAATCGACTTGCCTTGCCGCGTGCTGTGGAGAGCACTGCGCAAAATTAACACAATGATATTTCGGGCTGAAAAGAAAAAAGGACCACATTGCTGTGGCCCCTTGTTTTGCATGGTACCGAGGGTCGGAATCGAACCGACACGAGATTGCTCCCACCAGATTTTGAGTCTGGCGCGTCTACCAGTTCCGCCACCCCGGCTTAGGGCTTGCTAGTATATCAATCTTGTTGTCATCATCACAACGTAATGATCGATTCACGACAAAAAGGATAACCCAGGATGCGCGTGCTGGCGGGTGATATCGGGGGGACGAAGACGCTGTTGCGCATCGCCGAATGCAGCGTCGGCCGCTGCCGCGTTGTCCGCGAGCAGCGTTTCGATAGTAATAAATATAAAAATTTTTCATTCGTGTTGCGCGAGTTTATCGGCGCGAAAAACGGCGAGCAGGTGAAGTTCGCTTGTTTCGGCATCGCCGGGCCCATTCAATCCAGCGTCGTGGGACAGCAAGTTAAAGTCACCAACCTTCCTTGGGAAATCAACAGCCATGAGCTGGCGCAAGAGTTCGGCCTGACGCGCGCGCTGCTTATTAATGATTTTCAGGCGGTCGGTTATGCCATCGAGGCGCTGGACGTCGACGACATATTGGTTTTGCAACAGGGCGAAGCGGTGGCGCAGGCCCCGCGCGCGGTGCTTGGCGCCGGCACGGGCTTGGGGCAGGGAATACTTATCTGGCATCAAGATCATTATGAACCGGTCGCCACCGAAGGCGGCCATGTGAACATCGGGCCCACCGATGAATTGCAAATCGAGTTGGTGCGCTACTTGCTGAAAACCGTGGGCCATGCTTCTTATGAGTTGGTGCTTTCCGGTCATGGTCTGGCGCGGGTGTATCACTTTCTCAAGCAACGCGGCGTCACGCCGGAATCGCCCGCCGTGGCCGCGGCCATGCAAGACGTCGATCCCGCTGCCGTGATCACGCATGCCGCGCTGGAAAAACACGATGCGCTCGCGAATCAAGCACTGGATTTATTTGTCGACATCTATGGCGCGCAAGCCGGCAATCTGGCGTTGACGGCTGGCGCCACCGGCGGTGTGTATGTCGCCGGCGGTATCGCGCTTAAAATTATTTCCAAACTAAAGGACGACCGATTTATGCGCGCCTTCCGCAGCAAAGGCAATATGTCGCCGTATGTCGAGAACATTCCGGTGCAGATAATTATTAATTTACAGCCCGGTTTACTCGGCGCCACTTTGGCGGCGAGCCGTTTAATCTGACTCCTTATAAAAGGATTAACCATGGCGAATGAACTGACCGCGGAACAATTAACGGCCGTGAACAAGGCCATTTACGCGGATAATAAAATTGAAGCGATAAAAATTTATCGCAGCGCCACCGGCAAAGATTTGAAAGATTCCAAAGACGCCGTGGAAAAACTGGCGGCGGAATTGAAAGCCCAGAATCCGGCGATGTTCATGCGCCAGCGCAAGCAAGTGAGTTCCCTGGCAGGGCTAATGTTGTGGGCCGCGATAGCCCTGATAATTATTTATTTTGCCAGCCAGTGGAAATAACCGGAGTGCCGAATGAAACCCGAAGAATTTAAAGCATTGCAAAATCCGATTAAAGAAAAATACCGTTCGGATCCCGCCACCGCGCTCGTAACGCTGCGTGCCAGCGGACGCCTGGGTGAAGGCGTGACATGCAAGGTTGATACTGGCAAGGCCATGATCGAGGCGGGGCTGCATCCGGCTTCGGGCGGCAGCGGGCTGTCCGCGTGTTCGGGAGATATGTTGCTTGAGTCGCTGGTGGGTTGCGCGGGCGTCACTTTATCCGCCGTGGCCACGGCTTTGGGAATTCCTGTGCGTGACGCCACGATAAGCGCCGAAGGCGATTTGGATTTTCGCGGCACGCTCGGCGTGGCCAAAGACGCGCGCGTCGGGTTCAAAAATATTCGTCTGCGTTTCGATGTGGATAGCGATGCCAATCAAGAGCAGCTTGCCACTTTGCTGCGTCTCACGGAGCGTTATTGCGTGGTATATCAAACTTTGCGCCAGCCGGCTGAATTTAAGGTTGAGATGCGATCAAATATGGGAACTATAGTCGATTGAACTTAAAGCTATCCTTTTGATGAAATTAGCTTGTTAGCATGTGAACGAGAAAGCATGTTTTGATGTAAACTTAGTTAACTTTGTTACTCAGAGCCTTTACATGAATTACAGCATTGAATACGAGCGGGAAGAGGATGGCCGTTGGCTCGCCGAGGTCAATGAATTACCGGGCGTGCTCGCTTATGGCAAAACATCCGATGAAGCGATGGCCAAGGCTGAAGTATTGGCCTTGAGGGTTTTGGCTGAAAGACTTGATCAGGGTGAGCGCAAGCCTGAACCGATAACCATTACATTCAAGGCGGCATGAGTCATTGGGGTTCGGCTAAGGCTAGGCGTGTATTAGCTGCTTTGTTGCGAATCGGTTGGACAGTCAAGCGGGAATCCGGGTCACACAAAACTCTTCAGCGTACTGGCTGGCCGGATTTTGTATTTGCATTTCACGATAAAGAAGAAGTTGGTCCGCGCATGTTGGCGCGCGTTGCAAAACATACCGGTCTCAAGCCAGAAGATCTGTAACTTTCAGCTAGTTTTTTAAACCCACGGTCTATTCTGAAAAATCCGATAATCCATATCCGGAAACAAACTATCGCGCGCGGTGACTTCGCGCAGATAGGTTTCATCGTAGCCGCCGGTTTCGGCCATGGCGGCGATGCGATGGAAGCGGTGAATGTGGGTTTTGAAGCGGCGCACGGCGTAGTCCACGCTGGTCCCGGTTTTCATAATGAAGGCCCAGTCGCTGGATTGCGCCAGCAATAATTCGCGCGCGGCTTGGTCGAGGGCCCAGCGCAATAAACCGTCGGCGTTGGGAAAGCGTTGCACTAACGCGCTCATGCGTTCGGCGGCGGCGTGCAGGTAGGGATAAATCCAATCGTTCGAGCCGTTCAACCATACTTCGTGAAATCCGCCGGCGCCCCAGCTGCATTCGGGCGGCGTGACCGGTTGAATATCGCCGAAGCGATTCACGTATTCTCCCAGCGTGATCGTTTTAATATCGTTTTGATCGTAGGCAATCTTGCGTAATAAAAAATCAATCCATTGCGGACCTTCAAACCACCAGTGGCCGAAGAGTTCGGCGTCGTAAGGCGCGAGTATCACCGGCGGACGGTCGAAGAATGAATTCAGCCATTGCACTGGTTGCTGGCGATTGAACATGAAGTGGCCGGCGTGTTCCGCGGCGCGGTCGCGCGCCCAGCCGGGATGATACGGTTCTTTCCAATCGGTTTTACCGGTGATGCGGTGATACTTAAGGCCGGTGAAAGTGGCAATGCCCGCGTGCGCCATTTTCTGAATGTGCGGCTGGCGCACATCGAAACCGGCGTCGCGATAAAATTCGCGGTACAAAGAATCGCCGGGATAGCCTTCATCCGCCGACCACACTTGTTTGGAGGATTCGTAATCGCGTCCGAACGCGGCCGGCCCCTGCGGTGTGCGCACCGGGCTGTGCACGCCGTATTTCGGGCGCGGTTCGGCATTGAGCAGGCCGTGCGAATCTAAAATAAAATATTCGATGCCGAATTCTTTGAGCAGACGATCGACGCCGGGTTTGTAGCCGCATTCCGGCAGCCAAATGCCGCGCGGTTTTCGGCCGAGAATGCGTTGGTGCGTGCGCACCGCCATCGACAGCTGTGCGTAAACGCTTTCTTCGTTTACCGCCAGCAGCGGCAGATAACCGTGAGTCGCGCCGCAAGTCAGAATGTCGAGGTAACCGGCTTCCATCAGGCGACGGAATGCTTGAGTCACATCGAGGCGATCTTGCTCGACGAAACGCCGACGCAAACGCGTGTACAGATCGCAATAAAACAACACCACCGGATGAAAGTAAGGATCGCTTTTGGTGCGGCGGCGTTCGCCGGCCAAAGCTTCGATGCGTTCATCGAGGTAACGCAGATAACGATTTTGCAACAAGGGATCGGTCATCATCGACAGCAAAGTCGGCGTGAGCGACATAGTCACGCGAAAATGCACGCCATGGCTGGCGAGCCCCTCGAAAATATTAAGCAGAGGCAGGTAAGTTTCGGTCAGCGCCTCGAAGAACCAGTCTTCTTCGAGAAAACGTGCGTGCTCCGGGTGGCGCACGAAGGGCAGATGCGCATGCAAAACCAGCGCGAGATAACCTTTAGGATCCATACTCAGGGTAGTGTGCCGGAAAACTTTCGGTTAATCATCGTTTTTTTTACTTCTTATCTCGCTAAATTTAGAGAGGAGGGTGAACCAAGCACCTGATGCGTGATCCAGGGCAGCTTCGAATAATTCGATCTAGGGCGCGTCCCACGCACCGTCCTATCGAGTGGTGCGTGGGACGCACCCTACATTTATAAGCTAATCAGAGTTTCTTTCGATGGATGATTCACTCTGGGACAAACCGCAGCGCTCAGCATGCTGGCTTCACGGGGGAAGGGACAAGTGAGTGAGTTTATTATTTTTGATTGTTCTGTTTAGCCGCGCGCGGCGATTGTTCGGAAGAGGCGCTGGGACCGCCGCTCGGACTACCGATGGAAGCGGCCCAGCCGAGCTTGGCGCCGTGCACGAAACCGCCGGCGCGCACATACATGGCGCGGAATTGTTCGTCGCTGACCCACCACAGGCGATCGGTTTGTTCGGAAGCGTGCAGTGTGGGAATGCGCGCGATGCCGCGGCGAATGGCGCTGACAAAATTTCCATTGGCTTCGTAATAGCCGAGTTGCAAATAAACTTCACCCATGTCGGTGGATTCGTCCAAATGGAAGTACCAGTGACCGCGCGTTTCGATCAGCGGAATTTCTTCGATGATCTCCAGCGTTTTGGCGGCGATGCGTCCGAGCCGCAGCTTAAGCGCATGCGTCGGCGCGACGTTGCCCGACGGGATGATCCAGTAGCCGTGCAGCACGCCGGGTTTCTGCGGCAGCAGACATAACATCGGCTCGGTCACCGGCGGAAGATTGTCAATGTCTTCGTTGAGATCGGCGGTCAGCGCATGCGGCGATACGCTTCCCGGCAGCACGCTGGCGTATTTGGCGTTTTCCACGCGCTCTTCATCGCTGGATAAGTGAGTGCTGTGATACGCCCATTCAACCGTGGGAGTAACTTTATCCGATATGGTCGCTATCGCCGGCGGCGTGGTTTTTTTCTTGCTTTTGGCGCGTGCCGGTTTGGCGACGGACGACGCTGATTTTAATTTAGCTGCTGGTTCTTTTTTGCGCGCCGTTGGCTTGGCTGGTTTTGCTGCAGGTTTTGAATTGTCTGCTTTGCCAAGACGCTGCACCAATTCGGCGCGCGTCAATTTACTGTAGTTTTTCATCCCCTGCGAGCGCGCGAGCGTGCGCAATTCTTCGAGGGTTTTAGTTGCCATGGGCTTACCCTTATTTTTTAGCACCAATAAAAAACTGTAACGTCCGTCTAAGCTTTTATCATCCTTCCACTCTTGGCCGAAATTGTAAAGGCCCTAGGCCACATTTATGACTCGGATGAATGGCTCTGGCGCCGCTCAGGCGCTTGTGATTTATTGACGTATATCAAAGTCGAAAATGACGGCTGGATCATAATTTAAAACGGCCGCAACGCAGGGAGGTGCCAATATTTTTTCTAAGGAGATGAAACGATGAAAATTCAGCAATTACGTGAAATTGCCCGGCAACACGGTATGAAGGCCAACAGCGGAGACAAAATCGAATTGATTAAGGCGATTCAGCGTCAGGAAGGTAATTTCGATTGTTTCGCTACGGCCTTCAACGGGGTGTGCGATCAAGTCGCTTGTTTGTGGCGCGCGGATTGTTTTACGCTGGCGCACAACCGCAGAGATTCTTAAAAAGGAGAAAAGGAGTTAGTTAAAAATTCACAGGCGGAACATCACTGCTTTCGTTGAATCGTCGTATTCAAGACGGAGGGTATCATGCAGGTGCAAGTCACTTTGAAAGATATGCCGCAGTCCGAAGCCGTAGAAACTCGCATTCGCGAGAAAGCCAACAAACTAAAACGCTTTTCCGATCGCATCATGACCTGCCGCGTCGTGGTGGAAACTCCGCAGCGGCATAAACACCAGGGAAAACTTTACAGCGCGCATATCGACCTTACCGTGCCGGGCGCCGAACTGGTGGCGAACCGCGCGCAGGACGAAGATGTTTACATTGCCATCCGCAACGCCTTCGCCGCGATCACGCGGCAGTTGGAAGATTTTGCAAGGCGGCAACGCGGTGAAGTGAAAACTCACCAGGAACGAAATTTAATATGAGTTTGGGATTCTTTATAATTCGTCATTCCCGCGCAAGCGGGAATCCAGGCATTTTGAAATGGATGACAAGCTATAGATTCCCGCTTGCGCGGGAATGACGGAAATTTTTTAATTTTTAGAAAATGTAGGGCGCGTTCCACGCGCCATTTCTTAGAGCACCAATATGTTTGCTTAACTATTCCCTCGTTCGCTAACTCTCCCAGAAGGGAGAGGGGACTTATGGCGGCCTACAAGTATTTTATTAAACGCCCTTAGGTTTATCGCGCAGATGACGTTGCGCGCTGCGATAAAGTTTTAAATAGTCGAGAGCGCGGCTACCCCAAGTGAAATCTTGACGCATGCCCGTAAGCATTATTTGTTTCCACAGCCGCGGGTTTCGATGCAAAGATTGCGCGCGATCGATGGCGGCGACTAAAGCCGCCGCGCTGGCTTCATGAAAAACTATGCCGGTGGCTTTGTTTGCCTTTAGATTTTTTTCGGTGGCATCGATGACAGTGTCGGCCAATCCGCCCACCCCGCGCACGATGGGAATCGTGCCGTAACGCAAACTATAAAGCTGATTCAATCCACAAGGCTCGAAGCGCGACGGCATGAGAAAGCCGTCGACCCCGGCTTCGATGCGATGCGCCAAGCGTTCGTCATAGCCGATGCGCACTGCCAATTTTCCGGGATGTTGCGCCGCTAGTTTGCGCAAAGCGGTTTCATAGACGGTTTCGCCGCTGCCAAGAATCGCCAGTTGTATCGGACGCTGCATGATGTCGGCCAAGGCGTCGAGAATAAGATCGATGCCTTTTTGTTGCACCAATCTGCCGACGACGCCGAGCAGCAGCGTTTGCGGATTCGACGTTAGCCCGAGTTCTTGTTGCAGCGCCTGTTTATTGGCGAGTTTATTGAACAGACGTCGCGCGGAATAACATTTAGTTAGATACGCGTCCTGCGCCGGATTCCAGACTTCGTCGTCGATGCCGTTTAAAATTCCGCTCAAGCGATCGGCGCGATAACGCAGCAGGCCATCGAGACCACAGCCAAATTCCGGCGTTTGAATTTCGCGCGCATAAGTCGGGCTTACCGTCGTCAAACGGTCGGCGAACACCAAGCCGCCTTTGATAAAAGACATTTGACCGTAAAACTCCAGCGCCTCGAACGACCACAGCGCCGCCGGCAAGCCCAGCGCGACGAATGTCTGATAAGAAAATAATCCTTGATAGGCCAGATTGTGAATCGTGAAAACCGACGCCGGTCGATTTTCTGCTTGCGCCAATAAAGCCGGCACCAATCCGGTTTGCCAGTCGTGGCAGTGCACCACATCCGGTTTCCAACGCAACGATGTTTGACCGAGTGCGAGCATGACTGCGGCGCGCGCCAGCAAGGCAAAGCGCGGCGCATTGTCCGGCCACGGACGACCGTGGGCATCGACATAAGGATTGCCGGGGCGGTCGTAAGCCGGCGGAAAATCCAGCAGCCAAAGCGTGACAGAGCTATTAGATAACTTGCCTTCGAATATCTGCACCGACTGCGCCAAGCCTGGCACCGCGAATTGCGCAATGGGCTTGAGCGTGCCGGCGTGTTTCAAAGCGTCGCGATAAGCCGGCAACAACAAGCGCACATCGGCGCGCTGCGCGGCCAGCGCCGGCGGCAGGCTGCCGGCGATGTCGGCCAGTCCGCCGGTTTTGATCAGCGGGTGGGCTTCGCTCGCGACGAAAAGAATCTTAGGCACGTTGAGTTTGAATCAGGCGATGGTTCGATAGTCTTGGTGGGCGGCGCTGTTCGCGTCGCCGCTAAATTCCTTTTGTCGAGGCGGTAAGTGTATTTCAATTCACGCCGTTATGGTAAATTCTTAAGCGAGGGTTAGGATTTTAAAGGCGCAGACATTTGAGAAAAAAGGACGGCACGAGCATGCATCGTGGTCACACGGCACGCCAGGTAACACGGCTGACACACGATACCTTGGCCTTAATTCTCGCCGGCGGCCGCGGTTCGCGTTTGAAACATCTGACCTTGTGGCGCGCCAAACCGGCGGTGCCTTTCGGCGGCAAATTCCGCATCATCGATTTTCCGCTTTCCAATTGCATGAATTCCGGCATCCGCCGCGTCGGCGTGCTGACGCAATATAAAGCGCACTCGCTCATCCGCCACATTCAAAAGGGCTGGGGATTTTTGCGCGGCGAGCTCGGCGAGTTCGTGGAGTTGTTGCCGGCGCAGCAACGCATCGAAACGTCGTGGTACACCGGCACCGCCGACGCCATATATCAAAACCTCGACATCATCCGCAATCACGATCCCAGTTTCGTTTTGATATTGGCCGGCGATCACGTTTATAAAATGGATTACGGCGCAATGCTGTTGCACCATCAAGAGTCGAACGCCGACGTCACGGTCGCGTGCGTGGAAGTGCCGGTGGCGCGCGCGCACGAATTCGGCGTGATGACGGTGGACCAGGCTGGGCGCATCATCGACTTCCAAGAAAAACCCGAGGTTCCCGGATGCATGCCGGGCCGCACCGACGTCGCGCTCGCGTCCATGGGCATTTATATTTTCAATACCAAGTTTTTGTACGAGCAATTGGTGCGCGACGCCGACATGCCTTATTCGGACCACGATTTCGGCAAGAACATTATTCCTTCGATCATCGAGTCGTATCGCGTCATGGCCTATCCGTTTCAAGATCCGGTCAGCGGCAAGCAACCGTATTGGCGCGACGTCGGCACCGTGGACGCTTTTTACGAAGCCAACATCGAGCTCGTGTCGGTCACGCCGGAACTTAATCTTTACGATAACGTGTGGCCGATTTGGACTTACCAGGAACAATTGCCGCCGGCCAAGTTCGTGTTCGACGACGAAGATCGCCGCGGCATGGCCGTGGACTCGATGGTGTCGGGCGGCTGCATCATCTCCGGCTCGCAAGTGCGCCACTCGCTGTTATTTTCCGACGTCAAAGTGCATTCGTTTTGCAAAATCGAAGACGCGGTGATCTTGCCCGACGTGACCATCGGCCGGCATTGCCGCTTGCGCCGCGTGGTGATCGACAAAGGTTGCCAGATTCCGGAAGGCATGGTGATCGGCGAAGATTTCGAAGAAGACGCCAAGCGTTTTTTAGTGACCAAGCGCGGCGTTACCTTGGTCACGCCAGAAATGCTGGGTCAAGAGTTGCACCATGCCCGATGAAGCACGCCTCAAGCTGGTGTTGTGCTGGCACATGCACAAGCCGCAATACCGCGATCTGATCAG
>JACQBD010000093.1 GCA_016194665.1 Gammaproteobacteria bacterium
TGCATTTGTTCGTGACCAAACACCACGGCGCCGAGCATGACGTCTTCGGATAATTCTTTGGCTTCCGACTCCACCATCAATACGGCTTTCTGAGTGCCAGCGACCACCAGGTTAAGCTGCGACTCTTCAATTTCTTTATTGCCCGGGTTGAGCAAATATTTTCCGTCTTTGTAGCCGACGCGCGCGGCGCCGATCGGGCCGTTAAACGGCGCGCCCGAAAGTTTTAGCGCCGCCGAGGCGCCGATCAAGGAAACGATATCCGGATCGATATTCGGATCCATCGACACCACGGTGACGATGATTTGCACTTCGTTGGTGAATCCTTCGGGGAACAGCGGGCGTATCGGACGGTCGATCAAGCGCGAGGTAAGAATTTCTTTTTCCGAGGGGCGGCCTTCGCGTTTGAAAAATCCGCCGGGAATGCGGCCGGCGGCGTAGGTGCGTTCTTGGTAATCCACGGTCATCGGGAAGAAATCTTTTCCCGGCATCGGATCTTTCATGGCCACGGCGGTGGCTAATATCACGGTGTCGCCCATGCTGGCCATGCAAGCGCCGCTCGATTGACGCGCGATTTCGCCGGTTTCTAAAGTAACGGTATGACTGCCATACTGAAATGATTTCGTGATTTTTGCCAAAGCCTTGTCCTCGAGTTACTTCGTTACTGACGCAGAGCCGGTATCAAAATGAAATTCAAAAACCTAGGCCGCAGAGATCACAGAGATATAAAGAGGAAATTTGTTTTTCTCGGTAATCTCTGTGTACTCTGTGGCCGGCTGGTTTCATTTTTTTTACGGATTAGTTGATTCTTACTTGCGCAAACCCAGACGCTCGATCAGCGCACGATAGCGATCGCCGTCGGTCTTCTTGAGATACTCAAGCAATTGACGCCGCTTGTTGACCATCTTAAGCAAGCCGATACGTGAATGATGATCTTTGGGATGGGTTTGAAAATGCGCGGATAATTCTTCGATCTGCGTGGACAACAGCGCCACCTGAACTTCCGGCGAGCCGGTGTCGCCGGCGTGAATCTGATAATCCTGCATGACCTTGGACTTGGTCTCGGTGGTGACAGCCATTCGTATTTACCTCAGTTTGCTGACAGTTGCCTTTGGAGGGCGCGTATTCTACCTGCGGGGACACCCCGCCTCAACCGCCAATATTCTGGGGGATATTTCCGCGCGCTTTATGTAAAAAGTGCTTGTTTCAGACGTTTTCATCCTGTGCTAATAAACGGCGCGGGGCCACACGACCGTCATCTTGGACTTCGCCCATGCCCAGAAACCGCTGTTCGCCGTCATATAAGCGCACCCAGCCGGGGACGCATTGATGTCGCGCCGTCACCGCTTGCCCTTGTTTTAAATAATGTGCCGCCAACGGAGTCAGATTAATCGCTGGAATCGCACCCAGCATGCTATCCACCGGTTGCAGCAGTTCGGCGCATTCCGTGGGGCCGGGCAGAGCCTGTAAGCGTTCCAGGGACACGACCTTCTCAATATCGACATCACCGACACTCAAGCGACGCAACTGCACCACGTGCGCGCCACAGCCCAAGGCTTCGCCCAGATCGTGCGCCAGACTGCGGATATAGGTGCCCTTGGAGCAAGCGATTTCCAGCGTGAGCAAGTTGTCTTGAAAGTCTAAAACTTTAATTTCGTGCACTGTCACGGGGCGCGCAGCGCGCTCGACTTCCACGCCGGCGCGCGCCAATTTATACAGCGCTTCGCCGGCATGCTTGATAGCCGAATACATCGGTGGAATTTGTTCGATGGCTCCCTGAAAACTGTGCAGCGATTGTTGAATATCGCGCAGCACCGATCTGACCGGCCGCGTCGCGGTCACTTCGCCTTCGCTGTCGTAAGTCGTGGTGCTCTGGCCTAATCGAAACACCGCCCAATAACGTTTATCGGCGTCCAATAAAAATTGCGACAGCTTCGTGGCTTCGCCGAAACACAAGGGCAACAAACCGGTGGCGATCGGATCGAGACTGCCGGTGTGCCCAGCCTTGCAGGCATTCAATAAGCGCTTGGCGGTTTGCAAGGCTTGATTGGAAGTCAGTCCCACGGGTTTATCCAGCAGCAACACCCCGCTGACCGCGGCACAATGACGGCGGGTGCGCACGATTATTCCTTGTGAGTTTTGTCTTCGGCCAAGGCTTGCTCGATCAAACTGTCGATGCGCGCGCCGCGTTCCACCGATTCGTCGAAATAAAATCGCAATGCCGGCACGGTGCGCAGACTCAAGCGCTGCATCAAGGCGTGGCGCAAAAAACCCGCGGCGCGATTGAGCGACTTGACGGTTTTTTTGGCTTCGGCGGCGCCGCTCAGCATTGAAAAATAAATCCGCGCCGACGACATGTCGCGCGACACTTCCGCGCTGGTGAGGGTCACGTCATGCGCGTGCGGATCGTCGAGTTCGCGCGCGATCAGCATTGCCAATTCACGCTTGATAAGTTCCGCGACACGCCGCGGCCGATTGGAATCTTTTTGCATGACTGTAAAAAAAATAGACAGGATTTACAGGATTAATCAGGATGGATAGGTTTAACAGACTTAGGTTTTATCCCGTAAATCCTGTTAATCCTGTCCATTAAAACTATTACAACGTCCGCGCGACCTCGATCTTCTCGAACACCTCGATGTGATCGCCTACCTTCACATCGTTGTAATTCTTGACGGCGATGCCGCATTCGGTGCCGGCCTTGACTTCATTCACGTCGTCTTTAAAGCGGCGCAAGGATTCGAGCTCGCCTTCGAAGATCACTACGTTATCGCGCAACACCCGGATCGGCCGATTGCGTCGCACCGAGCCTTCGACCACGTAACAACCCGCGACCGCGCCCATCTTCGGCGAGCGGAACACGTCGCGTACTTCGGCCAAGCCGAGCAATTGTTCTTTGACATGCGGCTTCAACATGCCGCCCATGGCGGCTTTGACTTCGTCGACCGCGTCGTAAATGACGTTGTAATAATGTACGTCGACACCCTGATGTTCGATCAACTTGCGCGCGGTGCTGTCGGCGCGCACGTTAAAGCCAATGATGACGGCGCTTGAAGCCACCGCCAGGTTTACATCCGATTCGGTGATGCCACCGACCATGCCGTGCACCACTCGCACTTTGACCTCGGTGGTGGAATTTTTTTCCAACGCCGCGGTGAGCGCCTCGACCGAACCTTGCACGTCGGCCTTGATGATCAGGTTCAAAGTCTTGGCTTCTTCGTTTTCCTTCAACTGGTCGAACACATTCGTAAGTTTGGCGGCTTGTTGGCGCGCCAGCTGCACGTCTTTGAATTTGCCTTGGCGGTACAGCGCGATTTCGCGCGCTTTGCGTTCCGACTCGACCACGGCGACTTCATCGCCGGCGCTCGGCACGCCCGAGAGTCCTTGAATTTCCACCGGAATGGATGGGCCGGCTTCTTTTACCGGATGGCCTTTCTCATCGAGCATGGCGCGTACGCGTCCGAATTCACGGCCGGCTAACAGCACGTCACCCTTGCGCAACGTACCGCGCTGCACCAGCACCGTGGCCACCGGGCCGCGGCCTTTATCGAGACGCGCTTCCACCACCAAACCGGAAGCCGGTCCGGTCTTGGGTGCTTTCAGTTCCAACACCTCGGCTTGCAACAACACCGCTTCGAGCAAGCGATCGATGCCTTCGCCGGTTTTGGCGGAAACGTTTACAAAAATTTCATTGCCGCCCCATTCTTCGGCGACGACTTCATGTTTCGTCAATTCTTGACGCACGCGATCCGGTTGCGCTTCGGGCTTGTCGATTTTATTCACCGCGATCACCAAGGGCACCTTGGCGTTGCGCGCGTGATGCACCGCTTCCACCGTCTGCGGCATCACGCCGTCGTCGGCCGCGACCACCAGAATGACGATGTCGGTTGCCTTAGCGCCGCGTGCACGCATCGCGGTAAAAGCTTCGTGACCGGGGGTATCGAGAAAAGTCACGACGCCGCGCGGCGTCTCGACATGATACGCGCCGATGTGTTGTGTGATGCCGCCGGCTTCGCCGGAAGCCACTTTGGCTTTACGAATGTAATCGAGCAAAGAAGTTTTGCCGTGATCGACGTGGCCCATGACCGTGACCACCGGCGGACGCGGTTCAGCTTCGGCAACCGTCGCCGCCTGCGGCGAAGCCAGCAAGGCTTCCGGATCGGAAGGCTTGGCTTCTTTGACGACGTGACCCATTTCTTCGACCACGAGTGTCGCGGTGTCGCGATCCAATACTTGATTGATCGTCACCATGCTGCCCATTTGCATGAGCGTCTTGATGACTTCGGCGGCCTTGATCGACATGCGTTGCGCCAACTCGGCGACGGTAATGGTTTCCGGCAACGCCACGTCGTGCACGATAGGCATGGTCGGTCTTTCGAATCCGTGTTGTCCGGTGACACTGGTGACCACCGGTCTCTTGGCGGCGGTTTTCATCTTGCGCCGGACTTTCTTGCCTTCGGCCAAGTGCAATTCGCCGCGCTCGCGTTCTTGCATTTTCTGCAAGCGCTCTTTCTTTCCCTTCTCGTGTTTTTCTTTATGCGGCTTCTTAACTTCTTTCGCCGCTTCCGGTTTCGCAGCGACTGCCGGCTTGGCGGCGACAGCGGGCGCTTCCGCGGCCGGCGCAGTCTTGGCTTCTACCGGCGTTGTCGTCGTAGCGGCAATGGGCGTCGATGCGGGCGGCGGCGTACTGACTTCGACCGGCGCGGGAACAACCGGCGCAACGGCTTCGGCAACCGCCACTGGTTCGGGTGCAACAGGAACTTCTTCCGCGGGACCGCGTTTAACGAAGGTGCGCTTCTTGCGCACCTCGACTTGCACTGTGCGGCTGGCGCCGGTGCGCGTGGCTTGTACCACTTGGCTGGTGGATTTGCGCTTGAGGGTAATCTTTTTGCGCGCCGAATTTTCATCGTCGGCGCCGTGGCTGGCGCGCAAAAACTGAAATAATTTTTCCTTTTCTTCGTCGCTTAAGGCGTCGTCGGCTTTTTTGGCGGCGACACCGGCCTCGGCCAGCTGACGCAACAACGTCTCCGACGGAATGCCGATCTGTTCTGCGAATCCTTTGATAGTGGTCAGCGTCATAAACTCCTTAAGAGTTCCTAACAAAATGAATGGACAAGATTAACAGGATTTACCGGATTAAGAATTTTGTGAATAAAAATCTTGTTAATCCTGTGAATCCTGTCTATTTTCTTTTTGTTACGGATTCTAAAGTTACCCGGCCTGTTTATCTTCAAACCACGGCGCGCGCGCCGTCATGATCAGTTCGCGCGCGCGTTCTTCCGTGATGCCTTCGACTTCGAGCAATTCATCCACTGCTTGTTCGGCCAATTCTTCCATGGTTTTAATGCCGCGCGACGCCAGCAAATGCGCGGTATGTTCATCCATGCCCGGCATTTCCAGCAAATCTTTGGCCGGTTCTGCCAAGCTGATTTTTTCTTCCTGGGCGATAGCCTTGGTCAATAACAAATCGCGCGCACGATTGCGCAGCTCTTCGATTAACTCATCGTCGAATTCTTCGATCGCCAACAATTCTTGCTTGGGCACGTAAGCGACTTCTTCCAGATTGGTGAAGCCTTCTTGCACTAAAACGGTGGCGACGTTTTCGTCGACGTCGAGTTGTTCCATGAACACTTTGATGGCGTTGGCGGCTTCTTGCGTGCCTTTTTCCTGCGCCGACTCTTCGGTCATGATGTTAAGTTCCCAGCCGGTGAGCTCGGACGCCAGACGCACGTTCTGACCGCCGCGGCCGATGGATTGCGACAATTGTTTTTCGTCCACGATCACGTCCATGCTGTGCGCTTCCTCGTCGACGACGATGGATTGCACTTCGGCGGGCGCGAGTGAATTAATAACGAACTGCGCCGGATTCTCCGACCATTGAATGATGTCGACGCGCTCGCCGGCCAATTCGTTGGACACGCTTTGCACGCGCGAACCGCGCATGCCCACGCAAGCGCCGATCGGATCGATGCGCGGATCGGACGAGCTGACCGCGATTTTGGCGCGCAGACCGGAATCGCGCGCCGCGCCGTGGATAGTGATCAAGCCTTCGCCGGCTTCGGGGACTTCGAGCTTAAAGAGTTCGATCAATAATTTGGGCGCCACGCGCGATAGAAACAATTGCGGACCGCGCGGCACCGATTTCACTTCTTCGAGCAAGGCGCGAATGCGATCGCCGGGGCGCAAACCTTCGCGCGCGATCATGCTGGTCTTGGATAACAAGGCTTCGGCGTTGCCGAGATCGACCACGGCGTCGCCGCGCTCCAAGCGCTTGACCACGCCCGTGACCATTTCGCCTTGACGGTCTTTATAAAGCTTGACGATCTGCTCGCGCTCAGCCTCGCGCACTTTCTGCATGATCACTTGTTTCGCGGCTTGCGCGGCAATGCGCCCGAATTCGACGGCTTCGAGCGGCACTTCAATGAATTCGCCCACTTGAATATTGGGATTTTTCTCGCGCGCTTCGGCCAGTTTATATTGGCGATCGGGAAATTCGACCAGCTCGGCTTCGTCTGCAATTACTTCCCAGCGACGAAACGTATCGTATGTGCCATTATCGCGATGGATGGCGACGCGCGCGTCAATGTCGCCCTTGTGGCGTTTACGCGTGGCGGTTGCAAGCGCGGCTTCCAGCGCTTGGAAAATAATTTCTTTGTCGACGCCTTTTTCGCGCGACACCGCATCGACAATCAATAACACTTCGTTTCCCATCGTCTCGCTCTCCTCCAGCGTTCAGAATCGCGGCACCAAACGTGCCCGTTCCATACCCTCGAACGCCAAATCAAAATGCTCTTTGTCTACTTCCACCACCACGTGATTTTCTGCTACTTCCACCAAGCGCCCGGAAAAATTTTTGCGTCCGAGCAGCGGCTGATGCATTTTTACTTTGACCGTCTCGCCGATAAAGCGTTTGAAGTCTTCCGGTTTCACCAACGGCCGATCGAGCCCCGGCGATGACACCTCGAGAGAATAACTTCCCGGCAAAGGGTCTTCGACATCCAATAACGCCGAAAGCTGCCGGCTCACGGCGGCGCAGTCGTCCACGTTCACGCCGCGCGGCCCGTCGATATAAACTCGCAAGGTCGAGTGATGCTGGCCACCGGCCAGTTCCACGTCCACCAGCTCAAAGCCCAAAGCATTGACGCCTGGCTCCAGCAGTTTTCGCAAATCCGCCCGCGAACCGTGCATAAACTTCATACCCCATAAAACAAAAGTGGGCACGCGGCCCACTTCGTACTTATTCTTGCGACAGCTAAAAACCCGGCTGAATTATAAGCACTTCCAGCGGAATTGGAAAGTACCGAAAGCTAGTCCTGCGGGAAACTTAGAAAGACTCTAGCGGGGCTCTTGGAATTTGGTAGCGGTTAGTAATGCTGGTAACGCCTAGTTATATCCAGTAGTTAGCAGGTAATAGTCATGCGAAGGGTTTTGAAGGAAATAATAATTAGGCAAAATTGACTGGGCAAGTTTTGAATAGCTGACCCGCGGATTCGAATTAAATCTGGGAATTCTAGGTCAAATTTGATCTTCCCCATCAACGCGAGGGTTTTGCTTTTGAAAGCAGACCAGGACGTAAACTTCCATTAATGATCAATATTATTTCGAAAGCTGCTTGTTCACAGAGCAAGCTTCAGCTTCGTTTCTGATAAGGCCTTTGTAGTTTAGTTTGAAACGCTTAGAGACGTGTTCGATCACAGTTGTAATACCATTGATTGCATCCGATGGTTCTGTCCCTTGAATAATTAAATATACGTCAGCACCTTTGAGTCGATCTTTATCCGTATCCAGACTAAGTCGATCAATGAACGTCTTTAAGTAACCTGTCATATCCGACCAGTAGACCGGTGTACCGATGACAATCACATTTGAATGTTCAAGTTGATCGATAACTTCCATTTTTTGATCTGTTTTAGACTCTTGGTCGATTTGGTTTATATGGTAATCAACTAAATTTACGAATTTGTAATCGAGCCCTCGTAACACTATTTTCGCGAGAGTGGCCGTATTCCCTTCGCGATTTTTACTAGCATTTAGAAAAATAATTTTTCGAGTGGTCATATTTTTCTCAACTTTCGCGGCTTCACAAATATTCTCCAGGGCAATCATCAGTATGGCCAGACAAGCGAAATAGGAAACTGTCGCATGTAGAATCTCACTTTGCTTGCGCCTTGTACTGTTCATCCGTCACATGTTCCATCCACTGCACTGATTTTCCATCTAACGTCTCTGTTACTGCCGCATGGGTCATAGAACTCGTCGGTGAAGCTCCATGCCAGTGCTTAACTCCTGGTGGAGTCCAAACAACGTCTCCTGGTTTTATCACTTGGACTGGCTTTCTCCATTCCTGAATGCGGCCTTCTCCGTCGGTTACTATCAAGAGCTGGCCCTTTGGATGTGTATGCCAGTTCGATCTTGCTCCAGGTTGGAATTCTACGTATCCGCAGCTTAAATTAGAGGGATCTTCGCCTTTAACAACCATGGTCACACGCGCAGAACCCGTGAAGTTTTCCGCGGGCACCGTGACCGAAGCTTCGTTCTTTACCGCGATCACTTTCATTACCGGTTTCGGTTCTTCGGCGTGCGCTGCAAATCCAATAATGGCTACAGCCAGATCGCGTTCACGCGAATGCCTTGCGATGCGTATTCGACGCCCGTACATTTTGTAAGGCCGACTACTCCATGTTTACATGCATTATAAGCGGCAAGCATAGGTGGTAGAACCTTGATCATTTCTTTTTTGTCTTTAGGTGGCTCATAGCCATGAGCTCATGCCCATCGCACCGAAACCTATCGCTGATATTTCAAGACCACTTTTTCCTAGTACTCGCTTTTTCATATTGCTTTCCTGATTTTCGGAAGTGGAGAAAGTCCGTACGTCCCTTTTGAGCTTGATTCCAAGAATGATCCGATATCATGAGCTTCAAGGAGAGCTGGCGGAGCATTTTTGCCAACAACTCCTATTTTCTTAAATCCACTTTCGAGTTCTTGCATATCTGAATCCGTGAGCTTTACATTAATAGCAGCTACATTTTCTTTCATGTGCGCAATTTTTCTTGTTCCAGGAATTGGAACAATGAATGGTCTTTTATGAATCAGCCAAGCAAGTGCTGTTTGTCCCGGTGTTGCTCCTCTTCTATCGCCAACTCTGGCAAGTAGCTCTACAAGTGGGCGATTGGCTTCGATAGCTTCCTTTGTCCAGCGCGGAAATTTTGCTATCGCTCTTAAGTCAGTTTTCTGATCAAGCTGCTCAATTGGAGAGAACGATTTTCCAGTGAGGTAACCCATACCGAGAGGACTCCATGGAACAAATCCAATTCCTAATTCCTCACAAACAGCTAGAACTTCAATTTCTGGATCTCTTGTCCAGAATGAATATTCATTTTGAATCGCAGTCACGGCTTGCACTTTATGAGCTCTACGAATAGTTGCTTCACCCGCCTGCGAAAGACCGAAGTGCTTTACTTTACCTTGTTTAATTAAATCTTGAACTGTGTCTGCAACTTCTTCGATTGGAACTTTTGGATCAACTCTGTGTTGATAAAATAAATCAATGTGGTCCGTCCTAAGACGCTTAAGACTTGCCTCAACGGATCGAATAATTACTTGGCGACTGCTATCAATGCCACCACGATCGCCGCCTTCTAAATTGAATCCAAATTTTGTAGAAATCACCACATCATTTCGGAAAGGTGACGCGGCTTCACCAAGGTAGTCTTCACTCAAAAACGGACCGTAAACCTGAGCCGTATCAAAAAATCGTACACCTTGATCATAGGCCGCTCGAATTAGTTTAATGGCGTCAGCGCGTTCAATACCTGGGCCGTAGTAACCTGCGACAGTGTTCATAGCGCCCATGCCAATTCCTGAAACTTCAAGCGCACCAAGTTTGCGTTTCGGAAGTGTCGATGTTGAATTTGAAGCACCTGTACCTGCGTTGCCTCCACCTGTGAAGCTAGCACAGCCGGCAACACCCGATATTGCTACTGTTCCTGCCGCCACGGTGCTTAGTTTTAACATTTCTCTTCGGGATAAAATTTGTTCCATATTTTTTTCTCCTTCATAAAAGCGAAGCTCTCGCCATTTTGTTTTTTTCTAAATCGATTCCTCATCGCTTCATCTTGCCGAAAAATGGATTAAGCTTGTCCATTGCTGCGTTTACATATTTGGGTACCCAGTATGTTTCGATATGAGTGGCACCCTCAATTTTATAGAGTTCTTTTTCCTTAGTGCCTGTCGCCTTTTTAAAAGCATCCTCAGTCATATAAAAGCTGTCGGCCTTGCTACCAGCAATCATCAACAGCGGCTGGTCGATCAGTTCAATTTGGTCGGTGGCGTCCCAGCTCATCAGGTCAAGCAAACTGCTCGTTGTGTACTTAAACGTTGAGCCGGGATGTGCGTTCGTTCGCCAATAGTAATGATACCCCTGACGATACAGGTCATATGGTAGCTTTTCGATCTGCTCATCCGTTAGGTCTGCATCCCCTGAATACATCACTTTTCCACCAGCAGCTTCTTGCGCTCGCGCATCCGAAGCCTGCTTCATACGTTCTTGAATGGTGCTCAATTGCGAATCCTGGTAACCATTGCGACGAGCTCGTCCGGAATTGAACATGCTTAAGGTTGCGATCATTTTGAAACGCTTATCGGTTTTTGCTGCGGCTAGCGAGTAACCACCGCCGCCACAAATTCCCAGAAGACCTAAGCGCGAGCTATCGACGCCCGGATAGCGAGTGATAAAGTCCGCCATACCGTGAATGTCTTCGATACGGTTTGCGGGTTTGTCCACACTGCGCGGCTTACCGCCGCTAGCACCCTGATAAGCTGCATCTGCAGTGATCGTGATGTAGCCCTCTTCCGCCAAGTGCTGTGCGTATAATCCCGCGGTCTGCTCTTTCACACCGCCGTTCGGATGGGCTACGGCGATTGCCGAATATTTCTTATTCTTATCGTAGTTCGCCGGTGTGTAGACGTTCGCGGCAATATCGAGTCCATTGAGCTTATATTTAACTGGGTGGATATTGACCTTGCCAGGCTTGTTTTTCGTGATCGCGCCGTCATAGACCAGCGTGAACGGATTTTTTTTGTAATCGAGTGCCGCAGCTTCGTTCGGCGTCATGCTGGCCATGGTTGCCAAAACAGAGGCCATCAATGTTGTGCTTATCATGCGAAAACTCCTTTTAATTTTTGCCTTTTTTCATTTTTTACCTTTTTGATCTTTCACAGCTTTGAGCCTTTGGAGCCCAACGACAGCACTCGGCCATCCAGCGTAAAATGCGATATGTGTCATAGCTGCTTCGATCTCTTTCTCAGTTAACCCATTCTCGAGACCTAGTTTGATATGAGATTCAGCTTGTTCGCCACGTCCCATCGCCACCAAAACAGAAATTGTAATTAAACTTTTATCTCTGGCGGAAAGGCCCGGACGATTCCAGATGTCGTCAAAGAGAACTTCGTCTGTGAATTTTGCAAACTCAGGCGACAACTCTTTCATGGCTTCAATTGATGTTCTTGGTGCTTTTACTTTTTTTATTTCTTTTGCTTCTAGAGATTGAGCGCTGACATCGCCGAGTCCAACGACCGAAATGAGAGCGACTGATAGACCGATTTTTAAAACTGTTGATGCCATGGCAACTTTCTTTCTATTGATCTAATTTTTTCTCACTTAAAAACTTTGAAATCTGATCTGCAACCTGTAGGTTGTTCAAATCAGACATCATGAAGTGCGTGTTTCCCCTGATGTTGATTTCGGGCAAATGAACAACTTGCGCATCTCCCCCGTATTGATTTACGAGTTGAGCCCACTTTCGCGCGATTGCAAAAAAGGTCCGCCACTGTTCCTTTCCTGGATTTTCGCTTGGCTGATCAGGAATGTTATCGCCATAGTAGATGATAATTGGGATCTTCGTAAATTTCACGAACTCCGATTCAGGAATCGTCGCTGGTTGAACGACGCGAGTCCCGATTTTTGTAGGTTCAATTTTTTCACCTTCCGGAAAAATAAAGTCACCGCCTGGCTCAAGAGATATAATGGCGCGAACATTTTTGTTTTTGAGTGCTGTTTTCCAGCCGAGACTTCCACTTGCTGAATGTGTAACGAGAATTCCTTCTCCGATTTTGTCGAAGAGCGCTGATACAGCGTTAACATACAAGTCAGATTGAAAGGCTGGCCCAGTATCGGGCACAGCTTGCCTAAAGAATTGGTTGAGAGCTTCAGGGTCACGAGAAAATGAAACGTTATCATAGAAGTTCGGCCATGCACCGAAGCGGAATATACCAAACCAAAGTTGTTCATCGGCTGCAGCAGTAATGGTTGTGCCGGTTGTTTGCTTTGCCGCTTTACCGCGGCCAGGTTGATCGATCAAATAAACGGGAAATTTTCTGCGCAGGAAAATGTTTTGAAATCCTTCGCGGCCATCGGGGGTTGTCTCCCAAGTTTTAGATGACTGTCCATAGCCATGCCAAAATACGAGTGGAAGCTTTCGAGCGTGCTCTGGGATTTGGTAAAAGACATAAGCATGATCGCCGTGTCTGGTTTGACCTTTTGAATCTGGTCCGGCTGGATTGAACGCACCTTGTTTGATCGGGTCAAATTTCCCTGGCTGAGTGGTTATTGTTCCACCTACAGCAAAACTACCTTGCTGTTCCAGGACCATTGCTGACCCATTGTTAACTTTGGACGCTGTCGAGCATCCGCTTGCCAGTAGTGCCGTCGCGATTAATACAAGGCTGAGTTTATTTATTTTTGAATTCGTTTTTGTTCTCCACGGCTAAGGTTCTTTGAAAATAACTTTGACAATTGAAACTCATGAAAAGTTTAATGATTACTTAGGAGAATTAAAGCTTGTCTATCGGATTACAAAATGACGAGAAAAATTGGTAGCGGGGGTAGGATTTGAACCTACGACCTTCGGGTTATGAGCCCGACGAGCTGCCAGACTGCTCCACCCCGCAGCAGAGCCGCGCAGTCTACCGTCCGCACCTGGTTAATTCAAGGAAATATAGGAACTTATCGAGGTTTGGCGCGACACCTGCTCAAGCCGCTGCGGCGCCGAGCGTTGGATTTTGCTGCAATACTTGGACGCAATAGAGGTAGGCGATCCAGCTGAGCAGGCCGCTGAGTACGCTCATCGATAAATCGAGCCATGCAGGACTGGCCGCGGGCAAAAGCTCGGACACCACTATTGGCGCAATTACTAACAGCGCCAGAAATCCGCAATGCGCCAGACGCGTCCAGGCAATTTTCAGCGCGCGCCGCAGACTCGTGAACAAACGAAATTCGCGGTGCACAAATACATACGGCAGCCAATAAACAAAAATAAAAGCCAACAAGCCGATGCTCACTCCGAACGGCGCAATCGCGTTCACCACGGTTTGCAGGTCATGACCGGTAATCAGCATCGCTATATAGAGCGATACATTTAAAATGAGCATCAGCAACAAACCGGCTTTCAAGGTTAACAATAAGAAAGCCGCGAAAATTTCTTTACCGGCGCTTACCACGACTTTAATGGTGAGCGGGTTTTTGTCGCGCGTTAACGCGTAAAATGCGCTGGCCTGAAGATAAAAAAACAGCATCAGGGCGAACAAAGTCATGAGCAGCGTCAGCGCCGACACAACCGGCGTGGTATTTTGCGGCGCGCGCCACTGCAAAGAAAACAGCAGCGCTATTTGCGAGCCGAGCACTAACCAAATCCCGGGGCTGAGAAGCACCCGAACCGTGGCGTGGAGACGATGTTCAGTCTCGGTGTAAACAGACGTAGTATCTGACATAGAAAATCGAGCGGCTTTAGCCGAAGCGATAATGCTTTTTAACCGGGCTTATTATTTCCCAGGTGCACGACATGCCTTCGGGAAAAGTCACCAAGTCGCTTTCGACAATGCGTACCGGCTCGCCGCCGTCGGGGGTGACAATGGCTTCGCCTTCGAGGATGTAACACATTTCTTTTTGCTCGTACTTCCAGGGAAATTTCGATATTTCCTTGCTCCAAATCGGCCAATCGTAGACGCCGATGACTTCAAGCTTCATGGGCGATGGATTGTGTTCGGCGTAAATCTGATCCATAACGTTTCCTCTAATAAGTAGCGCAATTCTACGGCCCCCAGCGTGAACATAGCAACGAGCGCGCGTTCCAGATTAGATTAGGAATAATCCATAAATAAGAACGTTCACCAGCGTGAGTGGAATGCCGACGCGGGCAAATTCGAAAAATCCCAGCGTCTGACCGGCTTTGCGTTCGGCGCTTTGGATGATAATGATATTACTGGCCGCGCCCAAAATAAAAAGATTGCCCGCCAAGGTGGAGCCCGCGGCCAGAGCCAGGAACGCGGGCGTCGATGCGCCGGCATGTATCAGCAGAGGTAGATACAAGGCCACCATGGGAACGTTTGAAATCAACTGGCTGAGCAAAACACTGACCGCAAAAACCACGCTGATGGCAGCCAGATTCACATTCCACTGTGATAACAGCGATTGAAAAAAGCCGGACAGCCAAACGCTCTCCATCAACACGAACATGGCGCCGAAGAAAACCAAAGTGCGCCAATCGATGTGGCGCAGAATGCGCGCCCGCTTGGGGCTTAATAATAAAATCGGTGCGGCGCTGATCAGGGCAATGTAAGTCAGCCGAAAATCCAGCGTCGGCCATATAAACACCAGCAAAATCTTGCTCAGGCTAAGCCCAATAATCAGCAGCAATGACCAGCGCGCCAAACGCGCTAAGCCGGCGTCCTGCAGTTTCGGCGGCGCGTGCACCAATGCCTGGCGATGAAAGCTGGCGCGATAAAAAAACTTGAGAATGAAAAAAGCGGCGAACAAGTTGATAAGCGTCGGCAAGGCCAAGCTGGAAAAAAACGCCATGAAAGGATTGGGTAACTGCGCGTGGATCGCGACCAATAAATTTTGCGGATTGCCAATGGGACTGACCACGCTGCCCAGCGTCACGCCAAAAGCTAAGGCCAATAACAATACTTGCGGCGGCATCTTGTGCTGTTTGGCCAGCAGCAGTACCACGGGCGTGCCGATCACCGCCAGGGTGTCGTTCATCAAAAACGCCGAGGCCAGGCCGGCGCCAAACAGGACCATTAATATCAAGCCGTCGGCGGTTTTGGCGCGGCGAAATAATTTGTAAGAAAGCTGAAACAGGTAGCCGCTTTCCTCCAAGGCTTGGCCGACGATAAACACGCCAAATAGAAACAGCATGATATCAGCGTCGATCGCGTGCCACGCTGCCGCGAGGCCGATTTGGCCGGTGATCAAAACCGCGACGGCGCCGCCGAGCATGATGTGCCACAACTCAAAGCGAAAACGGCCGATGCGGCGCACGGCAATCAGCCCCAAAACCACACACAGGATAATGATAGGGATGTTCATAGGAATTTTTTTGTTATGTCGGTGGCAGACGGTGCGCGCTGGGTTTCTTTCTATAATATAGATTCAAATAAAGCGATACTTCGCTACATAACTCAACGTGATACGGACTTCATGTTTCAAGCCAAATATTCAAAAGACCTGCGCGTGGAACGGACCTTACGCCATTCCGTGCGCGACGGCGTGGCCTATTCCGTCATGGCCGGCGCGGGCGAAACCTATCTCGCGGCCTATGCCTTATTTCTCAAAGCCGGCACCGCGCAGATATCGCTGCTGACGGCGCTGCCGTCGCTACTGGGATCCTTCGCGCAAGTCATCTCCGCCTGGTTGGCCGGGTTTGTGTCGCGCCGTAAACCGATCATTCTCGCCGGCGTGTTGATCCAGGCCTTGACCTGGCTGCCGATCATTTGGTTGCCGTATTTTTTTCCGGCGCAGGCGATACCGATCTTGATAGCCTGTGTCGCGCTCTACTACGCCGCCGGCAATTTCGCCACACCGGCGTGGAACAGCCTGATGGGAGACTTGGTGCCCGAGCGCCGCCGCGGCCGTTATTTCGCGCGGCGCACGCAGTTGATGAGCATGACGACTTTCCTGTCCTTGGTGGGCGCCGGTCTGCTGCTGAATTACCTCGAAGCGACGCAAATGACTTGGCTCGGGTTCAACATCGCTTTCAGCATGGCCGCGGTCGCGCGCCTGTACTCGGCTTATCAATTGGC
>JACQBD010000024.1 GCA_016194665.1 Gammaproteobacteria bacterium
AAGAGCGCGCCCACGCCATAGGTGATGGCCATGGCGAACGCGCCCCAAAAAGTGACGCGCATAGCGCCAATGAAGGGACTTGCGCCGCCGGCGCGCGCCGCCAAGGAACCGAGCAGCGCCAAAAAAATCAGCGAAGTACTGACGACAAACAGCGTCAGAATTTTTGCCGGTGCCAGCAGCACCACTAACAGCGGCAGCGCCGAGCCCAAGGCAAAACTTGACGCCGAGGCCATCGCAGCCACCACCGGTTGGGCCCGTTGGATTTCGGAAATACCGAGTTCGTCGCGCGCATGCGCGCCGAGCGCATCGTGCGCCATCAGTTGATCGGCGACCTGGCGCGCCAACGCCGGATCCAAACCGCGGGTGACATAAATTCCCGCCAACTCGGTTTTTTCGGCTGCGTCATTGGCGTCTAATTCTTTTTGCTCGCGCGCCAAATCCGCTGCCTCGGTATCGGCTTGCGAACTCACGGAAACATATTCACCGGCGGCCATGGACATGGCGCCGGCCATGAGCCCAGCGATGCCGGCGATGAGCACTTGATTGCCAGCGGCGCCCGCAGCGGTCACGCCCAAAATCAAACTGGCGGTGGATAAAATGCCGTCATTGGCGCCCAATACCGCGGCACGCAGCCAGCCGATTCGTTTGGAGCGATGACGTTCGGTATGTCGCACGTAAGTATTTTTTTTGAAAAGAAGAAACTTAGAACGAAGCGCGATTAACTAGCCAAGCCAGCATAAATATTTTGTACGTCATCATCGGCATCGACTGCTTCTAGAAATGCTTCGACCTCGGCGCGCGCGGTGCCGTCGAGCGTCACCGGATTTTTCGGGCGGTAACCCAGTTGCGCCGACTGCACGACAAATCCATATGTGGGCAACGCGCGCGATACCGCATCCAAATCGGATGGCGCGGTGAGAAATAACGTCGCGCCGTTGTCAGCCGGTTCAAAATCATTCGCGCCGGCTTCAATGGCCGCCAGCTCGGCGTCGGCTTTAGCGTTTTGCGGCGCCGCTTCGATCATGCCGAGGTGATCGAAATCCCACGCCACCGAACCGGAAGTGCCGAGCTGTCCCTTGCGAAATAAAATACGGATGTTGGTGACGGTGCGATTCACATTGTCGGTCAAGCACTCGACGATCACCGGCACGCGGTGCGGCGCGAAACCCTCATAGATGACTTTCTCGAAAGTCACGCCATCGTTGAGCAAGCCCGCGCCTTTTTTAATCGCGCGCTCGATGGTGTCCTTGGGCATCGATGCTTTTTTCGCCTGATCCACCGCCAGGCGTAATTTGGAATTCATTTCCGGATCGGCGCCGGCGCGCGCCGCGACCATGATTTCCTTCGCCAGCTTGGTGAAAATACGCCCCTTGGCGGCCGAGGTCGTTTCTTTAATTTTGGTTTTCCACTGCGCACCCATGCTTAAATCCTCGTGGCGTTCATCGAGCTGAATTAAAACTCGCCCTTGGAACCGGCCTGCATGATCTCCATGAGTGTGTCGCGCACTTTAACCGCGTCGGCTTTGAGCGCGGGGCTCAACTTGGCGCCTTGAATGAACATGTCGAGATTCATCATCAACAGCCAGCCCTGACCTTTGGCGTCTTCCACCAGCGCGATGCGGCACGGCAGGTAAGCCGCGAAGTTAATATCGTACTCGACCATTTTCTTGGCGGTCAGCGGATCGCAAAATTGATAGATGTCCATGCGCCGTGTTTTCTCGCCCATGGCTTCGAGCTGTTTGGACAGCGGCATCTCCGCGACCAGTTTAATGTTGAGCGTGTTCGCGCGGCTCTTCATGGCTTCGACCGCGTCATCCATCGACACGCCCTTGGCCAGCGGCATTTTCACCACGGTTTGGGCGATGTCCAGCGTCGGCGCGGCCTTGGAACTAGCGGCGCTGACAGCAGCAGAAAACAAACTAAGAGATAAAAATAACGCTAGCAGTATATTTTTCATGGTTCGGTCCTTATGGCGAATTGGCAATATAGTATGCCAGACCCGTCCCATTAGTCATGAGGTTCAGCCAACATTCGGGTAAAAATCTTGTGTGGGCGGGGCTGCAATATAATTCCATGGCGCACGGATGCAAGCGCTAATTGATCTAATGGTTAAGCCCGCCTAATATCTCGCGCATGAATCCCTGCTTGGCGTTCGCGCGCTCGTTAAAATTCTTGCCTTTATTTTCCGTTAAAATCGTCGCAGGCGTAAAACATTTACGCCGTGTGCGTATTGCATTGCCACGCGCTTGACCAGCGACTCTCGTATATTGGTGGTGGGCCCGGCGTGGGTCGGCGACATGGTGTTGGCGCAGAGTTTGTTCAAGCTGCTCAAGCAACGCCATGCCGAGGCGCGCCTGGAAGTGTTGGCGCCGACTTGGTCCTTGCCCTTGCTCGAACGCATGCCGGAAGTGGATGAGGGCATCGCTTCGGTGTTCCAGCATGGCGATCTGCGCTTGCTCGAGCGCATAGGATTGGGTCGCGGCTTGCGTGCGCGTCATTATGATCGCGCCATCGTACTGCCAAATTCTTTTAAATCTGCAATCGTGCCCTGGGCCGCCGGCGCACGCCTGCGTAGCGGTTATATCGGCGAGTTGCGCTATGGCTTGCTCAACGACATTCGTCGTTTGGACAAAAAGGCATTACCGCGCACGGTGGATCGTTTTATTGCGTTAGCCTTGCCTGCGGGCGAAGCCCTGCCGGAAATTCCTAAGCCGCGGATTCGCGGCGATGCCAATCAAGCGCGCACCGCGCTCGCGCGCTTGGGCCGCGGCATGCCGCGGCAACCGGTACTGGGTTTGTGTCCGGGCGCCGAATACGGCCCGGCCAAACGTTGGCCGGCGGAATATTTCGCCGACGTGGCGCAAGCAAAATTAGCCCAAGGCTGGGAAGTATGGCTGTTCGGTTCAGACAACGACGCCGCGGTCACCGCTGCGATTCAATCCATGACTGGCAAACGTTGCTTGGATCTCGGCGGCAAAACCAGCTTGGCCGAGGCGATCGATCTGCTGTCGCTGACCACGACGGTGATCACCAACGATTCAGGCTTGATGCACGTGGCCGCGGCGCTCGACCGCCAAGTGATCGCGATTTACGGCTCCTCCGATCCGCGCCATACCCCGCCCCTGAACGATCAAGCCAGCGTGCTTTATTTAGGTTTAGAATGCAGTCCGTGTTTCCGGCGCGAATGCCCCTTGAAGCATCTTAATTGCCTGCGCGAGATTAAACCGCAACAGGTGTTGGCGGCGCTTAAAGATTAATGAAGTTCTACAGTATGAATGTTAACCATAAAGAGCACAGAGAATTTAATTTAAATTTTATGGTTTCAATTCTCTGTGTCCTCTGTGGTTAGTAATTCATATATATTTTCTATATGGCCGATGTAATGCTTGAAGACGCTGTCGATCTCCCCAGCTTGCATCGCGTGCTGGTGGTGAAGCTGCGCCATTTAGGTGACGTGCTGCTGACCTCGCCGGTGTTTACGGTGCTTAAAAATCACGCGCCACAGTTGGAGATCGACGCGCTGGTGTACCGCGACACCGAACCGATGCTGGCGGGTTATTCCGCCATCAGCCAAATCTTTACGGTCGATCGCGAGTGGAAAAAGCAAGGGTGGCAAACGCAGATCGCGCACGAATGGAATTTATTTTCGGCGCTGCGCGCGCGTCAATACGATCTGATTATTCATCTCACGGAAAATTCGCGCGGCGCGTTGCTGGCTTTGCTGCTGGGCGCGCGTCACAGCGTGGCGCGCGACTACCGCCGCAAGCGCGGCCGTTTGTGGCGCAACAGCTTCACGCATCTTTATGACGTGCCGTCGAAGCCGCGCCACACGGTGGAGATTCATCTCGACGCCCTACGTCGCCTCGGCATTTATCCCAAGGCTGACGAGCGCCGCTTGGTGCTGGTGACGGGCGAGGAAGCTAAAGCCTCGGTGCGCGATTTACTGGCGCGCCACGGTTTGGAAACGCGCGGCTTCATTCACATTCATCCCACCTCGCGCTGGTTGTTCAAATGCTGGGAAGTGGATAAATACGCCGCGCTCATCAATAGCCTGCACGAAATGAACCAGCGCGTGGTGCTGACGGCTGCACCGAGCGAGCACGAATTGCAATTCGTCGCGCGCATCAGCGCGCGGCTGAAACGTCCGGCCATCGATCTTTGCGGCAAACTCAATCTCAAACAATTGGCCGAATTGACGCGCCATGCGAAATGTTTCGTCGGCGTCGATTCCGTGCCCATGCACATGGCCGCGGCCATGCAAACGCCGACAGTGGTTTTATTCGGCCCGAGCGGCGATCTCGAATGGGGGCCGTGGCAGGTCAAGGCGCGCGTCTTGACCTCGGCGCATTCCTGCCGGCCTTGTGGGCAGGATGGCTGCGGCAATAGCAAAGTGTCCGAGTGTTTGACGACGCTGCCGGTGGATAAAGTGTTAAATGCGATTAATGAGTTAATAAGCGGATGAGCTTTGCCAGGACGCAATCTAATGTAGGGCGGGTTAGGCGCCAACATAAGATCGCCGTATCACCAACTCCCCCTCTCCCGCGCGAGCGGGAGAGGGCAAGGGGAGAGGGCGCCGTAACCCGCCAGTCGTGCCGTCAGGCACTCATTCATTGTGTTGCTGCGCAACGTTCGGTGGGTTACGCAAAAAACGCTAACCCACCCTACATCTAAATGTTAAAAATCGCCCTCATCCGCCAACGTTACACGCACGACGGCGGCGCCGAGCGTTTTGTAGCGCGCGCATTAGACGCGCTCAAGTCGCAAAATCTGCAACTCACCTTGGTCACGCGCCAGTGGCAGGCCGGCGCCGGCTTCGAACTGATTCGCTGCAATCCTTTTTACCTGGGACGCTGGTGGCGTGACGCCGCGTTTGCCGGCGCCGCTTGCCGCGCTTTGAAAAATCGATCCTTCGATTTGGTGCAGTCGCACGAACGCCTCGCGTGTTGCGATGTTTATCGCGCCGGTGACGGCGTGCACCGCGAGTGGTTGCAACAGCGCGCGCGAGCGCAAAGCACACTTGCTCGGCTCGGCAGCGCGCTCAATCCGTATCATTACTATGTAAAGTGCGCCGAGCAGAAATTATTTACCAGTACGCGCCTGAAAGCGGTGATCTGCAATTCACGCATGGTGCGCGCCGAAATCGAAAAATATTTTCGTGTACCGGCTGACAAACTGCACGTCATTTATAGCGGCGTGGACACGCAGGCCTATCATCCCGATCTGAAACAGCACCGCGCCACATTGCGTACGCGCTATGGCATCCCCGACAACGCCATGTTGTTTTTATTTGTCGGTTCCGGTTTCGAGCGCAAGGGCATGGCCGCGCTGCTGCAAGCCATGGCCAAACTTCCGGTGAATGCATTTTTGTTGGTGGTGGGACGCGACCGAAAAATCGCGCGCTTTAAAACCCTCAGTACATCGCTGGGCTTGAACGCGCGCGTGATTTTTGCCGGCGCGCACGCAGACGTGAAACCTTATTATGGCGCGGCCGACGCTTTAGTTTTGCCGACGTTGTACGATCCGTTTCCGAACGTGGCGCTGGAAGCGATGGCCAGCGGTTTGCCGCTGATCACCAGTTTCAAATGCGGCGCCGCCGAGCTGATCGAAAACGGCAAGAACGGTTTTGTGTGCGACGCGCTCGATGTCGCGGCGTTGGCGGCACACATGCAAGCGCTAACACCGACGACGGCCGCCGCCTTAGGTGTGCACGCGCGCGCCACGGTGGCCAACATGGATTTGGCGCACATGAGCGAGGCTTTGATTAAGTTATACAATAAGCTTTTGCATTCTTAAATATGAATTTTGCACCACAGAGGGCACAG
>JACQBD010000094.1 GCA_016194665.1 Gammaproteobacteria bacterium
CATGATCGGCGGACCGCGCGCGGCGTTTGAGCGCATGCAGCCGATATTTAAATCGCTCGCGCCTAAAGACGGTTATGCCTATGTCGGCGTTAGCGGCGCCGGGCACTTCGTCAAAATGGTGCATAACGCCATTGAATACGCGATGCTGCAAGCCATGGGCGAGGGCTTCGAATGTTTGCGCCGTTCGGAATACGAAATCGATTTGGCGGGCGTAGCGCAACTTTGGCAGCAGGGCTCGGTGGTGCGTTCGTGGTTGCTGGAATTGTTGACCAAGGCCCTGAAAGAAGAAGGCAACGCCCTGGAACACATCGCCGACTATGTTGACGATTCCGGCATGGGCCGCTGGAGCGTCGCCTACGCCTTGGAAAACGCGATACCGATTCCGGTGATTACGCAGTCGTTATACGAACGCTTTGCCTCGCGCCAAGAACAACGCTTCAGCGCTAAGATCATCGCTGCTTTGCGCAAACAGTTTGGCGGGCATGCGGTCAAAAAGACTTAAGAAATTTTAAAAGAAATAAAAATATGAATGAGATGGAATTTGCCGCCAGTTGCACCGGTCTCGGCCAAGGTCGACCGGCGGAAGCCTGTTGCATGGTGGTATTCGGCGCCGCCGGCGATTTGGCGCATCGCGAGTTGATCCCCGCCTTATACGATCTCGCGTGTCAATCGTTGTTGCCGGAGCCTTGTGTGATCGTCGGCTTTGCGCGCGAGGACTGGAACGACGAAACTTTTCGCGAAGACATGCGCCAGGCCGTGGCGCGCCAGCGCACGTTCGAGGCCAAACATTGGGAGCGCTTCGCGCCGCATCTTTATTATGTCCGTGGAAATTTCGATTCGCCGCCGCAAGCCGACTACGCCGCGTTGCACGAAAAGCTACAAGCGCTGCAAACGCGCTACAACATGCCGGACAATATTTTATTTCATCTGGCGACGCCGCCGAGTTTCTTCGCCAGCATCGTCGCGCGGTTAAAAGAATCGGGGCTGGCTAGGAGCGAGCACGGTTGGCGCCGCTTGCTGGTTGAAAAACCGTTCGGCACCGATGAAGCCTCGGCGCGCGAACTGGATAAAAAAATTCTGGAAGTGTTCGACGAGAATCAAACTTATCGCATCGATCATTTTCTCGGCAAAGAAACGGTGCAGAACTTGCTTGTGTTCCGTTTCGCCAATCCCAGCTTCGAGCCGATCTGGAATCGCAATTACATCGATCATGTGCAGATTACCGTGGCCGAAGAGATCGGCATCGGTACACGCGCCGGTTTCTACGAAAAAACCGGGGTGGTGCGCGACATGGTGCAAAATCATTTATTGCAATTATTGTGTTTGACGGCGATCGAGCCGCCGGTGCGCTACGACGCAGTAGGTTTGCGCGATGAAACTTCCAAAGTTATGCAAGCGATACGACCGCTGGATGTGCACGCCGATGCGGTGCGCGGACAATATGCCGCCGGCGCGGTTCACGCACAACCGGCCGCGGCCTACCGCCAAGAAAAAAATGTCGATCCGCAATCGCCGACGCCGACCTTCGCCGCGCTGCGTATCCTAATCGACAACTGGCGCTGGTCCGGCGTGCCGTTTTATCTGCGCACCGGCAAACGCATGGCGCAGCAATTAACCGAGGTCGCGATTCATTTCAAACCCACGCCGCATTTAATGTTCCCGATCGCGCAAGAAAATTTAGGCGGCAATGTGCTGGTGTTCCGGCTGCAACCCAAAGAAGGCATTATGCAGCGGTTTATCGCCAAGCAACCGGGACCGGGATTATGCCTGCAACCGGTGACCATGAATTTTTGGTACGCCAGCGCCTTTGGCATCGACCAAGCGCCCAAAGCTTACGCGTGGTTGCTGCACGATGCTATGGGCGGCGATCAAACTTTATTCACGCGCGCCGATTGGATTTATCGCGCTTGGCAAATTGTCGAACCGGTAATTTCGCATTGGGCGCACGAAGCGCCCGCCGACTTTCCAAATTATGCCGCCGGTTCCTGGGGTCCGGCGACGGCCGATGCCTTGGTGCGCGCCGACGGGCGCACGTGGAAAACACTCATCGAGTCGCGCTAGCGTGGTGCGTGAGCAGCAGTTGATCGTGGTGGAATCCGCGAATTTAGCGGATAGCGCCGCGCAGCGTATTGTTGCGATCGTTGATCAAATTATTGCAACGCAGGCGCGCGCAAATATAGCGCTCGCCGGTGGTTCGACGCCGCGCGCGGTTTATCGTCGCTGGGCCGAGATGGATCGAACCGATTGGAATCGAATTGAATTTTTTTTCGGCGATGAGCGCTGCGTCGCGCCCGACGATCCTGAAAGCAACTATCGCATGGCGCGTGAATCTTTATTCGATCTTGTGCCCATCAGCGCGCAACAAGTGCATCGCATGCCCGCCGAACGACGCGATCGCGCCGCCGCAGCGATGGAATACGGCGCGCAGCTGCCGTCGCGTTTGGATTTAATTATTCTTGGCATTGGCGAAGACGGACACACGGCCTCGTTGTTTCCGGGGTCGCCGGCGTTCAATGAGCGCGAACACAAAGTAGTGGCTGTCACCGCGCCCAAAGCGCCACATGAGCGTTTAACGGTAACCCCTTCAGTGATTCTGGCGGCGAGCAGGACGTTGATTCTGGCGGCCGGATCAGCCAAGGCCAAAGCAGTGGCGCAAGCATTAGAGAGTTCCAGCCAAGTGCTAGATTGTCCGGCGCAACTTGCGCGTAAAGGTCTGTGGATAATGGATCGCGCGGCGGCGTCGGGTCTTCGCCACACCTAGGCGATCAAGGCGCGCGCGCCAGCGCGCTGTGATGATGTTGCAGTTGTTCCGCCGTCAGTAAAAACACGCTTTCGTCGCCGGCGGAAGTGCTGAGCCACATAAACGGCACCGTCGGAAAATCTTGCTGCAAGGTAATGGCGCTGTTTCCTACTTCGGCCACGAGCACACCATTGGCATTTAAATGTTTCGGAACTTGCGCCAAAATAGTCGTGATCGTATCTAAACCGCGTTCTCCGGAGGCCAATGCCAAGGCTGGCTCGTGACGGTATTCCGGCGGCAGCATCTTCATTTCGTCGTTGGCGGCGTAGGGTGGATTGGTGACGATCAAATCGTAACGCTCGCTTTTCAAGGCGCTGAATAAATCGGAGCGCAACAGGCGCACGCGTTCACGCAGTCCATAATTTTCGACATTAATCCGCGCCACCGCCAGCGCATCGAGCGAGATATCCGCGGCGTCCACGCGCGCCTGCGGAAAAGCTTGCGCCAAGGCAATCGCCATGCAACCGCTGCCGGTGCACAGATCGAGAATGCGATGCACTTGCGCCGGTTTGACCCACGGCTGAAATTGCTCGGTGATGAATTCGGCGGTAAGCGAGCGCGGCACGATCACGCGTTCGTCGACATAGAACTTCAAACCAGCGAACCACGCTTCGTTAATCAAATACGCCAGCGGTTTGCGCGTGGTAATGCGCGCGTCGACCAGCGCATGCAAAGTATTCTGTTGCTCAAGGCTGAGCTCATCCTTTAGACAGGCGTCGAGTTTTGAGGGAGAAATTTTCAGCGCGCTGCCCACCAACCACGCGGCTTCATCTTGCACGTTGTCGGTGCCATGGCCGAAATAAAGATCGGCATTATCGAACAGGCGCGCGGCCCAAAGAATGAAATCGTGGACCGTGCGCGGGGGAGTTTTTTTCATGCTGCCAAGTCGCGATAGTGGCTTTAGAGTTAAAGTCTCCGATAAAACCGCCTGAATTTAAACCGTCCGCACACCCAGATCGTTAAAAAGGCTTGTTTTCAAGGTTTAAAATAATAGCAGCCTTGGCGGTTTAGCAGGTTTTTTTAAGACTTACTGTTTTTTCAGGCGCTCGAGATCGGCTTGTATCATGTTCGCGGATTTCTTGAATTCGGCGGCTTCGGCCGTGGCTAGCGGTAATTCAATGACACGCTCCATGCCGCGTTCGCCGAACACCACCGGCACACCCATGCCGATGTCATGCAAACCATACTCGCCCTGCAAGATAGCTACGGCCGGCAGGATATGCCGGCGGTTGTGACTGATGGCGTCGACCATGGTGGCGATCGCGGCCGCGGGCGCGTCGTAAGCGCTGGCGGTTTTGCGCAGACTCAAAATTTCCGCGCCGCCGTCGCGCGTGCGCTTGACGATCTTGTCGATTTTTTCCTGGGACAAGAAATGTTCGATGGGGATGCCGTTGATGCAAGTGAAGCGCGTCATCGGCACCATGGTATCGCCGTGTCCGCCGAGCACCATGGCATTGATGTCCTTCACTGAAAATCCGGTTTCCATGGCGACGAAGCTGGCCATGCGCGCCGAGTCGAGCACCCCGGCCATGCCGAAGACGCGTTCGCGCGGCCAGCCGGTGCGTTTCCACGCCGCGTAGGTAAGCACGTCGACCGGATTGGTGACCATCAGCAGCATTGCATTGGGCGCGCTGACGCGCATCACATCCACGATGCCGTACATCACCGCGAGATTGGTATCGAGTACATCGGAACGCGACATGCCGGGCTTGCGCGGAATGCCGGCGGTAATCACGACCAGTTCGGCGCCGGCCATGGCCGTGAGCTCGTTCGAGCCGCTGAGCTTGGTGTCGAAATCGAAGATCGGCGCCGATTCTTGGATGTCGAGTGCGGTGCCTTGCGGCACGCCTTCCTTAATGTCGATCAATACTACTTCGCGGCACAGTTCGGCTTTAGCGAGATTATGCGCGGTCGATTCGCCCACGCGTCCGGCGCCGATGATGGCGATTTTTTTCATGGCCTATCCTGAATTTGGTTAAGAAGCGAAGCTAAATAAAAAATGGACAGGATTAACAAGATTTACAGGGATTTTATAAATCTAGAAAAAATCTTTTTAATCCTGTTAATCCTGTCCATTTGTTTTTTTATTAAGGGTTAGTATAGCTGAAGGAGTCGTACGGAAGGCGCTAGGTGGTGAGAGGATAATGCGCCGGATAAGCCGCGCGCGCCACGCCGGAATCGATGGCGGCGCGCGCTACCGCCGGCGGCACGGTGTGTAATAAACGGGGGTCGAGCGGTTTAGGAATAATATATTCCGGCCCGTACTCGAGATGTTTCAATCCGTATGCACGTAACATTTCCGCCGGGACCGGTGCGTGCGTCAATTTGGCGAGCGCATGCACTGCGGCGATGAGCATGGCGCGGGTCACGGTGCTGGCGTGCACATCCAGCGCGCCGCGGAAAATATACGGAAAGCCCAGAGCGTTGTTCACTTGATTGGGAAAATCCGAGCGCCCGGTGGCCATGATCAGATCCGAACGCACTCCCAAAGCGAGTTCGGGGCGGATTTCCGGATCGGGATTCGCCAGCGCAAACACAATCGGTTTCGGCGCCATGGATTTCACCATCTCCGGCGCCACTAGATTGGCGGCGGATACGCCGATGAAAACATCGGCGCCGTGCATGGCGTCCGTGAGCGTGCGCTTTTCCGTGGTTTGTGCGTGCCGCCGTTTGTAAATATTTAAATCCGGCCGGCCGGTATGCACCACGCCTTTGCTGTCGAGCAACAACAGATGATCGCGTTTTACGCCGAGCGCCAATAAAAGTTGGATCGTGGCCAGCCCGGCGGCGCCTGCACCCAGTAAGGTTATTTTTACTTCGGAAAGTTTTTTATCCTGTAATTGCAGGGCGTTCAACAAACCCGCGCAGATGATGACCGCGGTGCCGTGTTGATCGTCATGAAACACGGGAATGTCGAGACGCGCGCGCAACATTTCCTCGATGGCAAAACATTCCGGCGCGGCGATGTCTTCGAGATTGATGCCGCCGAAAGTAGGTGCGATGTTCACCACGGTATCGATGAATTCATCGCGCGACGGCGCATCGATCTCAATATCGAACACATCGATATTGGCAAAACGTTTGAACAACACCGCCTTGCCTTCGAGCACCGGCTTGCAGGCGAGCGCGCCGTGATTGCCGAGGCCCAGGATGGCGGTGCCGTTGGTAATCACCGCCACCAGATTGCCTTTATTGGTATAGCGATACGCCGCCTCGGGATCGGCGGCGATGGCGCGCACCGGCTCGGCCACGCCCGGCGTGTAGGCCAGCGACAAATCGTATTGAGTCTCGCAAGGCTTGGTCGATATCACCGCGGTTTTCCCCGGTGTCGGCAAGGCATGATAGTCGAGCGCTGCTTGTTTAATATCTTTGTTCATGAAGTTTTCTACTCGATAACTTTAATGAAATCGCCCGCGGTGATTTCTCCATCGGGGTAACGACGGTTAAGCAGCCGCAGCTGGCTCTCGGTATTTTTATCTGCATGAGGCAAGTTGCGCGCAATGGAGGCAAAGCTATCTTCGGCTGTGGCGCGGCGAATATGAAGCGTCAAGGGTTTGGGCTGTTTATTAGGCGCTAACACTGGCTCCACGCTTTCGATGATCGATAAAAATATTAAATCATTTTCCTCAAATAGCTTATCGCGCGCATAGCCGCGAATCACATAACCCTTACCCTCGGATTTATTTTCCGCCAGCACCGCGGTACGAAAAATCTGTTCATGAGAATTAAATAAGGTTTTGGTGGTTTTGCGCGCCATGCCCGTGCATGACGGCAAGTCTTGATGATTAATGCTATTCGATCCGCTAATTTGCCACGGAGCTTCGAGCTTGGCGAGAAAATCGCAGGGATGCGCTACGTCAATAGCGGCGCTGCGCTCGATTTGAATGTAGGCCTTAGCCTCAGGCCGCATCACCCGCATCAAATTATATTTTTCATTTATACCCACGCGCCAACCGTCGGGAATTTTCATGGCGAGTTTCCATTGCGTGAAATAACGTTTTTCGCCATAGGGGATCCCTTCGTATTTCGCGGCGCCGAATTCGAGTCCATTGAGCAGCGCCAGAAACTGGGGTTGTAAGTTCTTAGAGGCGGAAGAATTGCTTGGACCCGCTGCGTTCACGAGATTTTGTTCGCGTTTTTCCGTGCTGGGATGGCTGGCGTATACCCGGTGCCACCATTGAGAAGAAGCATCGCGGCCAGAGGTTTTTAACCGATCGCGTTCGTAGGCTTCCATGATGGCGAGCACCTCCATCACCGCCTGCATAGCCTCTGGCGAGTAACCGGCTTTTTGTAGATAGACTATTCCATGTTGGTCGGCGTTGAGTTCATCTTTGCGGCTGAAGGCGGCCATGCTGGCTCCGGCCGGTGCCGCGGCTAATTGCGGAAACAAGATAAGCGCGGGCGCCACTACCATGCTTCCCAGAACGCCTAATTCCATCATGTTGCCCACGCGTTGCGCGCGCAGGCTGTCGCGCGAACAGATATGCGCTATTTCATGCGACAGAACCGCGGCCAATTCGTCATCCGACTGCAGCAAAGCCAGCATGCCGCGCGTGATGTAAACATAACCGCCTTGAGTAGCGAAAGCATTGGGTATGTTCGAATCAATTAAGGTGAAGTGCCATTTTAATGCTGGACGATCGCTGGCCGCGGCCAGTTTTTCTCCAATGACGCTGATGTGGGCTGAAAGTTTAGCGTCGTTATACGTCCCTATTTGTTCAACGATGCGCTGGTGTTTATTGGCGCCTTGTTCCACTTCGGCTTCCTCATCGAAGGTTATTATTGGGAGGCCGAAGAGTTTTTCCGTAGCACAGCCGCTGAGCAGCGGAATTATTGCTAATAAAATATTTAAGGACGATTTAAGATTTTGTTTCATTGGCTGTGCTAAGCGTTAATTTATCGATGTTAGCATGGCCGGATGCGGCACACGCATGTGCAAACGTTGTTTGTATTGCGTTAGCCAGCCGCGCGCGATGACGTGGCGGCCGACCCAATCGGCGGGTTTGCCGCGATAATATTTTTTCCAGTCGGAACTGGCGACGACCAAAGAAACGCGCGCGCTGAGATCAAGGTAAATAATATTGCGCCGCCGTGCTTGATGCAGCACCTTGCCTTCGATCAAACGGAAACCCGTGTCCAGCGTGGTGAGTTGCTCAACCGGCTTGGGCGCATACGCGGCCTCGCTCCAAATACCGCGTTGCGCGGAGTGCGCTTGGTTTTCCGCTGTTAAATAGTCCGCCAAATTATCGATATTGGGAGGAATCGCCACCGTCCAAGCCAAACCTTCGTTCAATAAAATTTGTTCTACATCTTGTCCGTTAGCTAAAACAATATGTGCCAGTAAACGCCCATAATGATCTGCATGTTCGCGCTCAAATTTTAGCGAGACGCGTTGACCTTGCACCAGCGCGCTTAAGCGTTGGCGCGCGGCCATGGCATAGGCTTGGTCGGGTGCGCCGTCTTTGCCCAATTCGGGAGCGTTCATGCCGATCAGACGCAGGTGTTTTCCGTTCGCCAGGATAACGGTATCGCCATCCAATACATGTCTGACTTGCGCTTCTTCGGCCGCCGCCGCGCTCAGTAAAGCCCAAAATAAAAAGGCGCTCGTAAAGAGCGCCTGTTTCATCCCGACGAGATTCACCGGAATTATTTTTTCATACCGTATTTTTGGCGGAATTTTTCCACGCGTCCGCCGGTATCGACCAGCTTTTGTTTGCCGGTGTAGAACGGATGGCACACGGAACACACTTCCACGTTCATGTCGTGTTTCAGCGTGGAGCGGGTGACAAAAGTATTACCGCAGCTACAGGTCACCTTAATTTCCTGATAGGCGGGGTGGATATTTTCTTTCATATCATGGTTTCTCTATGCGTTGACCCACGATTGCCGACCGTGAGAGCTGGAAAGGGGGCGCATTGTAGGGAGAATCGAGTATTCACGCAAGACTGCACTACATAGGGCCTATAAATCCAGCCAATTCAGGTCGGTTTAGCGCTTCATGGAATCGAAGAACTCACCGTTGTTTTTGGTGGCGCGCAGCTTTTCCAGGAGGAATTCCGAGGCTTCGAGCTCATCCATTTGATGTAGCAGTTTGCGCAGTATCCAGATTTTCTGTAACTCGTCCGGCGCCAGCAGCAACTCTTCGCGGCGCGTGCCAGAGCGGTTGATGTTGATCGAAGGATAGCTACGTTTTTCCGCCAGACGCCGATCCAAATGTACTTCCATGTTGCCGGTGCCCTTGAACTCTTCGTAAATTACGTCGTCCATCTTCGACCCGGTATCGATCAAGGCGGTGGCGAGTATCGTCAGACTTCCGCCTTCCTCGATATTACGCGCCGCGCCGAAAAATCTTTTGGGTCGTTGCAGCGCATTGGCGTCGACACCGCCGGTTAAGACTTTGCCGGAAGCCGGCACCACGGTGTTGTAAGCACGCGCTAAGCGCGTGATCGAGTCGAGCAGGATCACGACGTCTTTTTTGTGTTCGACTAGGCGTTTGGCTTTCTCGATCACCATCTCGGCGACCTGCACGTGACGGCTGGCGGGTTCGTCGAAGGTAGAGGAAATGACTTCGCCGCGCACTGAGCGCTGCATCTCGGTGACCTCTTCCGGACGTTCGTCGATGAGCAATACGATTAAATAAACTTCCGGATGATTGGCGGTAATCGCGTGGGCGATATTTTGCAGCATCACGGTTTTACCGGCCTTGGGCGGCGACACGATCAAGCCGCGCTGACCTTTGCCGATGGGCGATACCAAATCGATCACGCGCGCGGTCAGATTTTCGCTCGAAGCGTTGTCGCGCTCGAGCTTCATGCTGTCGTTCGGATGCAGCGGCGTTAGGTTCTCGAACAGAACCTTGTTCTTGGCCTCGTCCGGATTCTGGAAATTGATCTCGTCGACTTTGAGCAACGCGAAATATCGTTCGGATTCTTTCGGCGGGCGGATATTGCCTTTGACGGTATCGCCGGTGCGCAAATTGAAGCGGCGTATCTGCGACGGTGAAACGTAAATGTCGTCGGGGCCGGCGAGATAAGAAGCGTCGGCGGAGCGCAGAAAGCCGAAACCGTCTTGCAGGATTTCGACCACGCCTTCGCCGATGATGTCTTCGCCTTTTTTGGCCTGGGCCTTGAGGATGGCGAAGATCAGGTCTTGTTTGCGTAGCCGGCCGCCGCCTTCGACATCCAGGGCCGCGGCCATTTCCGCCAGTTCCGTGGCAGGCTTGCGTTTAAGTTCGGATAAATTCATTAGACTTGCATTCATGTGGTCACCGCATCCGGAACACATCAGGGGCGCAACCGACCCGCGTGATGTCCGGGGATTGAGTCGACAGGAGTTTAGTTAAAAAAGCAGGAAAATTTTTAGAGTTTTACTTCGCTTCAAACCTTAGCATCAGTTGGAGTCGGCGTCTAGTCTAAAAACCGCATAGCACTTATAAATTGCCATCGATAAAAGCCGCCAGCTGCGATTTAGAAACTGCGCCCACTTTGGTCGCTTCGACGCTGCCGTTTTTAAACAGCATTAAGGTAGGAATGCCGCGAATGCCGTACTTCGGCGGGGTCTGCGGATTCTCATCGATGTTGAGCTTGGCAACCTTGAGTTTCCCCGTATATTCCTGGGCGATTTCCAATAATACCGGCGCGATCATTTTGCAGGGTCCGCACCATTCCGCCCAATAGTCCACCAGCACCGGGCCATCGGCCTTGAGCACTTCGTCCTCAAAGCTATCGTCGGTGATGTTGACAATACCGTTACTCATGCGTTGCTAGCCTCCGTAAATGTTTGATGGAATTTGCCAAGACCCGCTGGCCTGGCACAGAATAATAGCGGATAAGGCGCATAGTTTGGGCAGAAAAACCCTACAAATGCAAGCCCGCGCAAATTCTTGTCGACGACAAGTGGCAGCAGAGTAGCAAAATGTTATGCTTGGCGCTCCCGTTTTATGAGTGACCATCACCTTAGCAATCAATCCTTCAGCGCCTTGGGCTTGCCCGAGACGTTGCTGCAAGGTATTCGCGAAACCGGCTTTGAGTTTTGCACGCCGATTCAAGCGGAAACTTTGCCCTTGGCTTTGGCCGGTCAAGACGTCGCCGGCCAAGCGCAAACCGGCACCGGCAAGACCGCGGCGTTCTTGCTCGCCGCTTTCAATCGCCTGTTAACGCACCCAGCGCCGGAAAATCGCCGCCCCAATCAACCGCGCGCCATCATGCTGGCGCCGACGCGCGAACTCGCGGTGCAGATTCACAAAGACGCCGAAGTATTGGGCAAGCACACCGGTTGCCGCTTAGGCTTGGTGTATGGCGGCACCGGTTACGACAGCCAACGCAAAATGCTGGAAGAAGGCATTGATATCCTCATCGGCACGCCCGGCCGCCTGATCGATTATTTTAAGCAGCATGTATTCGATCTCAACGCGGTGCAAGTGATGGTGCTGGACGAAGCCGATCGCATGTTCGACCTCGGCTTTATTAAAGACATCCGTTTTCTGCTGCGGCGCATGCCGCCGCCGGACCAACGTTTAAGCATGTTGTTTTCCGCGACCTTGTCTTATCGCGTCACCGAGCTAGCGTACGAGCACATGAACAATCCGCAGTTCGTGCGCATCGAGCCGGACAAGCGCACCGCCGACAAAGTCACGCAAATTTTGTATCACACCGCCATCGAAGAAAAGATTCCGTTGTTGGTGCACTTGCTGCGCCAAAAAGATCCGACCCGCAGCCTGGTGTTTATCAACACCAAAGACGCAGCGGAAACCATCGCCGCGTGGCTCAAGGGCAACGGCCTCAATGCCGAAGTGCTTTCCGGCGATGTGCCGCAAACGCAACGTCTACGCATCCTGCAAGATTTTATGGAAGGTCGTTTGCCGGTGTTGGTAGCCACCGACGTGGCCGCGCGCGGCCTGCACATTCCAGATGTGTCGCACGTGTTTAATTTCGACTTGCCGCAAAACGCCGAAGACTACGTGCATCGCATCGGCCGCACCGCGCGCGCCGGCGCTTCCGGCGACGCCGTGAGTTTTGCTTGCGAGCGCTATGTTTTTTCCTTGCCGGAAATCGAGGAGTACATCGGCCATAAACTGCCGACCAGCCCGGTGCTCGCGGCTATGCTGGCCAAGCTCGATCCGCCGGCCAAACGCGAATACCGCGCGCGCCCTGAAGCCGGCCGCGGTCGCGGCGGTCGTCCCGAGCGGCGACCCGGCAGAGCGCATGAATCGCGGCGTCCTGAACGCGAACGCCGCCCCGAATACGCGCGCCGCACTGAGGCCGAATCGCGCCCAGCGCGCGTGCCCGAGACGTTCAACACGCCGGTTGCAAAACCCGCTCCTGCGCCAGTATCGGCGCCGACCAAGCCGGGCGCTAAGCCATTCTTGCGGCGCAATGTTGGCGAAAAACCGGTCATAGGTTAATAAATAATTCACCGCAAAGACGCAAACAACGCAAAGTTAAATTAATTCGACAACGACCTTTGCGTTCTTTGCGTCTTTGCGGTAAAAATTTCTGTGTATATTTTTATTCAGTAGGAGACGCGCATGGCCCGGATCATTTTTTCCGACGGTAAAGAATTAAAAGATTTGCCCGCGATCCAAAACCGTTTGCAGCGTTTGGGCATCGCCTTGCGCCATTGGCCGGCGCCGAGCAGCGTGCGTTCGCACGAGTTAATGGAAAAGCAAAGTTTGAGCGACGTTGAGAAAGAAGAGCTGTTGGGCGAAGTGCAAAATCGTTTCGAAGAATTGCAGCGCGAGAAAGGTTACAAAACCCGCGACATGGTGGTCATTCACGAAAACATTCCCGGTCTGCCGGACATGCTCGCGAAGTTCGACAAGATTCATCTGCACACCGACGACGAAGTGCGTTATATCCTCGCCGGCCGCGGTTACTTCGGTTTCGTCGAAGCCAGCGGCGCGCAATTTTTACTCGAAGTCGCGGCCGGCGATTACATCAACGTGCCGGCCAACACCGAACATTGGTTCGAGATGAAAGACAGTAAACGTATTAAGGCGGTACGTTATTTCATCGACACGTCCGGCTGGACGCCGGTGTACACCCAGCGCGAAATGGCGTTTGGCTAAATCTCCGTCACTTTAATTTAGCGTCTTATAAACTACGCCCATCGAAGGGTATGCGTTTAAGCGTGGTTAATTCCACGCCCTCCAAACAGCGCACGTTCACCGCTGCCATCGCTTGAGCGGAAGGATCTTGGCCGAAGCCGAACGGCGCGCAGCCGCAATGCCGGCAGAAGTGATGCTGGATAACATGCTTGTTAAAAGTATATGTCGCGAGCTCGGTCGGCGACGTGTTGAGGCGTAATTGCGCGCGCGGCACGAACCACAATAAGTAACCTTTGCGACTGCAATGCGAACAATTGCACTCGATCACTTGCGCGAGATCGCCCTCCACTTGAAAGGCGATGCGACCGCAGTGACAGGAACCCTGGTAGAGCGCAGCTATTTTTTTTTACGCGGCACTTTACCGCCGGCGCGCCGCGCCTCCGAAAGCCCAATAGCGATAGCTTGTTTTCTACTTTTTACTTTTTTGCCCGAACGACCGCTTTTTAGAGTTCCCTGTTTTCGTTCGTGCATCGCTTTTTTTACTTTAGCCGCTGCTTTCTTGCCGTATTTAGCCATCCTTGTTGTCTCCTTAAATTAATTCCCTAAATATTTTTTAACACATAACTAGCTAACTGAAAATCAGGCGAATTCCTAAATCCGCCATCAGTCGCATTATTTTCGACGACGATTATCGAGTTCCGGCGAATCCGTATCCACCGCTCCCGATTTAAGCAATTTTTTTGCCTTGGCGGCCAAACGCTCGTATTTTTTGCGAAATTCCTCGAGCTGGCGTTCGTCCAAACTTTCTAAATTTAATAATTCATTATGCGCGCCGTGGGTGGCGCGAATCAGTTCATCGAGCTTAATTTGGATCGCTTCGGTGTCGCGGTTCTGGGTATTTTGGATAAGAAAAACCATCAAGAAAGTGACGACACTGGTGGTGGTATTGATGACCAGCTGCCAAGTATCGCTATAGTCAAACAGCGGTCCCGTCAGCGCCCATCCTACTATCAATAGTAACGCCATCATAAACGTTATTGCGCGCCCCGAAAGCGTCGCCAGGTATCTTGAAAATTCTATATAGCGCGAAGTTTTCATTTTCTAGAACCCCATCATTTCATCTGGCCTTAATAAAATATTTAGTCAGACATTATGTGTTCTAGATATTCTAAGGCTTGCTAGCGATTTGTCGGTCTGGTAACAAACCATGCAGCTCGGCGGCAGATAAATTACGCCAGTGACCGATTTTTAGGTCACCCAGCCGAATATTCATAATGCGGATGCGTTGCAGCCGGCGTACGTGATAACCGAATACCTCGCACATACGCCGGATTTGCCGGTTCAGCCCCTGCGTCAAAATGATGCGAAATACATAATTATCCACGCGGCTGATTTTGCATGGCTTGGTGCGTTCGTTAAGAATGTGCACGCCGCCAGCCATGCCCGCGAGGAAAGCGTCCGTGACCGGTTTGTCGACGGTAACGATGTATTCTTTTTCGTGATTGTTCTCTGAACGCAAAATGACATTCACGATATCGCCATGGTTCGTGAGCAAGATGAGACCTTCGGATTCTTTATCTAAACGTCCAATAGGAAAAATCCGCTCGCTATGGCCGATGAAGTCAATGATATTGCCATCGACGTAACGCTCCGTCGTGCAAGTGATGCCGACCGGTTTATTCAGGCAAATATAAATATGCTGCTTCTTGGCGCCGACGATGCGCTGGTCCACGCGCACTTCATCGCCGTCATTGACCTGCGTGCCGAGCTCGGCGCGCCGGCCGTTGATGGTGACGCGGCCGCCGGCGATCCACGCATCCGCTTCGCGCCGCGAGCAAATGCCGGTTTCGCTGATGTATTTATTTAGCCGCATGCGATTTCGCTGCTGACGTACAAGCGAATGAAACCTTGATGTGTTGCAACCAACAAAGCATAAATCGATTTTTAGTTAAACTCCGCCGATGAATACGCTATCCGGTCCCTTGCCGCTGCTCAAGCAGCTTAAACAAAGCTGGCGTCGTTTCCAACTGAGGAATCCGGGCAAACGTTTTCAAGCCAGTTATCACCAACGGCTCAAATCGCGCCACAACATGCTGCGCCGATTGCTAGTTATCGGCGCCGGTTTGTTTTTATTGGCCAGCGGAATTTTCTTTCTGCCCGCGCCCGGGCCGGGCTTTATTATTATTCTTCTCGGCGCGAGCTTGCTGGCGCAAGAATCATTGTGGCTGGCGCGCGGCTTGGATTCGATGGAATTAATTTTACGAAAAATTTACGTGGGCGGTAAGCGTTGGGCGCATGGAATTTCGCCGGCCTTTAAAATTTTATTGCTGGCGTTGGCGTTGATTTTTTTTGCCGCCGCTAGTTTTGGAGTCTATCGCGTGATTTTCGTCCACTGGCATTAACGCGAGCCATCCGCGTTAATGCTTAGTTTGGCCGTTGCTTTCCAAGGAAATCAGCAAAGCTTGCAAAGCGTTCACATCCGCCGGTTTGATCAGATGATGATCGAAGCCGGCCATTTTCGTTTCGCGACGATTTTCTTCTTGGCTCCAGCCGGTCAAGGCGATCAGCGAGATATCTTTGAATTCCGGCTGCTGCTGAATACGCCGCGCGACTTCATAGCCGTCCATGCCCGGCATGCCGAGATCCAACAGCACCACCGCCGGTCGATAAGTTTTCACGGCTTCGAGCGCGTTCGCGCCGTCGTACACCACTTGCACGTCGGCGCCTAAAAATTTCAGCAGCGTGCCGAGACTGTCGGCGGCGTCGCGGTTGTCGTCCACCACCAGCACGCGGCGCGGCGTTAATACCGCCGTCGGCCGAGTCCTCGATTGTTTTTCCGCGGATATAGGCGTCGCCGTCGCCAACGGCAGATGCACGATAAACTCGCTGCCGTGACCGCGGCCGGCGCTGCGCGCTTCGACACTGCCGCCGTGCAATTCGGCCAAACTGCGCACCAAGGTCAGGCCAATGCCGAGGCCGCCTTGAGTGCGGTTGGGCGCGCGGTCGGCTTGCATGAACATCTCGAATACTTGCGGCAAAATATCGGGCGCAATGCCCATGCCGGTATCGCGCACCGAGATGCTGACGCGGTTTTGTTCCTGACGCGCGGTCAGCCAAATTTTTCCTTCCGGTTCGGTGTAGTGTGCGGCGTTATTCAGCAGGTTGGCGAAAATTTGCGACAGGCGCACGAAATCGCCTTCAAGCCACAGCGGTTCCGACGGCAATGAAATGTGCAGCTCATGGCGCGCGCCGTCGATCAGCGGGCGGCTGGTTTCGATCGCGCTGTGAATCACCGCGGATAATTCCACCGCTTCCTTATGCAGTTCGATTTTGCCGCGAGTAATGCGCGAGACTTCCATCAAGTCATCGACCAAGCGCACCAAATGATCCACCTGCCGGTCCATCATCTCGCACACGTGTTCCACCGCCGGCCCGGCCAGGCCCGACAGTCGCAGAATGTGCAGTGAGTTGCGAATCGGCGCCAAGGGGTTGCGCAGCTCGTGCGCCAGAGTCGCGAGGAATTCATCCTTGCGGCGGTCGGTGTCGCGCAGCTGCTGGATGAAACGCAGGCGTTCGTATGCCACGGTGACGTAATGCGTGATGGTTTTAAAAAATTCGATTTCATCGGCGTCGAATTCATCCCGTTGGCGGCTGGCGAAAGACAAAGTGCCGAGCAGTTTTCCTTGCGCCATCAGCGGATTGCAGGCGTAAACCCGCAGGCCGTAACCTTTTACCAGCTGCACCTTCGGATCGTTCGACTGTTGAATGTGCGTCGCCACCATCGGTTGACGATATAGCGCCACGGTGCCGCACACGGCTTGGCCGAATTGCAAACTACCGATTTTGCGCGCGGCGTCGTCGGCAATGCCGATGCACGACGACATTTGTAGCGCGTCGCCGGCATCGTTCACCATGAAATTAAAATATGCATCGAGTCCGAAGTGCGGCGCGATTTTAGCGAACAGTTCGCGCATCATGGCGTCCGGTTCGACCGTGGTCAGCAATACCGCCGCGGCTTCCCACAGCAAGCGTTGACGTTCGTTTTGTTTGTGCAAACGTTGTTCGGTGCGTTTGCGCGCGCTGATATCATGCGCCAATTTCGAAGCGCCGATAATTTTGCCGCTGCGGTCGCGCAACGGCGAGACGGTCAAGGAGATATCGAGTCGCTGTCCGTGTTTGGTCACGCGTACCGTTTCATAGTGATCGAGACGTTCGCCGCGGCGTAATTTTTGCAGGATGGAAATTTCCTCGTCCAGTTTATCCGCGGGAATAATCGTCATGATCGACCGGCCGACAATTTCGCCCGCGGCGTGACCGAAAAGTTTTTCCGCGCCCGGATTCCACGACAAAATAATCCCCTCTAAATTGATGCTTAAAATGGCGTCGTTGGATGATTCGACGATGGCGGTGTGCAAGCTGCGTATTGCTTCGGCTTGGCGGCGCTCGGTGATGTCGATGCCCAAACCATACAGCGTCAGCGGTTGTCCGGCGGCGTTGTAAACCGCGCGTCCGCGCCCCTCCATCCAACGCCATTCCCCCGAAGGGTGACGAAAACGGAATTCGATGATGTAATCCTGTCGTTGCGCCAGCGCGGATTCGGTCGCGTGTTTGACCGCGGCGCAGTCGTCGGGATGCACGAAAGCGAAAAAACCGGCTTCAGTCCCTTCGAATCCGCCAGGTTCTAAACCAAAAATCTCTTCCAGCTCACGGCTCCACCACACTTTGTTGGTAACGATGTCGCGCGACCACGCACCCATGCGCCCGGCGCGCATGGCCAGGGAGAGCACGTCGCGACTTTCGCGCAGGGCGTCCTCGGCGCGTTTATGTTCGGTGATGTCGATGCCTACGCCGCACACGCCGATTGTTTCCTGCGCCGCGTCGAACAGCGGAAATTTTACGCTCAGAAACCGACGTGGAGGTTGACCAACTATCTCTTCTTGCTCCCTAGGCTGCCCCGTGGCGATGACATCGAGATCATGACACCGCAAGTTGTCGGCGATTTCAACCGGAAGCAACTCATGGTCGGTGCAACCGATAACGCCTTGGGTTCGTCCCAGCACCGTCGCTGCCAAGGGATTGGCGAACGTGTAACGGCCGGCCGCGTCTTTGATGAAAATCGCCGCCGGCGCATTTGCCGCCAAGGCGCGAAATTGTTCCTGGCTCTCGCGCAGCGCGCGCTCGGTTTGTTTGCGCCCGGTGATGTCGAGTGTGAAGCAGCGCGTGTGAATGAAACGATCTTGTTCCCACAGCACACTGGAGTTAATCAATACTTCTTTGGTCGAGCCGTCCTTGCTACGCAAGGTGGCGTAATACTCCTCCAGTCTTTCGCCATTGGCCAAACGCTTGAGGATATCGCTGATGGTCGCCTGATCTTGGTGAAACTCGGCGATATGCCGGCCGATATATTCCTCGCGTTGATAGCCGAGCATGTCGAGTTCGGCGCGATTGGCGCGCAGAATAATGCCGTCCGGCCCGACCCAATGCAGACCAATGCTGGCGTTTTCAAAAAAATCGCTGAGCTCGGTTTCGCTGCGTTGCAACGCTTGGAGTTGATCGCGCAGTTCATATTGGCGCTGGCGCGCACGCAGGGCCGTACGCACCGTGCTCACCAAGGCGGTCACGCGAATCGGCCGTTCCAACAGCGTGACGTTGCCCAAGGTTTGAATGGCTTGGGCGACCGTGGCCGAATCGGCTTGCGGCCGCGTGAGCAACAGCAAAGGCAGATCGGACCAAGTCGGTTGTTGCGCCACGACGTCGGCGATGATTCGATCGCGACCGTGACTAATCGCTTCTTCGGCCAGAATAACTGCGCCCGCGCCTGCTGTCAGGGCTTGCACCAAGGAAGCCACATCACCGCAAAGCTGAGATTCAATGCCGGCTTCGGCCAGCACTGACGCGGTTAAAGAGGCGTCCTTGCCCCACGGCGCCAGCACCAAAATTCGCCGCGCCAGGTGCTTGTGCACGGTCGGCGTCATGTTTTCGATTTTTCTCCGCCGGGCTTTTCCTCAAAGGTAGGCACGCCGGTAAGCACTCCGCGGAAATTACGCAGTGGTTCGCCGACATGAATGCCGCCGTTGTGCATGCTGAATTCGCGAATCGTACGCTCGTGCTCACCGCCGCGTTTTTTAACCACCGAGATCGCTTGGCGCACTTCACCTTTGGTTTCGAAATAGCGCAGCAGCACCACGGCGTCGGCCAGATAGGTGGCGTCCACCGGTGCCTGCATCGGTCCGCCGATCAGCCCGGCATGCGCCGCGACCAACAGCGAGGCGACGCCTTGTTGGCCTAAATATTTCAATAGCTCATGCAGTTGAATAATCAGAAAACGTTCTTCGGGCATGGCGTTGAGATAGCCATTCAAGCTGTCGATGACAATGACGCCGGCATGATCCTGTTCCACCGCGTGGCGAATCAGATGCACCAACTCACCCGGCGACAGCTCCGCCGGATCGATGCGATGAATTTTTATGCGCCCGGAGTCCAAATGTTTCTGTATCTCCATGCCTAGGCCGGCGGCGCGCGTCAATAGCGTGGTGACGCTCTCATCGAAAATAAACAGCGCCGCCGACTGGCCGTTATCCGCCGCCGTCGCGACAAAACGCATTGCCAGGGTCGACTTGCCGGTGCCCGCCGCTCCTACCAGCAAAGTGCTTGTGCCTTGTTCGATACCGCCGCCTAACAGCGTGTCCAATTCGCCGATACCGCTGGCTAACCTATTACGCGTACCAATGTTGCCGGCGTCAGCCGCCACCAGGCGCGGAAAAACTTTCAGACCGCCGCGGGCGATAAGATAATCGTGATAGCCGCCGAGAAATTTGCGACCGCGGAATTTCACCACGCGCAAACGCCGACGTTCGCCGCCGTATTCCGGATTCAGCTGTTCCAAAAGCACCACGCCGTGGGCAATGCTTTGCACTTGTAGGTCGCGTTCGGTGGCGGTCAAATCGTCCAGCATGATGACGGTACAACGGCGCCCGGCGAAAAATTGCTTGAGCGCTAAAATTTGGCGGCGATAACGCAGCGGATTGCCGGAAAGTAAACGCAGCTCCGACAGCGAATCGAACACCACGCGCGTTGGTTTAATGCGTTCGACGTCCGCCAAAATGGTTTTAGTAGTTTCGCCGAGTTCCACTTCCGAAGGGTGGAACATGCTGTATTGCGCTTCGGGTTGCAGCGTGTTTTCCGAAGGCACCAATTCGCGGACGTTCACGCCGTCCATGGACCAGCCGTGCGAAGCGGCGACAGCGCGCAGTTCTTCTTCGGTTTCCGACAGGGTTATGTGCAATACCGGTTCGTCGAGACGCACGCCTTCCAATAAAAATTGATAAGCCAGCGTGGTTTTTCCCGAACCGGGTACGCCTTCGACTAAATACAGACGGTTGGAGGTGAAGCCGCCGCCCAAAATGTAATCCAGCCCTTCGATGCCGGTAGCGGCGAATTGGTCGGCACTGGCGAGCGAATGTGATGTTTTAGCCATTCTATAAAATTTCTCTAATGTAATGATATTGCTTGAGCCGAATCCTTGGGTGCATGGCGGGGTTCTAAAAATATTATTTTTTTATTATTTTTTTTAATAAAAAATTCTTACGAACGTTGACGCCGCGTTAATATATAAGCGATAAATTCCCGATAGTTTTTCTAGCATATAATTTTTGAAATAGGAATCGGGCAATGTACTGAAGAGGGGGAAAGCAGACGCGCAAGATTGATCTAAATCTTA
>JACQBD010000025.1 GCA_016194665.1 Gammaproteobacteria bacterium
GACGTAAGCGCGTTTGTTGATTAAATCCAAATCCAAACCGTGCGGCAGAGAACCGACGGCGATATCGGCGAGCTTGTTGTTGGTCTTGCCGTCGAGCACCGAAAGCGTGTTGGCGCCGCGATTCGTGACATACACCAAATTATTTAGTTCATCCACCATCACCGTATGCGCGCCCGCGCCGGTGGCGGTTTCCGCGAGTTTGGCGCCGGTGGCGGCGTCGAACATCGTCACGGTGCCGGCGGTGGTGTCGCTGACATATAGTCGATTAGTTCTGCCGTTGACGCCGGGGAAATGCGGGCTGCCGTCGGCGGAAAAATTTTGCGTTACAACGTAATTCGCCGCATGCGCAAGCGGCGCCCAGGCGTATATCAAACCAACAATGAATAACCAACGTAATGGTTTCGAAATAAAATTTTCAGCAAGATTTTGCATGGTTCCTCCAAAAGACAATTGTTAAAAAATATTTTTTGAATAAATAAAAATAAAATACCGTTCGAATTTTGATTTCGGCTTATGTATTTGGCAGCGCCAGATGAAAACTAGGCTGACATATTAGACAATATTGGCTGATTTTGTTCAGCGCGCGGATATAAAAAAATGGTTAGTAAAAAATGCCCGATCCGGTAACGATGCCCTATTGGGAAACAGCGACGGCGAAATTTTTTTAGGTATTATTATTGAGACAGCTGCGCACTAAATTACGCCCGTCTTGTTTGGCGGCATACAGTGCACGGTCGGCGGCGTTGACGAGCGCGGCGCCGGTATCGGCGTCATGCGGAAAAGTAGCGATGCCGATACTGACGGTCACGCGAATCACATCACCTTGCGGCGTAGCGGTAAGCGATTCTTCGATGGTGGCGCGGATACGCTCGGATAAAATTCGGGCGCCATCGCCGCTTGTTTCGGGCAAAATCACCGTTAATTCTTCGCCGCCGTAGCGGCATACGCTATCCACCGGTCTGACGTTCAAACGGATCAAATCGGCAACGGTAATTAATACTTCATCGCCGGCTTGATGTCCGTAACGATCGTTAACGTTTTTGAAATGATCGATGTCCAACATCAACACCGAAAACGGTTTGTTGTAGCGCCGCGCACGCAGCGTTTCCTCGCGCAGGCGGTTATCGAATTCGCGTCGATTATAAAGATCGGTCAAGCCGTCGTGCGTGGAAAGTTCTTGTAGTTTATTTTGGTGCTTCATCAGGCGCTCGGCCATGCTGTTGAACGCCCGCGCCAGCCGCCCCAGTTCGTCTTGATTGCTTAAGTTCAGGCGATAAGAAAGATCGTCATGGGCAAAATGTTCCAGGCCTTTCTCGAATTCGAGCAAGGGAACAACCACCGAGCGCGTTAGCAGCACACCGCCGACGATAGCGATGATTAAACCCATGCCAACGGTAAATATCAACGGCTTGCCCAATATTTCCACTAAAGTATCTTCCGCGGCTTTGGCGCTGGCGTCGAATTGCGTGCGCAAGGCATAACGTCCGGTATTGACGTGTTCCTTTACCGAACTGTGCGCCTGGCGAATGACATTCTGCAGGCGTGAAGTGGTTTGCAGTTTATAAACCGGCTGCTCGACAATTTTATTCAACGCATCGGCGGCGTGCTGTAAAAAAATACCCGAACCTAAGGCCATGACGACCAACGGAATTAAAACCACCCCCAAGGTGAATCGAAAACGGATTCGCAGCGGCAGATTGAAAAAAAAATTTAAATTCACTCAGCACGATCCTTCGTTAATCGAGTAAAACGTGTTTAAAAAGTATAGCCCAGCGTGAATATCTTTCGGTTAAACCGGCGTTTGCCGGTCTTTGGCGAAACTGGTTGCGGAAGATTAACGAGCCACGGTTTTTGCCTTGCAGCAGCGGGGGAGTAGTTGTAAATAGCTCGTTAACGACCAAATCAAGAAGTTTAACCAGAGTCGCAATTAAAAAAACGAACTTGGTAATGCTAGAGCAAGCTACGCCGTTGCCGATTCGGGAATACTGCGTTTGCTCTCCAACCATTTAAGCAGTGGTTCCCATTGTTCCAGATCGCGCTGCACATGCGACCGCGACAGATCGAACACGCCGATGCCACGGGTATCGGCCAGCAGATAATTTTGACTTTCGCGCAGCGTCGCGACAAAGGGAATTTTTAGGCGCGATAAAAACCGTTCCAAATTTCGATATATCTGCGTGTTCAGCGTGGCGTAGGAAATTTTCATGCTGTTCAAAACGTTCTCGATGGAATTTTGCATGGTGGTGTTTTCGCGCACGCGGTTGGCGACCACCGCCAAGCGCGTTTCATCGCGCACGATTTTTCCCACCAGCAGCAACTCATGAATGAAATGCGCCGCCGCGCGGATGTCGGTGGGCGAGGGCAGAACCGGAATGATCAGCGTATGCGCGCGCCGCACCAGCGCGGTTAGTTCCGCGCCATGGGATCCGGCGGGAACATCCATGATCAGGTAATCGGTGGAGCGTGGAACACGAACCGGGTCGCGCCACGCGGCGATGCCGTGAATCGGCGGCCGATCTTGCGGGCGCGCTTCGAGCCAATCCATGCTCGATCCCTGACGGTCGAAATCCGCCAACACCACCGACTTTCCTTGCAAGGCATAGTAGCTCGCCAGGTTGGTCGCGAGCGTGGTTTTGCCGCAACCGCCTTTGGCGTTGAGCAGCATGATCTTACGCATGATTTCTCCTTAGCGATGGGTTCACAGCGATCGGAAAAAAATATTGAACCGGGCGGTCAAGGCACCGCGGTGTACGGAGCCAGCCGCCGCGTGCGCGTCTTGTATTGTCGTTATCTGCGCTCATGGCCTTCTCGAAGACAGGGCGCGTTTAGTGTATTCCAGCGCGCCTGAAACCTCTACCGGCCTAATCCCGTTTGGGCGCTGTCGGTTCAGCGCGTGAACTGGTGTTTTTTAAGTCCCCGTCGGTTGGCGGTTCAGCGGCGGATGGCTGGTCTTCATCCATGAGTATTCGATGCGCCGGCCCTTCCAGGTCATCGAACTGTCCCGCGCGTATCGCCCATAAAAACGCCCAAACGATAAAGCCGGCCAAGACCAGCGCCAGCGGAATAAGAAGATAAAGAATTTCCATGGTTTTAACGCGCGCCCGCGCGCCGTTTCGTTAGACGCAGGGCGTTGGCCACCACCAGCAAGGAGCTAGCGGACATACCCAAGGCCGCAGCCCAGGGCGCGACATAACCGGCCGCGGCCGCGGGAATCGCCACCACGTTATAAGCCAGGGCCCAAATGAGATTCTGGCGGATGATCGCCAAGCCGCGGCGCGCCACTTTCAAGCCGTCGCTTAACACCGATAATTTTTGCGCGAGTAAAATCATGTCGGCGCTCGCGGCCGCGAGCGCCGTGCCTCCGCCCATGGCGATGGAAACTTGGGCCGCCGCCAGCACGGGTGCGTCGTTGATGCCATCGCCCACCATGGCCCCGATCGCGCCTTGTTGTTGCAGCGCTTTAATGCGCGCTAATTTATCGGCGGGTTTTTGTTCCCAGGCGATATTATCGATGCCGAGAGCATCGGCCACGCGCCGCGCGGCTATTTGATGATCGCCCGTAAGTTCATCGATCAATGCGCGCGCCCCGGGCCGCAGTTCGTCTTCGAGCATGAACGCGGCGTGCAATTGCTTTGCTTCCGCCAGTACCACCACGGTGGCGCCTTGTTGCCGCAATTCTTCCAGCGTGGCCGCGTCCAGCGTGAGCCCGGTATGTTCGTGAATATAAATCGGTGTGCCGAGAAAAAAAGTTTCACCGTTTAAATTTCCGCAAATACCCGCGCCAGGCGTGTTGATCACATCGTGGGCTTCCAGGGTTGAATGCTCGGCGGCTGCGAGCAGGGCGCGTGCGATCGGATGTTCCGAATGGCGTTCCAAGGCGCTGGCGCGCGTTATATTTTCCGCGGCGCTTAAGTCAGAAAAACAACGCGTCGCGCACAAGCGCAGTTGGCCTTGCGTGAGTGTGCCAGTTTTGTCAAAAATAAAATGCGTGGCGTGCGCCAAGGTTTCCAGCGCCGAAGCGCGCGTCACCAACAGACCCAAGCGAGTGAGGCGATCGGTGGCCGCGGTAAGCGCCGCGGGTGTGGCGAGCGACAGTGCGCAAGGACAAGTGATGACCAACACTGCAATGCTGGCTGGCAACCATAATGTTGGATCGTGCTGCCACCAATAAAGCGCGGTAACGCCAGCGACAATCAACACCGCGACCACAAACCACGCGGCCACGCGGTCCGCCAGCAGCGCGATGCGCGGTTTTTCCGCCGCCGCGCGGTCCATGAGCCGCAGGATGGCGGACAGAATTGTATCCGGGCCGGTTTTTTCCACGCGCGCGATCAACGGGCTTTCGATGTTGATGGAACCGCCAATCAAAGTTTGTCCTGGCATTTTGGTGAGCGCCAAGCTTTCGCCCGTGAGCAGCGATTCATTCACGCTCGAGCGGCCTTGCAATACCACGCCGTCGGCTGGAACCGTTTCGCCAGGAAGGATGCGCACTTGATCTCCTGCGCGCAATTCAGCGACGGTGACGATTTCGGTCATAGAAAGAGATTCTCTCGGCTCGTCCCAGAGTGAATCAGGCCGCGCGTCAGCGCGCTCGGCTCGCTCCCCTCTCCCTTCGGGAGAGGGGATGGGGGTGAGGGAGAGAAGATTAAAGCGAACGGCATCACTTGCGCCGTCCCTCTCGTTCTTGTCTTCTCCTCTGCTGCTGGTGGGAGAGAAGGAGTAAGTGAGGCGCGTCGCCAACGCGGGCGTGGCTTGCACCAAGCTCTCCGCTGCCTCGCTGGCGCGCTTGCGCGCGGCCGTTTCAAAATAACGCGCGCACAGCAGGAAAAAAACGAACATCACCACCGAGTCGTAATACACCGCGCCGACACCGGTCAGCGTAGCCCACAAGCTCGCGCCGAAGGCGGTGACGATACCAAGAGAAACCGGCACATCCATTCCGGCTTGTTTATTTTTAAGATCACGCCACGCCGCGGTAAAAAACGGCTGCGCTGAATATAACAACACAGGCAGCGTCAGCAGCAAACTGACCCAATGGAAAAAATGGCGAAATTGCATTTCCGATTCCAACCAATCGCCGACGTACAGCGCCTCGGCCAGAATCATCACTTGCATGGTCATGATGCCCGCGACGCCCAGCCGCCGCAGTAGCAATTTGCGTTCGTCTTCGAGCCGCTGCTGATGACGGCCAGGATCGAAGGGATGCGCCAGATAACCGATGCGGCTTACCGCCTGCAAGATTTCGCTCAAATGAATGCGGCGCTCGTCCCATGTCACGCGCGCGCGTTGCGTGGCGTAATTGATATGCACCGCGAGCACGCCAGGCAGCCGCGCCAGATGGCGCTCGTTCAGCCACACGCACGCGGCGCAAGTGATGCCTTCGAGAATCAGCGCCGCCTCGCGCACATGCTCGTCTTGCACGAGCACGAAATTTTTCTGTATCGCGGGATGATCGAAGATCAGGGTTTGCCGCAGGAATTCGGGAACCACTTCGCGCGCGTTGTTGGCCGCGGCGGTGCGGAATTTGTAATAGTCGCTTAAACCGCCGTTAACGATGGCTTGCGCCACAGCGGCGCAACCGGGGCAGCACATGGGCTGGCGCGCGCCGTTTATCTCGACAAAAAAATCCGCGCGCGCCGGTTGCGGCAAGCCGCAATGAAAGCAAGCGGACGCAGAAACGCTGTCAGTGGGGATAGCATGGGAAGTCATGAGTGCTTGAGTGCTTGAGCGCTTGATGGCACGGTGAGTGTCTATTCTATCCCAAAAAAATTTTGCGCTTTGTTGACATTAATCAACATTCGAGCGATTTACTCAGGAATTACCGCAGAGTTTGCATTGACGTTCATAAAAGATTGCAGGAAACTTGGCGCCGCTCATTAGCAGCGCACGGGAGAATGTATGGTTTTAAATCACGTCTGGGGATTGTTATCCAATCCGGAAAGCGAATGGAAAACCATCCGCAAGGAAAATTGCACCATCGGCCGTTGTTATTGTTCGCACGTGCTATTGCTCGCCGCGATTCCGCCATTGGCCGGATACATCGGCACCACGCAAGTGGGCTGGCAGATTGCTCGCCGCGAGATACATAAGCTTACTCCTGATAGCGCGCTGCTGATTGCGCTGTTGTCTTACCTCACTATCTTGGTCGCGATTTTCAGCATCGGTAAATTGATTCAGTGGATGGGCCAAACTTACGGCGCCAAACAAAGTTTGCCGCAGTGCATCGCCTTGGCCGCGTACACCGCGACGCCGTTGCTGCTGACGGGCATCATGCTGGTATATCCGGTGTTATGGCTCAATCTGCTAATCGGTTTACCGGCTTTAGCCTATAGCGTGTATTTACTCTATACGGGCGTGCCGATTGTCATGGGCATTAAAAAAGAACGCGGCTTTTTATTTTCCAGCGCGGTGTTGGCCGTAGGCTTAGTGGCCTTGGTGGCGGTGCTGACGGCGACGGTGATTTTGTGGGACATCGGCGTGGGTCCGGTATTTACCAATTAACTCCCTTTCGCATATTTGATCTGCGTCAAACGCCAGACGCGGTATTTCTTATACATTTCTTATTTGGACGGTGCTGCGCGCTACCGTGATGATGACGCTTAGCATTTAAATATGCTTTAACGCTTAAATTGCAGGAGATTTATGTCCCAGCCAGAGACATACAACTATAAAGTCGTGCGCCAGTTCGCCATCATGACGGTGATTTGGGGCATCGTCGGCATGCTGGTAGGCGTGTGGATCGCCGCGGAAATGGCGTGGCCCGCGCTTAACATGGATATTCCATGGCTGACTTTTTCGCGGCTGCGTCCGCTGCACACCAACGCTGTGATCTTTGCCTTCGGCGGTTGCGCATTGTTTTCGACTTCTTATTACGTGGTGCAACGCACTTGCCACGTGCGCCTTTTTGGCGACAAGCTCGCGGCCTTCACGTTCTGGGGCTGGCAGCTGGTGATTCTTGCGGCGGCGATTTCATTTCCCTTAGGTATAACGCAGAGCAAGGAATACGCCGAGCTTGAATGGCCGATTGATATTCTGATTACGCTGGTATGGGTGTCTTATGCCATCGTGTTTTTCGGCACCATCGTCAAGCGCCGCGTGAGTCACATTTACGTCGCTAACTGGTTCTTTGGCGCGTTCATTCTCACCATCGCGGTGTTGCACGTGTTCAACAATCTCGTGATTCCTGTCTCCTGGACCAAATCTTATTCGATCTACGCGGGCGTGCAGGATGCCATGGTGCAATGGTGGTACGGCCACAACGCCGTGGGTTTTTTCCTTACCGCTGGTTTCCTCGGCATCATGTATTACTTTATTCCCAAGCAGGCCGAGCGTCCGGTGTATTCCTATCGGCTTTCGGTGGTGCATTTTTGGGCGTTGGCTTTCACTTACATTTGGGCCGGGCCGCATCATCTGCACTACACCGCGCTGCCCGATTGGACGCAATCGCTCGGCATGGTGTTTTCCTTGATCCTGCTCGCGCCGTCGTGGGGCGGCATGATCAACGGCATCATGACGCTGTCGGGCGCGTGGCAAAAATTGCGCACCGATCCGATTCTTAAATTTCTGATCGTGTCGGTATCGTTCTACGGCATGTCCACCTTCGAGGGCCCGATGATGTCGATCAAGACGGTGAACGCGCTGTCGCATTACACCGACTGGACCATCGGCCACGTGCACTCGGGCGCGCTCGGCTGGGTCGGCATGATTTCCATCGGCGCGATGTATTTTCTCATTCCACGCTTGTTCGGCCGCCAGATTTATAGCGTGAAACTTATCGAAACGCATTTTTGGATCGCCACTATCGGCATCGTGTTGTACATTTCTTCGATGTGGATCGCCGGCGTCATGCAGGGGCTGATGTGGCGCGCGGTCAATGCCGATGGCACCTCGCTGGCGCTAAGCCTGTCGAGGCATTCATTCCCGCGCCCGCGGCGGCGCATTGAGGAACGGCCATGGCAAGCGGACATGAAAAAGTAGAAAAAAGCACCAGCCTGTTGGTGACCCTGACCATCGTCGTCATCGCCATCGGCGGTTTGGTGGAAATCGTGCCGTTGTTCTTTCAAAAATCCACCACCGAAGTCGTCGCGGGCTTGAAGCCTTATGGCGCGCTGCAAATCGAGGGACGCGACGTGTACGTGCGCGAGGGTTGTTATTTGTGCCATTCGCAGATGATTCGCCCGTTCCGCGCCGAGACCGAGCGTTACGGGCATTATTCCGTGGCCGGAGAATTTGTTTACGACCGCCCGTTTCAGTGGGGCAGCAAGCGCACGGGTCCGGATTTGCACCGCGTCGGCGGGCGTTATTCGGACGATTGGCATCGCGTGCATTTGCTGAATCCGCGCGATGTGGTGCCCGAATCGATCATGCCAGGTTATCCGTGGCTGGCGAAGAATAAACTCGACACCGGTTTAATCCAGAAAAAAATGCGCGTGTTTAATTTGCTCGGACCGGGCACGCCGTATTCCGAAGAAGATATAAAGAATGCGCCGTCCGAACTCGAAGGCAAATCCGAGATGGATGCCTTGATCGCTTATCTGCAGGATTTGGGCACGGCGATTAAGGTGAGAAGGTAAAGACCATGGATTTTGATTTCATGCATTCAATATGGACCGTGGTGATGTTTGTTTTGTTTATCGGCATCGTCGCGTGGGCGTGGAGCGCCAAGCGTAAACGGCGCTTTGACGAAGCCGCGCGCATGCCGTTGGAAGATGACGACGACGTCACCGGTGGTAATAAAAAATCCGGAGACAAGAAACATGGCTGATTTCACCAGTGGCTTTTGGAATTGGTTCATCATCGTTCCAGTGCTGGGCGGCATCGCCGCGTTGTTTTTGTTAAATCGCTGGATGACCGGGCCGCGCAGCAAGGTCGGCGAGAAGCCGAAAACCATGGGCCATGTTTGGGACGAAGATTTACAAGAGCTCAACAATCCGCTGCCGCGTTGGTGGTTGAATTTGTTTTACATCACGATGGTATTCGGCCTCATTTATCTAGTGCTATATCCGGGTCTTGGCAGCTTCAGCGGCATTCTCGGTTGGACCGAAAAAGGCCAATATGAAAAAGAAATGGCTGCGGCCGGCGAGCAATTTAATCCGCTGTATGAAAAATATCTGCAATCGGATATTAAAGTTCTCGCGGCGCATCGCGACGCGCGCAAAACCGGCGAACGCTTGTTCGTGAATTACTGCACCACTTGCCACGGTTCGGATGCGGGTGGCGGACCTGGATTTCCCAATTTGCGCGATGACGATTGGTTGTACGGTGGCGATCCACAAACTATTAAAGCTACGATCATGAACGGCCGCCAAGCGGGCATGCCCGCCTGGGGCGCGGTCTTGGGCGCGGACGGCGTCGCCAACACCGCGGAATACGTGTTGAGTCTTTCCGGCCGCAGCACCAATGAAGCCGCGGTTAAAATGGGGCAAGAGAAATTCCAGCAATTATGCATCGCCTGTCATGGACCGGAGGGCAAAGGCAATCCGGCCATGGGCGCGCCTAATCTCACCGACAACGCGTGGCTTTACGGCGGCTCGAAAAAAACCATCATGGAATCCATCGAAAAAGGCCGCAATGGCCGCATGCCCGCGCACGCTGAATTTCTAGGCGAAGCCAAGGTGCATTTACTGGCCGCTTACGTATACAGTTTGTCGCACCCCCTCGACGATGGGGAGTCACCGGAGAAACATTGAACGTGAAACCGCAAACCAATGTAACGGAGCGGGAGGAGACAGACAAAGACGATAAGCAAAAAAAATCCGCACCGTCTTACATTAAAGGCACCTCTAAAAATTCCCTCTCCCCCAGGGAGAGGGTTAGGGTGAGGGGAGTAAAAAATTTATTATCCCCTCATCCCCGCCTTCTCCCGGAGGGAGAAGGAGTTTCCTATTTTAGAGTCTCCTTTAAATCAAAAATTGCGCTGACACAAGCGCAAAAACAAAGTGCGCGCCCATGACCGACGTCAAGCGCAAAGCCCCCTCCGTTTCCCACCGCGTCATTCCCATTGTCGACGTGGCCACGGTGCAAGAAGAGCTGTATGCCAAACGCGAACGCATCTATCCGCGCGAGGTGCACGGTTTCTTCGCCAGCTTGCGCGTGAGCTTGGCCAGTCTCACGCTCGGGATTTATTATTTTCTTCCCTGGTTTAACTGGGGCACGGGCCGCCAGGCGTTCTTGATCGACCTGCCCAACCGTAAATTTAATTTATTCGCTTGGACGTTCTGGCCGCAGGATTTGTTTTATCTCACCGCCATTCTCATCATCTCGGCGTTGTCGCTGTTTTTGTTCACCGCCATCGCTGGCCGCGTGTGGTGCGGCTTCACCTGCCCGCAGACGGTTTGGACTGAAGTATTTCTCTGGATCGAACGTAAAATCGAAGGCAACCGTCCGCGCCAAATGAAACTCGCGCAATTGCCGTGGAACCGCGAGAAGATCGTGAAAAAAGGCACGAAGCATTTCGTTTGGATCGTGTTTGCCTTATGGACCGGTTTTACCTTCGTCGGTTATTTCACGCCGATTCGTGAACTGGCTTCTTCGGTCGCGCATCTGGCACTGGGCCCCTGGGAAACGTTTTGGATTTTATTTTACGCGGGCGCCACCTACGGCAATGCGGGCTGGCTGCGCGAGCAAGTGTGTTTATACATGTGCCCGTACGCGCGCTTCCAAGGCGCGATGTTCGATCGCAACACGCTGATTATTTCCTACGATACCGCGCGTGGCGAACCGCGCGGTTCGCGCACGCGTGGCGTCGATCCGAAATTGCAGGGGCTTGGCGATTGCATCGAATGCACTTTATGCGTGCAGGTTTGTCCGACGGGCATCGATATTCGCAATGGCTTGCAAGTCGGCTGCATCGCTTGCGCCGCGTGCGTGGACGTGTGCGATTCGGTGATGGATAAAATGGGCTATGCCAAGGGCCTCATCCGCTACACCAGCGAAAACGCCTTGGAAGGCAAATCGTGGCGCTTATTGCGCCCGCGCGTGCTTATCTATACGGGATTGCTGACCGCGATCATGGCGGCGCTGGTGATCGCAGTGTTATTGCGCGTGCCGCTTAAGGTCGATGTGATTCGCGACCGCAACGCGCTCTACCGCGAAACCTTCGATGGATTGATCGAGAATACCTACACATTGAAAGTGATGAACATGGATAACGAAGCGCATCGCTACGCGATTTCGGCGCATGGCATCGACGGTCTGCAATTACGCAGCGAGCGCCCTCAAGTAACGGTCGCGGCGGGCGAGGTGATAGAAGTGCCCGTGCGTTTGCAAGCCGAACAGCATAATCTGACGCAACGCAGCATGCCGGTTTACTTTAGATTGCAGGCGAGCGACGTCGAAAATTTAGCCGCGGAACAAACCACGCGCTTTCTCGGGCCGGTGAAAGACGAACATGAGAACGAGCAAGACCATGACAACAAACATGACAGAAAATAATCGCTGGTATCGCGTGCCGTTTGTTTGGCTGTTAGTGGGCTTGCCGCTGTTGGCCGTGGTCGGCAGCTTCGTGAGTCTGGCGCTCGCGATTCGTAGCGACGATGGCTTGGTCGAAGACGATTATTACCGCCGCGGCAAAGAAATCAATCGCACGTTGGCGCGCGATCACGCCGCGGCAACACATGGCCTGCAAGGCCGCATCGATCTCGACGACGCGCATCACGAATTATTAATTCGCCTAAGCTCGAATAATACGACGACATTGCCCGACAATCTGCAAATAAAATTCCTCCACGCCACTCGCGCTGGCTTTGACAAAACGCTTATTCTGCCGCGCCACGCCGATGGCGCTTATCGCGCGCCCTTGCCGCCGTTTGAGCCAGGACATTGGAATCTGCAGCTCGCGGCGCAAGATTGGCGCCTGACCGGATCGCTGCACGTACCAGGCGATCATCATCTCGATCTGCGTCCCACGTCACCTTAACAACTGGCTTAAGATGTTTTCCCTTCTCCCTCCGGGAGAAGGCCAGGATGAGGGGAATATTAAAATCAATGCTTAACAAAATAAGATTGCTTTCACCTCAACCCGCTCCCGTAGGGAGAGGGAGATTATCAACAATCTATTAGATGTTCAGATGCACACCGAACTTACTCTTGTCTCTGCGTTCCTCGTAGGTTTGCTCGGTTCAATACATTGCCTCGGCATGTGCGGCGGTATCGTCGGCGCGCTCACGCTGGGCTTGCACGAAAACATCCGCCGCTCACCCATTCGGCTGTTTCCTTATCTGCTTTTCTATAATCTCGGTCGCATCACCAGCTACGCCATCGCTGGCGCATTGTTAGGATTCATCGGCGCGCAAGTTTTGAATGTCGCAGCGCCACAGCAAGCTCAACTCATGGCACGATTACTCACTGGAGCATTCATGATCGCGCTTGGTCTTTATCTCGCTGGATGGTGGCCTGGTCTGGCCGCTTTGGAAAAACTCGGCGGTCATTTCTGGCGCAGACTCGAACCCGTGGGCCGCCGCTTCCTGCCAGTGAATCATCCATTGAAAGCACTCGCCTTGGGTCTAGTCTGGGGTTGGCTGCCATGCGGAATGGTCTATGCCACTTTAGTTTGGTCGCTCGCCTCGGGCAGCGCCGCGCGCGGCGCGGAGCTCATGTTTGCTTTCGGCTTGGGCACCTTGCCCATGCTTTTTGCCATGGGCGCAACGGCGCGCTGGTTAGGTCAGGCCGCGCGTTCTCCTTGGGTGCGTCGCGGCGCTGGTGTTTTGATTCTGCTTTTTGGCGTATATACCCTGGTCGCATCGGGTGAGCACATTGGCCATGGCGGCGGACAAGCTGGGCATAAGAACTTGGCGGATCATTTCAAAACTACTGAATATTTTAATTACAAAAAGTTGTTCTATATAAAACAGACGTAATCTGATAGACATCCCATGGGATATCACATACTATAAATGAATGCGGGTCGTGCTCGATACTTCGGTTGTGGTGGCCGGATTGCGCAGCCAACTGGGAGCTAGTAATCGGGCGCTTACTCTGGTGGCGCAACGACGATGTGTTCCATTGGTTACCACGGCGAGCTTTCTTGAATACGAAGCAGTGCTGATGCGACCGGAACAGCGTTTAGCAACCGGCATGAAAGAGCGAGATGTTGAAGGGTTCTTAGCGGCATTGGCCAGCGCAGCCGAACCGGTAGAGCTGAATTTTTTATGGCGCCCACAATTAAGTGATCCGTCTGACGAGATGATTCTTGAGGCAGCCGTGAACGGTCAGGCGCAGGCGATCGTAACGCACAATATCCGTGATTTTCAGTCCGCGGCTGAGTTATTCAGCATCAAGGTTATGACCCCGGCGGCGTTGCTGAAGGAGTTAAAGAAATGAGCAAGAAAACCTATCCGCTCAAGTTGCCCAGTTCCATAAAGAATGCGGCGGCCGATCTGGCCAAGCTTGATGGTGTTTCGTTGAACCAATTCATCGCCGCCGCCGTGGCCGAGAAAGTCGGCACGCTGCGCGGAGCGCGTGATTTCTTACAGCAGCGGGCCGGTGCGGCGAAGCCAAAGGATATGCTGAAATACATTCGCCGTGCGCCCAAGGTCGCTGCGGTGAAAGGTGACGAACGTTAACAGATTGTAACGTGCATCGCTCTAAGCCGATCTACTGTTTAACGCCCAAGCCCTTGCGTATCAAATACCAATTGATCGCGATGAGAACTACCACCATCCCTAGAAGAATGCCGACCGACATCAGCAGTGAGATGTCGGTGATTCCCAGGAAGCCGTAGCGAAAGCCGTTGACCAAGTAAAACAGCGGGTCGGCGTAGGTGATGGTTTGCCACCACGGCGGCAGTACGTGCACCGAATAAAAAACGCCGCCGAGATACACCAGCGGTGTGAGCACGAATGTCGGGATGATGTTGATGCCGTCGATGGATTTGGCGTAAACGCCGTTCACTAGCCCCGCGAGCGCAAAAATAAGTGCGGTCAGAATCGCGAAACAAAAAATAATGACGACATTGTGCACCGCCAAGTGCAAGCCGGTGAAGAACAGTGACACCAACAGCACCAGCACCCCCACCAGCATTCCGCGCACGATGCCGCCGCCGATAAACCCGGCGATGATCACCCACGGTGGCGTCGGCGAAACCAGGATTTCATCGATCGAGCGCGCGAAAAATTTCGAGGCAAAGAACATAAACGAGGTATTCGCGTAGGAAGTCGTGACGATCGCGAGCATGACCAGCCCCGGCACCACGAAAGTCATGTAAGGCACGCCCTGCATATCGCCGATCTTCGAGCCCAGCACCGTGCCGAAGATGAGAAAGTACAGCACCGAAGTAACCACCGAAGGCAAAAAGGTTTGCACCCAAATGCGGAACATGCGCACGATGTCTTTGCGCACCATGGTGTAAAACGATATCCAATTTCCCGAAGCGCCCATATTATTCGTTGATCAACTTGACGAAAACTTCCTCGAGCTTGCCGGATTTGTTACGCACGCTCTGCACCGCGAGGTGATGCTGGTCGAGAATCATAATGGCATCGTGCAGCCCGCGGCCCGCGCCGATTTCAATTTCGATGGTGGTGTCATCCACTTTCTTAGGCCCATACGCGCGCAGTGCATCCAGCGCGTTTGAAGTGACGGGTTGAGTGAGATCGATCGAGATGGTTTCGCTTTTGAGTTTCTTTAAAATATCTTTCATGCTGCCGTTGCTGATGATCTGCCCCTTGTTGATGATGGCGATGTGCCGGCAAAGCTGCTCAGCCTCTTCGAGGTAATGCGTGGTCAGCAAAATCGTCAGGCCTTCCTTGGTGAGCGCGCGCAAATATTCCCACATCCCCCGACGCAGCTCCACGTCCACGCCCGCCGTCGGTTCATCGAGAATGAGAAAGCGCGGTTGATGCACCAAAGCGCGCGCGATCATCAATCGCCGTTTCATGCCGCCCGAGAGCGTCATGGCCTTCTGCGTCATCTTGTCGCCCAGCCCCAAATCGACGAGCAGTTTTTTTGCACGCGGTATCGCCACCGAGCGCGGAATCCCGTAATAACCCGCCTGATTCACCACGATATCGAAAGGCTTTTCGAACGGATTGAAATTAATTTCCTGTCCCACCAAGCCGATATGCGCCTTGGCCTTTTCCGGTTCCTTGTCGATATCGCAACCGAACACGGAAACGGTGCCCGCGGTTTTGTTCACCAGCCCGGTGACAATCCCGAGGACAGTGGTTTTCCCCGCGCCGTTCGGCCCGAGCAAACCAAAAAAATCTCCCGCGGGCACGGTTAGCGAAACGCCCTTGAGCGCTTCGGTGCCGCTGGCGTAGATTTTTTTGAGATTGTCGATGACGAGGGCGGCTTGGGTCATGGGCGGCACTATATCAGAAATGGAAGTGGACCTGATTGGATTCCAGCTTGTGCTGATGACAGATTTTGTATTTTGGTTAGTTTTTCAATATCCCGCTAACCCCTAAAGAAAAATATTTACCCCGTCATTCCCGCGCAAGCGGGAATCCAGGAATTCAAAAAGTAGATGCGCCCAATCAAGATGACCATCGATTAATATTTATTAATGGAACCTCTAAAAATTCCCTCTCCCTCCGGGAAAGAGTTAGAGCCTGCCCCCGCGAAAGCGGGGGTGAGGGGGATAATCAAACTCGGCCATCGAGGATTTGGGAAACTGCGGAAAGCTGACGCGGCCAAACAAGATTTGAAAAATACCCTGTAACCCTTCCCGATGGTTACCGCTTGCCAGATTATCGATATATGATAACATCAGAACTATGATCGAGAGTTTTGGCAATCGGCTTGCTGAAGATTTGTTTTATGACCGAACCTCGAAAGAGGTACGCCAGTTTCCCCCAGAGCTGAGACGCGCGGCCCGGCGAAAATTGCTGTATTTGCATGATGCCGCGGAGCTCGTGGACTTACGCACTCCACCGGGGAATCGGCTGGAGGCAAAAAAGGGACGGCTCGCCGGTTACTACTCGATCC
>JACQBD010000105.1 GCA_016194665.1 Gammaproteobacteria bacterium
AAGCCCGCGGCCCAACGATCGTAAAAAGTATCGGCAATGGTTTGCAGACCTTGGATGCGCGCGTCGAGATCGATGAGCATGGTTTGCGGATTCTGCACCGTGGCGCACACCGGCGCAATCTCATGCGCGCCCACGCGCGCCCATTCGTGCACCATTGCCGCCGTCATTTCGATGTGGCACTGAAACGCCAGTGTCTTACCGATGACAAAAGCTTGATTGGCGCAATCGTCTGACGCCAAGATGCGCGTGGCGCCGGGCGGGATCGAGAAGGTTTCGCCGTGCCAGTGAAATACGTCGAAGGTCGGCGGAAGTTTATCCAGCCAATGTTGCGCCAGCGGATTGTGCACGCGTGTGATCGGCAACCAGCCGATTTCTTTGACAGGGTTGCGCGTGATGACGCCGCCGAGTGCTTTACTTATTAATTGTCCGCCGAGGCAATGGCCGAGCACCGGCAAATCATGGGCCACGGCTTGTTGAATTAAATTCGTCAGTTTCGGTATCCACGGCAGGGGATCGTTCACGCTCATCGGCCCGCCCATGAATACAAGCCCTGAAACACCGTCTATGCTTGAGGGGATGGGATCGTTTTGATCGATACGAATTAAGCGGTGTCTACGCCGATGGCGATTAAGATAATCCGCTAAATAGCCGGGGCCTTCGTGAGGCGCATGACGAAATATCAGAATTTCCTGCATGCGCGAATTTTATAATCAGCGGTGAATTTAAGAAACAGTCAATGTCGGCTTTGCTAAAAAAAATCAGCGTTTGCATAATGCTCATGCTGGCGCTATCCGGCGCTTATGCGGTGGAAACTATTTCTTTGCAGGCCTTGTTCAAGGACAAGGCGATTGTATTGATCGATGGCAAGCGCCGCGTGCTGAAAACCGGCGACGTCAGTCCCGAAGGAGTCAAGCTGTTGAGCACCGACACCCAAGAAGAAATAGCCGAAGTGGAGTTAGACGCGAAACGCAAAGTATTGAAGCTTGGCGTGGTGATATCGAGCTTCACCGCGCGCGGCAAGGGCAGCGCCACGCTCTACGCCGAAAGCCGCGGCCACTATTTAGTTGATGGTTTGATCAACGGCGTGCCGGTAAATTTTGTCGTCGACACCGGCGCCACGCTCGTGGCCATGAATAGTCACGTGGCGGATCGCATCGGTTTGGATTATCGCCGCAACGGCCGGCCTTCGGTGGCCGGCACGCCGGCGGGTTATGTGCGTACCTATAATTTAAAACTTAGCAGTGTGCAGGTCGGCGGCATCACGCTGTACAACATCGATGGCAGCGTCATTGAAGGCAGTCATCCTTCCGAAGTATTACTCGGCATGTCTTTCTTGGGACAGCTCGACATGAAGCGCGACAACGATAAAATGGAGTTGAGCGAGCGCTGATTCTCAGAAACGAAATCCAAGTTTAGCGTTATACGAAGTCGCCTCGCCGGTTTTATCGGTTTCCAGCGCCACATTCACCAGGCCCAAATTGAGATTGGCGCCGACAAAATATTTTCCCTGAGAAAATTCTTCTTTCTTTAAGTTCGCCACGCCCACCGGTTCGGACACCGTCCAAACGCGCCCAACGCCGGCGTAAGGTGTGACCATGAGAAAACCTTTGGAAATCGAAAGCTCCATGCTGGTGGTGTGAAAGTCGAGTTGATCGACGCCGTTTAATTTCGAATAGGCGCCGCGCACACCAATCGCCGGCATGGCGGTGCTGCCTTTGAGCAAGGCATAGCGCAATTCACCGCCCCACAATTTAATGTTACTGTTGGGCACCGATGTATAAAAAGCACCGACATCGAATCCCGCCGGTAAACCTTTGTGCAAATGCAATTTGGGCACGTACACCGTGCTGGGCGCGCTGCCAGAACTGGCGCGATCCCATGCCGCGGGGTTTTGAAGTTTGGTGGCCGTGACTTCCGCGCCGATATCGAAACCGATAACGCCAAGCGGTTCCGCCGGGATCACCGCTTTATAACTTAAGGCTGAGCCCAAATCTTCCGATAGATTACGAAATTCGGTTTGCGCCAGCTGATTAATCTGATCGATATTTTCGGCGGCGTGGGTGGCAGGGACGGTGAACACAACAGCTAACAGAGCAAATGTGCGTTTCATGGTTCTCCTTTATTCAATGTCGTATTCCTTAAAACTAGGCAAGCTCTGAAAAAGTTATTCTCCTTCTCCCCACGGGAGAAGGAAGGGATGAGGGCGATCTTAAAATTCAAACGCTGGCGAATGTATTATCCCCCTCACCCTAACCCTCTCCCGAAGGAAGAGGGGACTTAATCAGTCCCCTAGCGGCCCATTGTAAGGATAAACGCCTGGGGAAGTCTTACCGCTTATCCATTCGGACACAGCGCAAAACGCTAAGTTCAGGTTTCATTCTCTAAGCGCGGAAATATCTTGCCGGGGTTTAGGATTCCTTTGGGATCGAACTGACGTTTGATCGCGCGCATGAGCTCGAGCGTCGCCGGATCGATGGCGCGGTTGATGTAATCGCGCTTGGCGAGGCCGATACCGTGTTCGCCCGACAGCGTGCCGCCCAGTTGCAACACCAAGTCGAATACGCGCGATAGACAGGGCAGAGCATTGCGTTCCTGCTCCGCGTCTTGTGTATCGTAAAGCAAATTGACGTGAATATTGCCGTTGCCGGCATGGCCGAAATTGACGATGGGAATTTTGTACTCGCGCGCCAGTTGTTCAAGGCCGTCGATCAAATCCGGAATACGCGAGACCGGCACAACCACGTCTTCGTTAAGTTTATTCTGCGCGACGGTGCGCAGCGCAGGCGACAAGGCTTTGCGCGTGGCCCATAAGGCGGCGGTTTCTTCTTTGGTTTGGGCGGCGAGGATATGCAGCAAGCCGTCGTTCTGCGCCGCGCTTGAAATGGCGGCGACCGCGGAATCCATCGCCGCCTGCGGCCCATCCACTTCGATGATCAACAGCGCACCCGCTCCCTGCGGCAACGCGCTCTGCGAGTATCGGCGAATCATTTCAATCGCCGCGGCATCCATGAATTCCAGCGCACACGGCGTGATCGCCTGCGCCATGATGCGCGATACGGCTTGCGCCGCGGCGCGCACGTTGCGGTAAACTGCTTGCAAAGTGCGGCGCGCTTGCGGTAACGGCGTGAGCTTAAGCGTGGCTTCAGTAATAATCGCCAGCGTGCCTTCGGAGCCGATGAGCAAGCGCGTTAAGTCGTAGCCGACCACGCCTTTGGTGGTGTAGGTGCCGGTATGAATTTCCTGTCCGTGGCCGGTGACCGCTTTTAAACCCAAAACATTTTCGCGCGGCGTGCCGTATTTCAACGCGCGCGGCCCGGCGGCATTTACCGCGATGTTGCCGCCGACGGTGCAGTAGGCGCTGCTCGTCGGATCCGGCGGCCAAAAAAACCCATGCTCGGCGGCTTTATCTTGCAGCGCTTGATTGATGACGCCGGCTTCGACGCGCAGCACGCGGTTCGCGCCATCGACGTCGAGCAATCGATCCATGCGCTCAAGTGAAAGCACCAATCCCGCTTGCACTGGCACGGCGCTACCGGTGGTTGCAGTGCCACGGCCGCGCGCCACAATCGGAATGTGGTATTCATTGCACAAGCGCACCGCGATTAACACCTGCGCATGCGCGCTGGCGAAAGCCACGACATCCGGCGCTACATGTTTGCGCGAATTATCTTGGCCATAGCTCCAGCAGTCGGCGGGATCGGTTAACACATTCTCCGCGCCGAAGGCGGCTTGCAGCCGCGCCACAAACGCGGTGGGAATCTTAGGCATAACGGAAGCCCTACTCACTTCACTCGTTCATCCTGTCGTGTGACAAGCGGATGCGTTGAATCAAATCCGTGGTCGAGCGCTTAAAACGAAACGCGATCGAGTGTACTTGGCCGCCGTAACTTTTTACCACGTCGGCGCCGACGATTTTGTCCGGCAGCCAATCGCCGCCTTTGACGAGATGATCCGGGCGCACGATTTTAATCAATTCCAATGGTGTGTCTTCGTCAAACGCAATCACCAGCGAGACGCAGGCGAGCGCGGCCAAGATGGCGAGACGATCGTCAATCGAATTAACCGGACGACCCGGGCCTTTCGCCAGCCGCCGCACCGAAGCGTCGCTGTTCACGCCGACGATCAGTGAGCGACCGAGCGCCGCCGCTTCTTCGAGGTAGCTGACATGCCCGCGATGCAAAATGTCGAAACAACCGTTGGTGAAAACCAGCGGCCGAGGAAGCACTGCGAGGCGCGCGGGGAGTTGAGCCTTGTCGGTGACGATCTTGGATTCGCTGCCGATCAATCCACGTACTCGAATAATCTGACGACGCGCTCCACGCCGTCGGCGCTGCGCGCGGCTTCGGTGGCGAGATCAGCCTCTTTTCTGTCGACCACGCCCAGTAAATACACCACCGAATCTTCCGTGACCACTTTAATATGACCCGAAACCAAGTCTTTGGTCGCCAATATTTTGGTTTTGATATTGCCGGTGATCCAGCTGTCGCGCGTACGGTTGGCGAATGCCGTCGGTTCGGTGATGCGGATCTCGTTAACCACGCGGCGGATGCCGTCAACGCTTCTGATTTGCTCGAGCACTTCATCGCGCAATTCCGCGGTGCTGGCTTCGCCGGTCAGCAGCACGCTGCCATTCATGCTGTTAATGTTGATATGCACGTCGTCGCCGAGCTTGGGATCGTCGTTGAGTGTGCGGCGCGATTTAATCTCGATCGATTTATCGTCCAACTGTGCGCCGACGGTGCGCCGATCGTTGGCGGCGACTGCCGCGGTCGCACCGCCCGCGAGAATCACCGGGGCGCAGGCTTGCACCAGCGCCACGCCGTAAAGAATGATTGTGAGCATTAATAACCGTCGAATCATTTTATTAGACGCCTTTAAATAAATATAAAAAACTTTTTCTCACCGCAAAGACGCAAAGAGCGCAAAGAAAAACAGAATTTTTTCATAAAGCTTTGCGTCTATGCGGTGAAAATTAAATTAAGGGAACCTCTAAAAATTAAAACTCCTTCTCCCTCCGGGAGAAGGTGGGGATGAGGGGGATAATAACTCATGTGCTTGCTTCCCCTCACCCTAGCCCTCTCCCGTAGGGAGAGGGGGATTTTTAGAGGTTCTTTAATAGTTTTAACCCTGTCCGAGCAATTGAAAATCGATAAGGTCGCACAGGCAGTGAATGACAAGGCCGTGAACTTCCTGTATGCGCGCGGTGGATGCGCCGGGCACGCAAATATTGACGTCGTTGGCGCCGAGTACCGAGCTCATTTCGCCGCCGCTGCGGCCGTTTAAGACCACGCAGATGATGCCACGCTCGTGCGCCGCCTCGACCGCGCGAATCACGTTGCGCGAATTGCCCGAAGTAGTGATTCCCAAGAGCACGTCGCCGGCCTGGCCGAGCGCGCGCAATTGTTTGGCGAAGACATCGTCGAAGTGATAGTCGTTGCCGATCGCGGTCAGCGTCGAGGTGTCGGTGGTGAGCGCGATCGCCGGCAAGCCCGGGCGCTCGCGCTCAAAACGATTTAGGAGTTCGGCAGAAAAATGTTGGCAGTCGGCCGCCGATCCGCCGTTGCCGCAAGCCAGAATTTTGCGATCGGACAATAACGCCTGGATCATGCGCGAGGCGCCGGCGGCGATGGAGGGCGCCAGATCGTCCATGCATTGACGCATGGTCAAAATACTTTCTTGAAAATGATTGGTGATGCGCGTGACGAACGCGGTGGAATCGTGCGCCGCTTGTAAATTGCTTTTAGCCATGTCTCGCATCCTTGTTTAGAAAACGTTGCGCAGCCAGCGAAAATCGCCGCTGGCTGCGTCGCCGGTAATCGCTACGATATCAAATCGGCAGGCTTTCTTGGAGGCTTTTGGCGTATTTTGCAAATAATGTTCGGCGGTGGCGCGCAGCCGCGCCTGTTTACGCGCGTCCACGGTTTCCGCCGGAGTGCCGAAATTAGCGTTGGAACGGAAGCGAACCTCGACAAACACCAGCGCATCCTGTTCTTGCATGATCAAATCGATCTCGCCGTGCTGGCTACGATAGTTGCGCGCCAGCAATAATAGCCCTTGTTTTTGCAGGTGCGCGCACGCGCGTGCTTCGGCGTTATGACCGCGGCGCAGGTTTAGCGGGAACGGCAGCGTCGTTTTCAATTTCGAATTGTCCTTTGCGCTTAAGCGAGGTATCGATCAATCGCGGCAGGCCACGGCTGAAGCGCGCCCATGTCAGCTGTCGTTGCAGCCGGCCGTGACTGTCGAGCGACAACATGCTGGTGACGCCGTTGAAGCGCGCGGTGTTGTCGGTGCTTAAACGGTTTAGTTGCGGCAACACCGCGTAGCTGTCGACGCCTAAGGCGTAAAGCCGGTCGAGGTCGGTGTGCGCGTAGGCCCAGTCGCGTTGCAGCTTTTGACGCAGCTCTTCCATTTTGCCGTTGTTCACCAGCATCCACGGCATGTCGCCGAACACCACGCCGTCAAGGTCGAGGTCTTGCACCGCGTTGGCGCTGCCGGTGTAAATATGCGACGTGGAATATACCGGCACGCGCGCGGCGTGATAGAAGCTGAGTTGCGGTTTAATCTGGCGTCCGTGTTGCGCGTCCGCCGCCAGAAAAATGAAATCGATGTCTTGGCGCGCGCGCGACTCGAATTGTAATTTTTGGCCGGTGCGTTTTTCAATCAACTCCTTACGCGCCTCGCTTTGTGTAATATTGAGCAGGCGTTTGATCGGATCGGAATAATCGCTGTCGGCTTCGTTATAAAACTGGCTCGCAACCACGACGCCGCCCAAGCGCTGCCAATGCGTGGTCCAGGCCGTCATCATGCGTTCGCCCCAAGGCGTCTGCGGATAAAGCACGGCTGCTTGACGATGACCGTCGAGATAGGCGCGCTCCGCCACTTGTTGCGCTTCTTGTTCCGGCGCCAGCCCGAACTGAAATAAATATTTCGACACCGTGTCCGGGTCTTCATCGGTTTGATTCAACATCAGCGTCGGAACTTTGATATTCCCTTTCTTAAGAATGGCCAACGCCGCATCGCGTCCCAGCGGTCCGACGACAAACTGTGCGCCGTCGTTGACGGCTTGATCGTAGAACTCCGGGGCTTTCGCGGGATCGCCGCCGATATCGTAGACGCTGATCTTGGGCTTATCGGTTTCGGCGCTGGCGGCATCCATCGCCATGAATCCATCGCGCACCGCTTGCGCGGCCACGGAATATCCAGACGTAAGCGGTAATAATAGGGCGACGCGCTCAATGCGCGCGGAAATCCCCGGCATGGGGCTGATCAGTGTGCTTAATATGGTGGTAGTCGCCGGATGCGTCGGATGCGTTTTTTTCCATTGCTCCAATGCCGCGCCCAGGCGCATGGATTGGCCGGCGTTTTCCACCGCAATCAATGCCAGCTCGATCCAACCGGATAAAATCGGATCGCGGGCATTGTTAAATTCGGTCGCCAAGCGCGCGCGCGGCAGGGAAACTAATATTTTCCACAGGCGCTGTTGATTTTCGCTGACGGCATCCTTGCCGGCGATGTATTGTTCGCGACTGATTAAATTGCGCACCGCGCCGATCGGATTGTCGAGCGCGAGTTCGACTTGCGCGCGCACGCTGTTTATTTCCGCGAGCGTTGCCGGGTTTAAATTGCGTTGTTCGCTGGCCTCGTCCAATTGGCGAATGGCTTTTTCTTGGCCGCCTTCCAGGATCGAGATGCGCGCTTGCAAAATCCGTTTACGCGCGACAAAGGCGCCATCCAGCCCGGTGACATCGATCTGATCGACTTGCGCACGCGCTTCGCGCACTTGGCCGGCGTTCAGCAAAGCCGCGGTGGCTTGGAGTTGGAAGTGTTGTTTCTGCGGCGACGACGAAATTTGCGCTAACCGCAAGTATTCGCTGGCGGCCAGCAGATGTTCGCCGTTGCGTTCGGCCTTTTCCGCGGTATCGGCATTAACCGTCGGCGCCGATGGCGCACCCGGGCGCGTGGTTTCGCAGCCAGCGAGCAGCGCGATACTTATTATTATAGGAATAGCCAGCCAGCGGATGGGTTTCATGGTGTTTCCTGTTTAGAATGCGTGAAAGTATCGAATCGAGGACTTGCGTGTCAAACCCGGGCCAGCTTTACGTTGTCGCCACGCCGATCGGCAATCTGGAAGATATGACGCCGCGCGCGCTACGCATTTTATCGCAGGTCGATTTGATCGCCGCCGAAGATACGCGCCATAGCGGCAGGCTGCTTAAACATTTCGGTGTCGCCAGCAAGACTGAAGCCCTCCATGAACATAACGAACGCAGCCAGGTTCCCAGGCTGATAGAAATTTTGCAGAGCGGTAAGTCTATCGCATTTATTACCGATGCGGGTACTCCATTGATAAGCGATCCCGGTTTCCATTTGGTGCGCGCCGCCCGACAAGCGGGGCTGAACGTGATACCGGTTCCCGGCGCTTGCGCCGCCATCGCCGCGCTGTCCGCCGCCGGTTTACCTTCCGACCGTTTTGTATTTGAAGGGTTCCCGCCGGCAAAGTCGGCGGCGCGGCGCGCGGTGTTTGAAAAGCTGAACGAAGAAACGCGCACGCTTATTTTTTATGAAAGCCCGCACCGCATTCTCGAAAGCCTGCAGGATATGCTCGAAATTTTTGGATCGGAGCGCGAGGCCGTGATCGCGCGCGAGCTCACCAAGCAATTCGAGACCGTGCAAGGCGGCGCGTTGCAGAAACTTTGCGCGTGGGTCAACGCCGACAAGGATCAACAGTTGGGCGAGTTCGTTATTCTTATTCATGGTGTGCCGCGCAGCGAACGCGAGGCGGTGGACGCCGACGCCGAACGCGTTCTAAAAATTTTGCTGCAAGAACTTCCCGTCAGCCAGGCTACGGCGTTGGCCGCTAAAATCACCGGCCTGAAGAAAAATAGGTTGTATGATTATGCGTTGAGCATCAAGCAAGCTTAATCATTTCGTTAACTCAAAAAATTCTTGCCAATTTTATAAATCAAATTTCAGTTCGTCTAACGCAGATCAATTCATGCCATTAATACGTTTCGATAAAGTTTCGTTGGCCTATGGCCATCGGCCGTTGCTAAAAAACGCGCAGCTCGAAATCCGCCGCGGCGAACGCGTGTGTCTGCTCGGGCGCAACGGCGAGGGCAAGTCATCGTTGATACGTTTAATGAGCGGCGAAGCCACGCCCGATGACGGCAGTATCTGGATTCGCCCCGGCGCGCGCATCGCGCATTTGGCCCAAGAAGTCAGTCCCGACAGCGATGAAACCGTGTTCGACATCGTCGCCGGCGGTCTGGCCGGTATCGGCCAATTGATCTCGCAATATCATCACACCGCCATCGAGCTCGCGCAGGCGCCGACGCCGGCATTGACGCAACGTTTGGCGGAATTACAGCACGCTCTGGAAGCCGGTGACGGTTGGAGTTTGGAACAGCGCGTGGAGATGGTGCTGTCGCGGCTTAATCTGAACGGCGATATCAGCATGCACGCGCTTTCCGGCGGCTGGCGCCGACGCGTTATGTTAGGACGCGCCTTGGTTTGCGAACCGGATTTGCTGTTGCTCGATGAGCCGACCAATCATCTCGATATCGAAGTCATTACCTGGCTGGAAGAATTTCTCATGAATTATTCCGGCGCGTTGTTGTTCGTCAGCCACGATCGCGCGTTTTTGAAACGTTTGGCGACGCGCATCGTCGAGCTCGATCGCGGTGCGCTCACTTCCTGGCCGGGAAATTACGACGATTATCTGCGTCGCAAGCAAGATCAATTGGCGACGGAAGCACAGCACAATGCATTGTTCGACAAGAAGCTGTCGCAGGAAGAAGCCTGGATACGTCAAGGCGTAAAGGCGCGGCGCACGCGCAACGAAGGCCGGGTGCGTGCACTCGAAGCCTTGCGCGAAACGCGCCGCCAACGCCGCGAGCGCGTGGGCAAGGTGGATTTACGGTTGGAGCAGGGCGAAACATCCGGCCAACTGGTGTTCGAGGCCGAACACGTGGATTTTAATTTCGGCGATACCGCGGTCATAAAAGATTTCTCGGTGCGTATCATGCGCGGCGATCGCATCGGCATCGTCGGTCCTAACGGCGCCGGCAAATCCACGTTGATTAAACTTTTGCTGGGGGAACTCGCGCCCACGCGCGGGCAACTGCGCCGTGGCACCAAACTGCAGGTCGCGTATTTCGATCAACAACGCGAATTGCTCGAGCCGAACGCGATGCTGATGGACAGCGTCGGCGAAGGCAGCCACACGGTCACGATTAACGGCCGCAGCCAGCACGTGGCCGGCTACTTACAGAGTTTTTTATTTCCGCCGGAACGTTTGCGTTCGCCGGTCAGCACGCTTTCCGGCGGCGAGCGCAATCGTCTGATGCTCGCGCGCTTATTCGCGCGTCCGGCGAATCTGTTGGTGATGGACGAACCGACCAACGATCTCGACGTGGAAACTTTGGAGCTGTTGGAGGAATTGCTGTTTGAATATCAAGGCACGCTGTTGCTGGTGAGTCATGATCGCGCGTTTCTGGATAACGCCGTCACCAGCACGCTGGTGTTCGAGAGCAACGGTCGCGTAGGCGAATACGTCGGTGGATACACGGATTGGCTGCGCCAGAAAAAACCACCGCCCAAATCCGAAGCGCTCGCTAAAACCGACAAGACCGCGCCGGCGCCGGAAACGCTGCGCGCCAAAACACGCAAGCTTTCTTATAAGGAGCAACGCGAGCTAGACGCCTTGCCTAAAAAAATTGAAACGCTGGAAGCGGAGCAAACGCGCTTACAAGCATCGGCCAGTGTTCCCGCTTTCTATCAACAAGCGGCCAATGACATTAGCGCGGCGCTGGCACGTTTGGAAATACTGACGCGCGAACTGGAGAACTGTTATGCGCGTTGGGCCGAGTTGGAATCTCAGAATAAATGAAGACCTGCTTAGCGCGACATCGACGCTAAAAATATTTCTCTGAATTTTTCCAATTGTGACGGATCGACATCCGACACCGCCCAAAAAGCCATGCCATTGTGAATCCAATGTGTCAGGTAATAGCCTTGTCTCGTTAAACGTTCCGGGGATATGTCTTTTCTATTACCGAGCGGTGCAATGAAAAGATTGATGATGTGTTGGCGATGACGATACACCAATGCCGCCGTCGAACGATGATTGAAATAATCCATGCGCCCACCGATCAACGGGAAACCCTCGGTCGTCAGATCGAACACCGGCGGAGAAAAATCCAGCTTACCGTTGAACCAGGGTTTGACTGTATGCAGATCGGATGAAGCCACGTCCGTTGAATGCGCCACTTGCAGCGAACGCACGTGGTTAGAAATTAATTCATCCATGAGCCGATCGTTGGCGGATGGCAACATGAAATAAAGACCGGTACTCCAAGCGATGGCGATAATCGACGCCAAGACTGCGCCGAAGTTCAGCCAGCTCCAGGCGCGGAGCGGCGCATGCGATTTTTGTAGCGCAGCAGATGGTAACGCTAGCTTGATGCGCTGGGCGAGATGATTCGGCGCCTTGAAATAAGCCGCGTCATTTTTTAGAGCCGTACGAAGTTTAGTGTGTTCGGCATATTGCGTTTGGCAGCGAACGCAATTGGGTAAATGTTGTTCGATTGCCAGTGCCTCGCGTAAAGCCAGCTCACGATCGACATAAGCGGACATCAAGTCTTGGATTTCTTTACATTCCATCGCAGGCCTCCGGCGGCACTGGTTTGAAATGCGCCAGCAGTAACTTGCGTCCACGCGCTAGGCGCGACATGACCGTGCCAATCGGAAGTTCGGCGATGTCGGCAATCTCTTTGTAAGAGAAGTCTTCCAGGTCACGCAATACAATCATCTCGCGAAATTCCACCGGCAATTTTTCCAATGCCTCGTTTAATACTCTTAAATCGTCGCGCCGCGACAGAATGGATTCAGGATTGTTCAGCGGCATATTGACAGGCTGACCTTCGTAGCTGTGAGACTCTTCATCGAAGGGCGTATCCGATTTGTGCGTCCGCTGTTGTTGCAAGCGGGTGTAACAAGTATTACGCACGATGCCGAGCAGCCACGCGCGCCCATGATCGCCGCGAAAACTATCGAAAAATTTGAAAGCGCGTAAATAGCTTTCCTGCACTGCATCCTCGGCGTCATGCTCGTTGCGGGTTAACCAACGCGCCAAGTTATACGCCGCATTTAAATGGGGCAGCACAAATTCCTCGAAGCGCTGATTTTTGGTGTGCTCGCTCATCGGTTCAAGTGTATGGATGTATACCGCCGGAAGAACGATTTTATTCCCGTCGCTGAATTCTTATTTTCAGCGGGAATATTCGCGTTGCCAAAACAGTAAAGCAGATTACATATCCTTCCCAACCGATACAAGGAGAACCTCCGTGAAAAAATACGATAGGCGCGATTTTTTAAAACTGGCGGGAATAGGCGGCGTGGTATTTGCTTCCGGCTTGCACCGCTTAGCCGGCGCCGCCGACAAGGCGACCGGCGCCAACACCGCCTACGACGATTTTTATTTCGTTCAGCTTTCGGATACGCATTGGGGTTTCGAGGGCGCGCCCAATCCCGACGCCAAAGTAACGCTTAAGAAAGCCATTGCCGCGGTCAACAGTTTGGCCGAACCGCCTGACTTCATCGTGTTCACCGGCGATCTTACTCACACCACCGACGATCCCAAGCTGCGCCGAAAACGCATGGCGGAATTTCGCGACATTGTCGCCGAACTCAAAGTAAAAAACGTGCGCTTCATGCCGGGCGAACACGACGCTTCCTTGGATAAGGGCGAGGCCTATCAAGAATTTTTTGGCAAGACGCATTACAGCTTCGATCACAAGGGCGTGCACTTCATCGTGCTCGATAATGTTTCCGATCCGGCCGCCAATATCGGCGAGGCGCAATTGCAATGGCTTGGCGCCGATCTGAAGCAATTATCCGCGGACGCGAACATCGTGGTGTTCACGCATCGACCCTTGTTCGATCTTTATCCGCAATGGGACTGGGCCACGCGCGACGGCGCCAAGGCGGTGGAGTTGTTGCTGCCGCATCCTCACGTGACGGTGTTTTATGGACACATCCATCAAGAACATCATCACATGACCGGACACATTCCGCATCATGCCGCCAAGTCGTTGATCTTTCCCTTGCCGGCGCCCGGTTCTCAACCCAAGCGCGCGCCATTGCCGTGGGACGCAGCGCATCCTTACAGCGGCTTGGGATTTCGTGAAGTCGAGGCAGAAATTAAAACAACCGAATACGTTATTACCGAGTTGCCGGTACAGAAAGGATAGCGACATGAAATTCAAATCGTACGGATTTTTTTTAATCGTTGTCATGATGTTATATGTGAATGCGAACACGGCGCAGGCGTCTGCTCCTGTGGCGGAGCAAGTTATCAAGATTACGTCGAAGAAGTTCGATTACACGCCGAATCGAATCACTCTCAAGAAAGGAGTAGCGGTGGTGCTGGAGTTGACCGCGGGCGATGTGGTGATGGGCTTTAATGCGCCGGACTTGGGCGCACGCGCGGATATTATTCCCGGCAAAGTGACGCGCGTGCGCATTGTGCCCAACAAAGCAGGAAGCTTTGTTTTTTTCTGCGATATCTTTTGCGGGTCCGGACATGAAGACATGAGCGGAATGATCACGGTGATTGAGTAGATGAGATGCGGATGGCGGCCAATCGAAAACTAGCGCGTTTGGCGAAAACTCGGGCGTTGGGGTATATTGGCGTTTGGCATGGAATTGTATGAGAACGCGTTTGCGTTTCTTTGATGCCATGCCATATTTCAACGCACGAGGTTTTTTTATCATGGGAATTCCAGAACGCGATGGCGACGGTTATCTGATCGACCGTGATGCGTGGACGCCAGAAATTGCCCGCAGCATGGCGGAACTCGATGGGGTAATGCTCGATGAAGTACGCTGGAGCCACATCACCAAGGCGCGCGATTATTATCAGGAATTCGGCGTGGTGCCGCCGATACGCAAGTTCGCCAAGTACGTGGGCGAAGACCAGAAAGATATCTTTAAGTTGTGGATGACCGGGCCGATGAAACCTATTACTAAGTATGGCGGCTTGCCCAAGCCTACTGGCTGCGTTTGAGGACGACTGGAAAACCTGGTAAACCCTAGGCTTTTCAACAATGCCTAGGGCGTTGGCAGAAATGAGGGAGAATTCGCCGGTCATACACCCTTAACCGGCTAAAAGCGCGAAAACAGTAGTGGCTTTTGCAATCGGCTCGTGTATAGTTGGCTTATTGCAGTGCATTCCTTGTAGTTAGTTCGGAAGTCCTCCAGTTTCTTCGGCAGTCACTCCCGTAATTGTGCTTTAGGAACGACCTGCAAAACATCGCAACCAACTAAACAGAGGTATTTCCGTGATTACAGGAACAGTAAAATGGTTTAACGACGCCAAAGGTTTTGGCTTTATCACCCCTTCCGACGGCAGCAAGGATGTGTTCGTGCATCATTCCGCAATCCAAGGCAGTGGTTTTAAATCTTTAACCGAAGGTCAGCAGGTGAAGTTTGAGCTGCAACAGGGCCCCAAGGGTCCGTCAGCCGCCAACGTACAACCGGCTTAAAAATTTATACTGCGCAATAAGCAGCAGATTTAAATTAGAAACCCCGCCACGTGGCGGGGTTTTTTTTTCGTGCGTCGTATTTGTGTTTTGTTAAGTAGCCGCGGCGGCGGGTTTTTTCCCGCGCGGACTCCAAATGGATTGGCCGGTGAGACCGCGGGCGTTTAATTGCTCGGTGCATTGCGTGGCGTAGGCCAGCACGTCTTTGCGCGATCCGCGTCGTTGACCGGTGATGGTCGAACGGCCGCTATCCAGAATGTAACGATACCAGTCCTGTTCGCGACCGCCGTCCGGCGCGTTGATTTTTTCCACGCTCGATACTTTAAACGGATGTGGAATTGCAGCACGGCTGGGAGTTTTGGCTGGGACAGGATTCGCGAGATCGGTCGTTGCTTGGCTCATTGTATTCTCAGGTTCCGGGGCAGTTATTAAATAGCCGCGCAGTATACCACAATCGACCGCTTGCGGATGATGTTATGTTTGAGTATCCATCTAATCTAAGTGGATATGGGACTGAACCAAAACCGGCAAAGTCAGCTTTTCAGCCACATTTAGCGTTCCACTCGGCGCGCGGTGAAGAATAGCGTAATTCTTTTTGACGTTATTCCGGCGAAGCAGCCATGGCATCCAGCCAAAATAATCTTTACACTTTCGTCCGGTGGCTGGGGTATGTAGCTGGTTTATCACGTTTAACCTCGCAGATTCCGCAGATCCAGTTTTAAAAAATAAGAATAGGAGCAGTGCATGCTCGGAGCGCGCAGGAAATCTTGCCTGTTGTGGTTTGCGTTTTTTTCAAGTTTAACATTCATGATGGTAGTCAGTGTGCGCGCCGACGATACCCCCGTCGTGCGTGTGGGTGTGTTTGAAAATCCTCCCATCGTATCCATTCGTGATCCCGCGCACCCGCAAGGTATCGCCATCGATGTGTTGGATTATGTCGCGGAGCACGAATCGTGGCGCGTTCAATATATTCCCGCCGCGTGGGGTGAGTTGCTCAGACTGATGGATGCCGGCCAGCTCGACGTGTTGGTGGGCATCGCCTACAGCGAAGAGCGCGCGCGAAAATATAAATTCAATCGCGAAAGTCTGCTAGGAAATTGGGGAATTATTTATCGCCGCGCCAACGAAGTTATTCTTTCGCCGCTTGACCTAGAGAAAAAACGCGTGGCACTGATGCGCGGCAGCATTCACAGCGATGTTTTCGTTAAGAGTTTGATGCAAGGATTCGATGTGGCGTTTACGCCGATATATGTAGAAAGCTATACCGAAGCACTGGAAGCGCTCGCGCAACGTCATGCCGACGCCGCCGTGGTCAATCGAACTTTTGGCGCGCTCAACGCGCAAAAGTACGATGTGGTGGAAACCGGCATCATTTTCAATCCGATCTATATTCACTACGCCAGTCCCAGCGGCGCCAGCCCCGGTTTATTACAAGCCATCGACAAACAGCTGACGATGCTGAAGGCCGATCCGCAATCGATCTATTATCGATCGCTCAAGCATTGGCTGGCGCTCCCCGCGTCGTCGCATTGGTCTCCGTGGCTGATATGGACAACGGTCGGGGTGCTGACAATATTGGCGCTGGTGACCGTCATTGCCATTCTCTTGCGCCATCAGGTGCAACGCAAAACCGGCGAGTTGCGTTTTAAAACCGAGCAATTGCAAGACGAGATCGATCGGCGACGGCAAGCGCAAGAACGTTTAAATCGTATTGCCTATTTTGACGGTTTGACCGAGTTACCCAACCGCGAAGGTTTTCGGCAGGCACTGGCCCAAGCCTTCGATAAAACGCAGCGCAAACAAGCCTGGCTGGCGCTTTTATTTATCGATCTCGACCGACTCAAGCACGTGAATGACGACATGGGCCATGACGCCGGCGATCTCTTATTGAAAAAAGTCGCGCAACGTTTGCGCTCCAGTCTGCGCGACCAGGATCATTTGAGTCGTTTCGGCGGGGATGAGTTTGTCGTCATCGTTCAGGGAGCGCATGCGCCGCAAGACGCCGAACAAGTGGCTACGCGCATGCTGCGCTGTCTGGATGCGCCGATCGAGCTGGGCTCGTCACAGGTGTATGTGACTGCCAGCATCGGCATCGCGCTTTATCCGGACGATGCGCAAGATCCGGAAGTCTTGCTCAAGCATGCCGATACCGCCATGTATCAAGCCAAGCAACAGGGGAAAAATCGCTATCTGTTTTATCATGCCCGCCAGTCGCCGCGCGCGGTTGAGCGCCTGGCTTCGGAAACGCGGCTGCGCCAAGCCTTGGAACGCGAGGAACTGCTATTGCATTATCAGCCCGTGGTCGACCTGAGCGATCGACGCATCGTCGGTGTCGAAGCATTATTGCGCTGGAACGATCCGCAGCGCGGCATGCTGTTGCCGGCGGATTTTCTGGCGCTCGCGGAAGACACCGGTCTTATCGTTCCCATCGGCGATTGGGTGCTGATGCAGAGTTGCGCGCAACTGCGCCGCTGGCGTGAGCAGGGCGTTCGGGACATGTGCCTGTGCGTGAATATTTCCAGCCGCCAAGTCGGCGATCATTTTATAAAAACCGTGGATCGCATTTTGCGCGAGTCATACTTATCGCCGGCCTTGTTGGAATTCGATATTGCCGAAAGTTTCATGCTGACGGTGGACGGCAAGGGACGGGATACGCTGCATTGCTTGGATGAAATGGGAGTACGTCTGACCTTGGACGATTTCGGCACCGGCTATTCGAATTTAAATCATCTCAAGCAGTTGCCGTTTAAGCGGATTAAAATCGACCGCTCTTTGGTGGCGAAAATTTCCGCCGAGCCTGAGGACATGAAAATTGCCGCAACCATCCTTATGATGGGCCAAGGCCTGGACTTGCAAGTATTGGCTGAGGGCATCGAAACCGAACGGCAATTTGAATTTTTGCGCGACCGCAGCTGTGCGTTGGGACAGGGTAATTTATTTAGCCCAGCGTATGCGCCAGAGAAATTGTTAACCGCCTTGTTGTCTTCCAAGCCATGCCACTAATTTTTTTTGAAGATGATTTTTCATCATGAAACCCACGCGAATTTTGCATTACTACGTCGATCCGATGTGCTCTTGGTGCTGGGGATTCGCGCCGGTGATGAGCCGAATTAAAACCGTCTACGCCGACCGAATCAACATCGCTTTAACGATGGGCGGCCTGCGCCCAGGCACGTCAGAAGCGGTTACCCCGCAATTCCGCGCCGAAATTTTGCGGCACTGGCGCGAGGTGCAAAACTTAACCGGTCAATCTTTCGCTTTTGACGGCGCGCTGCCGGAAAATTTTATTTACGATACAGAGCCTGCGAGTCGCGCGGTGATCGTCGTGGCCGGGCTGAATCCCGCGGCGACATTCGCCTATCTCAAATCGATTCAAGCCGCGTTTTACACGCAGCGGCAGAATGTTACGCAAGCCGCTATCCTGGCGGCCTTGGCCGAGCCTTTTGAAATAAAGCCGGAGGTTTTTCTGGCGCAATTCGACGCCGAAGAAACTAAAAAGAAAACCCATACCCATTTCGTGCAAACGCGTCAGGCCGGCGTGCGTGGATTTCCCACGCTTATCTTGCAAGCGGACTCGGATTCCCAATTGCTTGCCAATGGCTATCGTTCCTTCGAGCAACTGTATCCCGAGATCGACGCCTGGTTAACCGCCACGGCGCCGAGCGCTTCGTGAAAAATTTAAGCGAAGTTACGCCCACATTGTTAAACCGGCTTCCTCATTTGGCCGCTTGTTGGCGCGGTGGTGAAATCGATGCGGCGATGTTCGCGGCTATGTATTTGCTTACTTGGCAGATGGCTTTGCACGGCCCGCAGTTTGCCTCGCGCAAATCTAAACTTTATCCACGTCCTGAAATAGATGAATGGTTCGATTTGCTTACCGCGGCGCAACCGGCAAGATCAAGAGAGCGCTTGCTGAACGGGTTCGAACGTTATCAATTTCGCGGCGTGATCGGTAATATTTCCACCGTCATCGTGCAATGGTTGCGCGGCGCCTGGCCGCTGATCGTGCACGAAGATATTCCCCCTCCACGCTCGGTCTTGGCTTGGCAAGCACGCGGCACGCGTACGGTGACGATGTTGACCGACGGCGCGCGCATACACCAACCCGTATTACATAAACGCAATGCCTATGAATTTTTTATGCACGATCTGGAGCATGCCTATAAGTTTTTTTACGCGCCGGCGTTGTACGCCGGTCAGTGTGCTTTTTTCCAAAAGCTTGAGGCCGCCGTCGATTGCGGCGTGTTTGCCAAATATTTAGACGATGTCGGTTTTAAGGAAAAATTTTATTATTTGATGAGCGACATGAATACACACCCGCAACACAGCCGGCAATACTTGCGCGCGATTTTGATTGAGTTTTATCTGCGCGCCGCGGGTGAGGCAATGACCGCGCCGCTGACGGTGTCGGCGGAACAAGAGATCGAGGATATTTTACACGTCGCCACGATCACGCCGCTTGAAGCACCGCTCATGAGAGCGGTGTCAACGCACGGTGATAATAATTACGCCGAAACGTTACGAGATTTATAATTTTCCGCAGCGATTGGCGGGGTTTCCCAACCGGACAACACGTACGCCAGCATGGCGTTAGCTTGGGCTTTGCTTACGCCGTACATGGCGTTAAGTTCCGCGGCAGTTTTAGTGCTGCCGACACGATAATAAATGCGTTCGCCATAACGAATCGCGATGGTCTCGCCGGTCGTGGGTAAAGTAGCAAAAGCTATTCCGGGTAATTCGGAATCGATGGATGGTATCTTATCCATGGTAATCCTCCATATCGTGCTCAGGATGAACTCACTGGAATTCACATCTTCCTTGATGCTCGGCCTGAATCTTTCGCGCCGATCATCAAAATATAGATTACGTTTGTTACACTGACCAGACAAAACCATAAATGTTCTTTAATTTTTTTTACGCTAGCCATGTAAAAAATGGATGACGCATGGTGTTTTTGGCGCAGGGTGGGACAGCGAGATATCGCCCTAAAAAGGTGCGTATTCAAATTAATTAAGAAAATTCAAAGAGAATTTGGGCTTTATTCGAAATCTTTTAGACCAGAATTGGCGTAGACCGCTTGGGTGGATACCTATTATAATGCGCAGCAACGGGGCGCCGGGATCGACTTCACGATTCTTAAACATGCGCCACAAAAAAGGCCCGCGAGCGCGGGCTTTTTTATCGCCGCAAATATTTTAATTATTTCTGGAAATATTTTTGTGATCTCTACCGCAAATATCACCATGCAGTTCGGACCGAAACCGCTGTTCGAGAATATCTCGGTCAAGTTCGGGCACGGCAATCGCTATGGTTTGATCGGCGCCAACGGCTGCGGCAAATCGACGTTGATGAAAATTCTCGGCGGCGATCTCGAGCCGAGTTCCGGCAATGTGTCGGTCGACGCCAACGAACGTTTGGGCAAGCTGCGCCAAGATCAGTTCGCGTTCGAAAATTACACGGTGCTCGACACCGTGATCATGGGTCACGCCGAATTGTGGCGCGTTAAACAAGAACGCGACCGCATCTACGGCCTGGCGCAAATGAGCGATGAAGACGGCATGCAAGTGGCCGAGTTGGAAATTAAATTTTCCGAACTCGACGGCTATACCGCCGAAGCGCGCGCCGGTGAATTGTTGCTCGGCGTGGGTATTCCTTTGGAACAGCACAGCGGACTCATGAGCGCGGTGGCGCCGGGCTGGAAGCTGCGCGTGTTGTTGGCGCAAGCGCTGTTCGCCGATCCGGATATTTTGTTGCTCGACGAACCCACCAACCATCTCGACATCAACACCATCCGCTGGCTCGAAGACGTGCTCAACGCGCGCGCCAGCACCATGATCATCATTTCGCACGATCGGCATTTTTTAAACCGCGTATGTACGCACATGGCCGATTTGGATTACGGCGAGCTGCGCGTCTACCCCGGCAACTACGACGAGTACATGACCGCCGCGACCTTGGTGCGCAATCAGCTGTTGTCCGACAACGCCAAAAAGAAAGCGCAGATCGCCGAGCTGCAGACATTCGTCAGCCGTTTCTCCGCTAATGCTTCCAAAGCCAAGCAAGCCACCTCGCGCGCGCGCCAAATTGAAAAAATCGAACTGGCCGAAGTGAAACCATCGAGCCGGCAAAGTCCGTTCTTACGTTTCGATCAAGCTAAGCGGCTTTATCGCCTGGTGCTGGAAGTAAAAAAAATGAGCCAAGGATACGGCGATCGACCGCTGTTTCGCAATTTGAATTTATCCGTGGAAGTGGCCGAGCGCGTCGCCATCATCGGACCGAACGGCATCGGCAAGACCACGTTGTTGCGCACCTTGGTAAACGAACTCGCGCCTACAAGCGGCACGGTGAAATGGTCGGAAAACGCCATCCTCGGTTATTACGCGCAGGATCACGCCGCTGACTTTGGCGTGGAAATGTCGCTGTTGGAATGGATGAACCAATGGAAAAAACCCAGCGACGACGAACAAGCGATTCGCGCGGTGCTGGGCCGCCTGTTGTTTTCGCAAGATGAAATTAAAAAATCGACCAAGGCGCTTTCCGGCGGCGAGCAGGGGCGCATGTTGTTCGGTAAATTAATGCTGCAACAGCCCAATGTGCTGATCATGGACGAACCCACCAACCATTTGGATATGGAATCCATCGAAGCGCTCAACACCGCGCTGGAAAATTATCCCGGCACGCTGATCTTCGTCAGTCACGATCGTGAGTTTGTTTCGTCCTTGGCCACGCGCATTATCGAAATGACGCCGCAAGGTATCGAGAACTTCGGCGGAACTTATGAAGATTATTTGCGGCGCCAAGCCGAGGAAGCAACGCCTGTCAACGGCCGCATCAAAAACGCCCGCTAGCGTTGCCTTAAAAGTGTAAACACATTTCCACCGACCAGCCGATCGGTAGCCTAATTCCTTTATTGCTGTTGCCGTTGTCGGCAGTTTCCGCGGCGGTGCGCGGCGGTTTATCCGCTATGCGGCAATCTTTCGCATCCGTTTCCATCGTTGCATATTGATACGGGCTTGGCACATTTACCGCGCCTTTGGCTGGTAAAAATCCCAACGCCAGCGAACTGACCGGACGCACTTCTTGGCCTAAATAAAAAGGCGGGCTCGATGAACTCAGGTCGCTGCGTGTTTGGTTTGCGCCGATGTGGGACGAAGATATATTTTTTTGTTCATTCACAAACAAGCTACCAACGCGCTCAGGTTTTTGAAAGAAGGCAGGGGAGCGTTCGGGCAAATAGACATACAGCGGTTGTTTGGATTTGGTGGAAGCCGTATTGGTAGCGGAAATATCCGCTGTCGCCGTACTTGGCATGAAAAAAATATGATAGCCAAGGCAGGCAGCGATAACCACGAATATTTTTCTGAAACGATTTGGCATGCACTGCGATAAAAAATGGGTTTTATCTATCATGGCATATCTTGTTGCATCGACTGGCCCCGCCCATGCAATCTATGACCACCGTTTATCCGCGAGGTTTCACGGCTGATGGATTTGTGTAACGAATATTACGAGGAACAGCTGACTTGAATAGGGTCCGTCCCAGCGGGCGGGGCTTCGGCGTAATGTGACAATTCAGGATGCTCTGCATGCGGCGTTCGCAAAACCGTTAAAAGCCGCTCGATTTCCGCGTAATCGCCGCGCGCGGTTTGGTCAATGACCTGCTGCGCCAGATAATTGCGCAGAATGTATTTTGGGTTGGCGGCGTTCATGGCGTGACGGCGGGCGGCATCGCTTCGAGCCTGGCTGCGTAAACAAGCACGATAGTTCGTGAGCCAACGATCAAAACGTTCACGATCGATAAATTTATCGCGCAATAAGACGTCGCTCGGAGCGTTATCGATTGTTACGCCGCTTAAAGCGCGGAAAAAAATTGTATAGTCAACGCGACTCTGTTGCATCTGCTGCAAAAGTTCTTTCAATAACTCCGCGATCTGTTGCAGGCTGCTTTCGAATCCGAGCTTCTGGGTCATCAAGCTTTGATAAGCTTGCGTGAAATACGTTGCGTAACTATCGAGCGCAGCTTTGGCGGCATCGAATTCAATCAGCGGTAACAATGTCTGCGCCAAGCAACTTAAATTAAAAAGTCCGATGTCCGGTTGTTGATCGAAGGCATAGCGGCCGCGGTGATCGGAATGATTGCAAATAAATCCGGCGTGATAGGCTTCCATGAATCCAAAAGGTCCGTAATCCAAGGTCAAACCCAAGATTGACATGTTGTCGGTGTTCATCACGCCATGGGCAAAACCCACGGCTTGCCATTGGGCCAATAGATGCGCGCTGCGCTCGACCACGGTTTGCAGGAAACGTAAATAACGATCCGGTTTTTCCGCGAGCTCCGGATAATGTTGGGTGATGACGTAGTCGGCCAAAGTTTTTATATGATCGTATTGTTCGCGATAATAAAATACTTCGAAAGAACCGAAACGCACGTGCGACGGCGCCAGCCGCGTAATCATGGCGCCGGTTTCGATGTGCTCGCGGTAAACTTCATCCGCGCTGCCGATGAGACACAGCGCGCGCGTGGTGGGAATGCCCAAACCGTGCATGGCTTCGCTGCACAAATATTCGCGGATGCTGGAGCGCAGCACCGCGCGTCCGTCGGCGTCGCGCGAGTAAGGCGTTAAGCCGCTGCCTTTGAGTTGCATTTCCCATTTGTCGCCGCGGGCGTTGGTGGTTTCGCCTAAAAGAATCGCGCGACCGTCGCCCAATTGCGCTACGTAATGGCCGAATTGATGACCGGCGTAAAGCATGGCGATGGGATCCATGCCGGGGAGTTGTTGCCGGCCGCTGAAGACGTCGACGAATTGCGGATCGTGCTGCACCGCCGGATCGAGATCGAGCAGCGCCGCGGCTTCGGCATTAAAATGAATCAAGGTCGGTTTGGTTTGAAACGGCGTCGGCGCGACGCGCGAATAAAAAACATCCGGCAAGGCTGCAAAAGAATTGCTAAACGGCAAGCTGTGGAGGCTGTGTGTCATGCCAGGGATCGGCTGCTGAGGAAGCGATTGTAGAGCCAAGGCCTAGCTAAAATCCAGATACTTAGACAGTCGTGGTTTTTGCCAAGCTGGTGTATTGTTCGAAACGGAGTGTCACTTAACTGCAAATATCTTAAGGAGTGAAAACAATGAGCAAGGGCATGGACAGTAAAAAGCAAACCAAAAAAGAACCTACCAAAACCTTAAAAGAAAAACGCGCCGCCAAGAAAGCCAAGAAAGAGGGACGCGGGGCGATGGGGTAGTAAGGTTGAATTTATCCGTTTAAGGTTTTGCTTGACGCGGTTGCCGGCTTATTACTGACATAAATAGGAATGCCGGTGACCGCGTTCCTTGCGCGGATGCAGACAGCGCACGGAATAAGAAGTTGTCACATCGCGGCTGCGCGTGGCGTAATTGCAAACCACGGCATCGCCGCGTGACGCCGCCGACGCCACCAGATTAAGCAGCACGTGCTTCTTGGTTTCGGTGTTGGAATATTCCCGTACCGGCAAACTATTGCTATCCACTTCGACCCAGGCGTTCACCGTGGCTGTGCATTTCACCGCGTAGGGACGCGAATGCAGCGGCGCCGATTCCTTAATAGTAGGAGCGGTGGGGTTCGAAGGAGCAGGTTCTGCCCCAAAACTGGTAGCCATGGCGACGGCGAGCGTAATTAAAAAAATAGATATTTGGAACATACAACCTCCCTGTGTTAGTGGCCCGGCACGCTTGCTTTTGAACAAAGGCACGTTTGGCTGTTGGCTCGTGATAACGAGATCGTGCCGGCCAGTAACAAAAATTCATACGATTTCCTGTTGCCGCAATAATAGAGCCTAGCTGAAGCCTTGATATCGGCAAGCCCGTCCATCATGGCGTCTGGCATGAGTCGCCGCTTGGTGAATAAAATCTAAGAAGATAAGATGTAAACACCATCTGGCTGCCTGAACAAAAAAGACAAAGCCTTCTCTAATATGTTTATTCAACGCTAAGCGAGCTTTTAATAATATGAAAAATCCAATGTCCTGGTTGTTCGCAATCACTTTTTTGGGCGGAATGGGAGCGTTTTATCTTTTATGGTTGAAAGAACAGCCGGTCCCGTCCGCGCCGCTGCCTAGCGTCGAAGCGCCGGCGGCGCCCGCCGCCAAACCGGAGCCGGCGATACGCCATCCAATCCAAGAGGCGCCGGCTTCGGATAAACCGCTGCCGCCGCTCAGTGAAAGCGATGCACCGTTGCAATCCGCGCTGGCAGAATTTTTTGGCCGCGACGCGCTGGAAAAAATTTTCGATCTTAAGGATATCGTGCGCCGCCTGGTAGTCACGGTCGACAATCTGCCGCGTCAAAAAGTGCCCATGCGTTATCGGTTGTTCACGCCGGTCGATGGGAAATTTCTTACCGCCGGCAAAGAAGAAAATATTTTTATCGCGGTGGAAAATTATCAGCGCTATGCGCCTTACGTCCGCCTTGCCGAGGCCGTGGATATCCAAAAATTGGTGGCCGCCTACGTGCATTTCTATCCGCTGTTTCAGCAGGAATATCAAAACTTGGGATATCCAAAAGGATATTTCAACGACCGATTAGTGGAGGCCATCGATAACATGTTGACCACGCCGGACGTGAAGACACGGATTAAATTGGTGCGGCCGAATGTGCTGTATCAGTTCGACGATCCCACTCTCGAGGCGCTTACCGCCGGACAAAAAATTATATTGCGCATGGGTCCGGAGAACGCGGTACGAATTAAAGCCAAGCTGCGTCAGATTCGCCAAGAATTAACCGGACAAAATTTCGAACAACCTTAGGAAAGAGAATATACATATTGGCTCAGGTTAGGCCGACCAATTCCGAGCGTTGAAGGAAAACTGAAAATATTTTTCGATTAACGGATGATGCCCACGCCGACACCGAAATGAAACCGTGGCTCGCGCGGTTCGCTGGCCGGTTTCGGCCATAACTGTAATTTGCTCGCCGCGACGATTGGATAAACATAGGGCGCTTCGCCCACCGTACCGCGGCGAGTTTCGGACACATCGCCCACCACCGTAACCAAGCGCCCCGGCGCATAGTCGGCGGTTTCCAGATAACCGGGTTGAATCACGATGAAGCGGCCGGTCGGCGGCGCCGCCGAGTCCGGACGATGACTGGCATCGAGCGGATAAGCCACGACCTCCAGTTCAGTCTTATCTTTTAAGTTTTTTGCCGTCGCGATGACGCCGCCCCACGCCACCGTATGATTGAGCATGCCCGGCACATCTTTCGCCGCTTCCTGCGGCGTAACGCGTGGATCGGCTTGACCGATGTCATAGGGGGTGGCGCAACCACTCAAGGTAATTAGCAACAGTAATAATAAAATGATGCGATGCTTATGCATGTTTGAGCTTCCTTTGGAAAGCTAGTAAGGAAAACGCCTATAGTACGGCATGCCCCACGGATACCAAGGATCGTAAAAAAACGGATCGCGATACAAATAACGCGGCGCCGGCAAACGTGGTTTCCATAAATAGATTTGCTCCGCCTGCACCAGCGGATAATTGTAACGGTAATCGCCCACGGATCGTTCAACCACGTCCTCGACGTGTCCGTATACCGTCAATTCACGCTCGGCCTTGTAAATCGCCGGATCGAGGAAGCCTTGCACCTTGGCCAGGAAACGTCCCAAGCTGCGATCTTCATCGAGCGGGCGTCCATCACTATCCAGTTCGCGTCCGACAATTTCCAATACGGTAACGTCACGCTCGTTGCGGGTACTAACAATTTTTCCTCCCCAGCGCACCACAGCATTGCGAAATTGTTGCGGCTGTTCGCGCACTTGCGCGATTTGCACATTGCCCGCGGCGCTGCGAATGGATTCGGGCACCACGCTGGCGCAACCGCCCAGTAGGAGGGCGGCGATGACACCTATATAGATGCGCATAAACAATTCCTTGCTACGTTGAGCTTTGATCCATTAGACCACGATTTGTCTTTTAATTTCCGTTGGCCAAGGCTCATTGGGTTACGTACCCATGCTAAACAAGGTTGAATAAGCTAATTTTTCTCGTCTACCGGGATTAACGGCAAGATTAAACGCGAAGGCGTTTCGGTTCCGTGATAAATGCTTTGATCAGCTATGCGCGATTCGGTTTCGCTTGGAATCGGTCGGCCGGTGTTGGGATTACGATCAAAACGTGGAAAGTCACTACTGCTGATCTCTAAACGAAGTTGGTGACCTTTATCAAATACCCGACTCGTCGGCCATAATTCTATTTCGATTTCGGTCGTTTGTTCGCCAGAATAAGCGCGCCGCAGAATTCCGTTCGAAATGTTATAAGCGCCTTTATCGGGATAAACATCCACGAGTTTGGCTGTGAAGTCAGTATGTGGAGCATTGGTGGCAACGTGAAGCACCAGGCGAATGGGTCCGGTAACTTCCATCGCCTGTTCCAATGTGTCTGTGGAATAGACCAATACGTCTGATCGATTCTCGATCTCGTTCTGGAAAGTCATGCCGGCTCGCGGTCCCAACATTGCCCCACCCCGCGATGGAACTGGATGGAGCGGATCGTATTGAAAACGGTCCGGTGGTTCGGATGAAATGGGCGACGAGGAAGTTAATCGCCCATCGCCGCTCGCACTATTGGCATGACCCGCGCTATGCAAATAGTACGATGTGAAGCGGGTACGCGCCAACGGCCATTCTTGTTCATTGCGCCATCGGTTTATGCCCATTACATAAATTCGTACCGGAGCTTCATTGACCATCGTTGGATTTTTTCCCATAAGATGTCGATCAAACCAAGCTATGCTCGGCGCCAAGCTCGCTGGTCGATAATCTCCCGCCGTGGATCCATCGGGGAAGCGGACTGCATCAGCGTGTGTCCAAGGGCCGATGATAAGCTGGGTGGCCTGCGCAACAGGTTCAATTGCCTCTCGGCGGATAATTTGAAAATCTTTAAGCTGTGTAGGTAGGAAAGGATCGTACCAACCCGCCATAAGTAAGACTGGCGCTTGCAATGTGCGCGCACGCTCATGACCGTCAATCTCGGTCCAATACGCATCACGCATAGCATGGCTTACCCAATCGTTGAAGAAGCCTATGTCGCCAACGGCGCGATCATCCGCTTGGTTCAGTGGAAAACCATTGAAGCCGCGCTCCAAGGCACGCAAGGATGGGTTTTCATCTTGTGCGCCGCGACTGCGCATGGCCCAGAATAATGCTGACTCTAAAGACAGTGCTCCGCCTGGATAGAACATGCCATGAAAATCACTGCTGGCAATTTGAATCATAAACGCGTTTACACCCGGATCTTTCTGATCGGCCAGAACCCATTGTGTGTGACCGAACGCCGAGCCGCCCCACATGCCTAGCTTGCCGTTGAACCAGGCCTGCTGCGCCAACCACGCGAGAGTTTCAATGCCATCGCGGCGTTCATGTACGAGCGGATAAAAGCGCCCGTCAGATTTGTAGCGACCGCGCGTGCCTTGAATTACGACTGTGTAACCACGCGTGGCCCAGAAACGCCCGACGGCATCCGTGCCTAGAGTATTCTTGAAAGTATCGGAATAAGGAATCCGCACTAAAATGGTTGGTGTTTTTTGTTCGCCTTGCGGATGATAAATGTTGGCGACGAGTCTAACGTTATCGGAAGTGGTCATGGTTACATCGCGTTCGATCCATACATCGTACTGCGCTGGGCGTATGCCTTCGTGTGGCAGAATGCTGTGCGCGATATAAGTCTGACACCCATTAAAGAACACGAACATCAATGAAAGCATGAGTCTTGCGGATATAGTCATCGAGGTGAATTAGCCCATGTTGCTGATAAAATTGGCATCCAGCGTTAGTATCAAGCCAAAACCAGGCTCATGCAGTGAAGGATAGTTTGCGCTATCCAGCGCACCGCCAACGCCAAACATTAGAGGCGGATCGCAGATGTCACGTTCCAATAAAAAAGTTCCAAACGCACCCTCCTGGGCTATGAGCATATCGCGTGCGGCGTGCGCGATCGTTATGCCGGCGCGTGTAAGTAGGCTGGTTTCACCCACTTGCGCACCAACGATAAGACTAATATTTAACGCACGCGCTGCTTCGACGATGCGTAGCGAACGTAACAATCCGCCCATTTTCGAGACACGCAAATTAATGATCCAGAGCCTTGCCGTGTTGCGAAGTGATGATAATTGGTCAATACGCAGAAAACTTTCATCTAGAATGATCTTGCTATTTAAGGCTTCGGCAACGCGCACGAGTTCCGAATACTGGTTCGGGTGCAATGGTTCCTCGATGCCAAAGAATGGATAATCGAGTGCGCGTAGAAAAGCAATGGCTTGATCGGCAGTTCGCCAAAGATTGTTCGCATCCACCCTGACGCGGAGAGAGTCTATGTCCCAACTTTTTAACACGGTAATTTTTTCACGGTCATGCTCTAGATTACCGGATAGCTTGAGCTTGAAATCGGTGAAACCGTGACGCCGATATTGTTCCGCACCGGCCTGGAAGGCATCGCTTCCGGCGTCACCGAGTACAGCACTGTAATGGAAGCGGCCGGATAAAGACGGCAAGGATAGATAGGCTTCAATAGTTTGATTATTTTCTTTTGCAAACAGATCGAGAATGGCTAGTTCGATCGCACACCAAGCCGCTGGGTTGGTATTCAGTTCATCCGCATGTGTTTCTACCCACGCACGCAACGAGGTCAAGTCGTGTATTTGACAAAGTGCAGATTGATGTCGTGAGAAGAATTTACCCGCCGTGTCGAACGTTTCACCGGTTACATAGGATCGAGGACAAGATTCACCATAACCGATGGTGCCACGTTTAGAGATAGCTTCTACCCATAAGGCAGAAGTTTCACTGCGTTCGGCGGAGGCGTGACGGAACGCTTGCTTGAAGGGGATACAAATTTGTTTTAAGCCAAGATCACTAATCATATGGCGGGTTTTCAACGTACGACATATTCATCAAGCGACAAGGCCAAGCTTTTGCGGTACTGAAGTACCACCGGTTTGAATTGACCTTCACGCTGGCCCGCCCGCACACAGGCTGATTTATAGGCTTCGGCAGTTCCCCGTTTAAGCCAGGCGAGTGTCAGAGGAGCCAGCCGGTTGCTCGCGCGTTTAGCGAAGTATTCAATATTGAGTTCACCCAAACGCTGGTCGATGTCGGCAGCTGTGATTCGAACATCTGCTGAAATGCTTGTATCCAATTCGATGAACAAACGATATGCCGATATTTCCTCGTCCGCGACCATAAGAAAAAAGTTCGATACCAAATTAAGTCGAGAGATGGTTGCCTGCACAGCATCGATTACCTGAATCTCGTAGAGTTTCTCGCCTGTAAGATTGGTTACGCCCTTACCCTTTTGAATAAATCGCAGCAGTGGCGTGCGATGGAAGAACTCGGTAACCTCGAGTAGATCGTTCATGAAGTAACGATATAGACCGGCAACGGTGGTGATAAGAATGTAATAACGTTTACCTAGCTCGAGTTGATCGAGAGTAAGAAATTCCGGTTTAACATTTTCCCAGGATGCCTGCTCCACAAATTCAAAGAAATGATGATGTAGTGGCGGCAAACCAGCGGCTGTCTCGGCTTGCAGCGCGATAGTGCCGCGGCATTCGCTGGATTGATAGCCAAGTTCCATGGTGATGGCGCTACTGGGAAGCTGTTTGCGTAGGGTATTGAGTGCGATGCCGCAACTGCCGCCGGTCCAAGTGGTGAGAAGTCGGATGCTTGGCCAGACATTGGCGAATGTCAGCGTGGATTTGGCGCGCAATTGCGCCGCGCGCTCGGACGCGGGTTTAAGTCGTTGAGCGATAGTCGTGCGCAGTGGTGCATCGAGCCCGTCCAGCGCATCCAGCTGTCCGGTCTCCAAAGAATGCATCAAGGTTTTTCGTTTTTGGTTCATCAGGTCGGACAGACGCAGAAATGTTGAAGGGTTAGGCGAACCCAAGTAAGTGATATTATTTTCAGCCAAAGCCAATCGCAGGATAACCAAGTATTTTATTTCATAATCTGCAATATCAGACACGGCTGGAGGCACGACGAAGCGGGATTGAATGATGCTAGGTAGAGATTGATATAGATGACCCGAGACAGAGCCCACTTCGTGACCGGAATCGAGACGTCCTTCGATTGCCGCGCCCATGATTCCCAGTGCCTTGCCCGTGAAGGCTTGTGGGCAGGCACGAAATTGAAGATAAGAAAACAAAGCTTGTTCGGCACGGTACATGGCGAGTGCGGTGGGTGTGATGGGAATATATTTGGGCTTACCTGTCGTGCCACTCGTTTGCGCGTAAAACAACGGCGCCTCTGCCGTAAGTGCCCGAGTACCTTTGAGACGTTGCTCTTCAATATAAGGACGCAGAGTTTCGTAAGTTTGCACCGGTACTTGTTCTCGAAACTGCGCATCACTGCGGATATTTTTAAATCCGTGCTGAACACCGAAACCTGTATCGCGATTAGCGTGTAACAATCGTTGTAACACATCGTGCTGCGCTGCAGCGGAGCGATGGGTCAAGTGTTCCACCGGTCGCCAATGCCGATTACGGTAGAACCACATCCCCGCGCGTAACAGGAATCTACGCATGTCGCTGGCTAGCGCGTGAACGGTGCACGCATCAAGTCCAGGAAGGATTTCGGATAAGCCTTATCTTGGAGACCGAGGTTCTTGATGTCACGATTTTTTGGTAAATACCAAGTGCCGAAGAGCAGATCCCAGATGATGACATTGTTGCCGTAGTTGGCATTGGATTCTTTCGGTTCCCGGGAGTGATGCCAACGATGCAGCTCGGCGCTGCCAATGATGTAATTCAGCCAGCCGAAACGTAGACGAATGTTGGAATGTTGAAAGAAACCATTGGTGGCATAAGCCAGGTAGTACAATGCCAGAACTTTGGCGTCCACGCCCATGAGCAGGAACGGCAGACTGTCGAGCGACATCTGCAAGGTTTTTTCCAGGGGATGGAACCGTCCCGTATTAAGCCAATAAAGATGCTCTACCGAATGATGCACCGAGTGCAAGCGCCAAAGATATTTATTTTCATGCGCGGCGCGATGTAACCAATAGCGCAGAAAATCCACCATCAGGATCATGAACAGTGCTTGTAGCCATATCGGCCAATCATGTGGCCACAAATGAATGAGGGGTAGGTTGAGTGCACGCGCCGGTTCGATTAAAGCATAGGCAAACAAAAAACCCACCAGTGGGGGAAAAGCCAACTGCACTACGGCCATAAATAAGACGTCGGTTTTAATTTCATTGATGCCGGGACGCCATTCCATGCGATGTGGAAACTTGAATTCAAGCAGGCTGATTATTGTCGCCGTCAGTAACACTGGCACGTAAGTACTAATAAGTAATGAGGTGCCCAGAAATTGAAATACACTAAATAAGGTAAACCCGAGCGTCATAATCAACGGATAGAGAAACCAGGGAGTTAGATTCTTTAACGATTGCATTATGACTCCTTCGGACCATGACGGAAATGAAAATGTCCGTATAGCAACAGAAAGCTGGCCAAAACCAAGTGAAAGAAAGTGGGCAAGGGGCTGGCGAACCAACGTTGCTCCGCTAATAGCGTAGCCCCCAATGCAAAACGCACCAGCATCGTTGCAAAATACGTGACTCCCAAGATTAACATCAGCGTACCAGAACGCCGATGCGGAAATATTGTTCCTGTAGTAAATCGTCGCGCTGTATATGTTAGCCATGCAAGAATAAGAATCTGGATAACGAATAACGCGGGATAGGGGAGAACGCCGCTGTGCCAAGACTCAAAAGGCGGAAGAAATTTTGTATTGGTCAGTAATGCCAGAGGCTGGGCGATAACTCGAAATACAAACAGTCCTATTAGTAGCCAAAGCCAAGGGGCATATCGGCGGGATAAATTGAATGTCATAGTTTGCTCTGTTGACATTAGCTGTATGTATGTCAGTCCTTTTACAGGAATAAGTTTCGTGGTGTGATTTTAAAAGGATTTATCAGATTGCGATCTTCTGAATATACCGTAAAGTAGCGAATTAAAAAGCCAGTTCTAATACAAGTGTAAACTGCGTTTTGACAAAGGAGGTCTGCATGCTCGATTTCACCAAAAAACTTAAAATGCCCGACCCCGCCGAAGCTTTGCCCGGCCGCGCGCAAAAGATGCCCGTGCCCAAGCAGCATTTTGTGAACGCCCATCCGCTCGAAGCGCCGTTTCCCGCCGGCATGGAGACGGCCCTGTTCGGGCTCGGTTGTTTCTGGGGCGCGGAGAAATATTTTTGGCAGTTGCCGGGGGTGTACACGACCGCGGTCGGTTACGCCGGCGGTTATACGGCGAACCCGACGTACGAAGAAGTCTGCAGCGGTAAGACCGGGCACAATGAAGTGGTGCTGGTGGTGTTCGATCCCAGTAAAATAAGTTACCTGAAATTGCTCAAAGCATTTTGGGAGGCGCACAATCCCACGCAGGGCATGCGTCAAGGCAACGACGTGGGCACGCAATACCGCTCCGGAATTTATACTTATAATGAATCGCAGAAGCAGGCGGCGCGCGATGCGCTCGCGCGCTATCAAGAGGAGCTTCAGCGTGCGGGTTATCCACCGATCACCACCGAGATCGTGGACGCGCCCGAGTTTTATTACGCCGAAGATTATCATCAGCAATATTTAGCTAAGAATCCGCGCGGCTACTGCGGACACGGCGGCACCGGTGTTACTTGTCCGCTGTAATGTATGTCAACGCTGATGCTCTACACCGTCGGGCATAGCACCCGTCCGCTCGAAGAACTGGTGACGCTGCTTAAGAGTGCGCACGTCGCCACACTGGTCGACGTGCGCGCGCAACCGCGTTCGCAGCACAATCCGCAATTCAACGATAGTTCCTTGCGCGCCGCGTGCGAACAAGCGGGTATGATCTATCATTGGGCCGGGCGGCAATTGGGCGGCATGCGCGCGCCGCAAGCGAATTCGCCGCACCGGGCGCTGGCCGAGGGCCGCCGCGGTTTCGCCGACTACATGGATTCAGAAGTTTTTAAAAAAGGCGCGGCGCAGTTGCAGCAGTGGGCGGCGCGCGGAGTATGCGCCATGCTCTGCGCTGAACGCGATCCGGCGCATTGCCATCGTGCATTGATCGCCGACTATCTCAGCTTACAAGGTTTGCGCGTAGTGCACCTCATCGCAGCGAATGAATCGCACGAACATTTGCTTTCGCCGCAAGCGCGGCGTGAATCCGCCGCGCTTATTTACGATCGACAAACCACGGGACGCCTAGCCTTAAATATGAAAGAGAACTCTTAAATGGAAGAACGGCTGGCTGAATTAGAAATTCGCGTGGCGTTTCAAGATCAGACGTTGCATGAACTGAACGAGGTGATTACGCGTCAGCAAAACCAGATCGACCGTCTGCTGAAGGAAGTGGAAAATTTAAAAATTCAGATGAACATGCTGGCGCCTTCGATGGTCGTGAGCAAGACAGAAGAAAAACCGCCGCCGCATTATTAGCGCCTAACTAACTGTGCTTGCTCCAAGCCGATCAGCGCTTGCTTGCGCTGCGGACCCCAACGATATTCGCCGAACGCCCCACTTGCGCGAATCACGCGATGGCAAGGCACGAGAAACGCCAGCGAATTTTGCGCCACGCAACTGGCCACGGCGCGCACCGCCGAGGAATGTCCGGACAGCGCCGCCAACTGCGCGTACGACAGCAGCGAGCCGGCGGGCACGCGCAGCAAGGCGAGCCACACATTGATGCGCAGATCGCTTCCCTTCATGAGTATTCCCAAGCGACTTTGCGGCGTAAGTCCTTGCATGCGTCGCAGGATTTCCGCGGCGTAAGGCTGCACGTGTCGGTGTGACTCGACTAATTGCGCCGCGGGCCAATTTTCTTTGAGATCGGTAAGCGCATCGGCGAGATCGTCGACGAAGGCGATGTGACAGACGCCGCGATCCGTAACGGCGAACAACGCATGCCCCACCGGCGTAGCCGCCACGGTCCAATGAATCGTCAGTCCTTGCGCCTGGAGTTTGTATTCTCCCGGCGTCATTTTTTCGACATGCAGGAACAAGTCGTGCAAGCGCGAAGTGCCGGACAAGCCCAGCTGCAACGAAGTTTCCAGCAGCGAAGCGGAATTTTTTAATAAGATTTTAGCGCGTTGAATCGTGATGGCTTGCAAAAATTCTTTGGGCGTCACGCCTGCCCAGGATAAAAATAAACGTTGAAAATGAAATGAGCTTAGTTCCACATGACGCGCCACTTCATCGAGACTAGGCTGATCATTCTGGCGTGTGAGCAAATAAGCAATCGCGCGTTCTATGCGCGCGTAGTTCGTGGACGGAACAGTGCGATCTGGCGTCATATTATGGGAACGGTTTTCGTTGTAAGTTGCGTTGCGCACGTTCTGTTTAAGTTCGATTGATAGAAACCCCGCCGTCGGCAAGCAGCGCCGAGCCGGTGGTGAAGCTGGATGCGTCGGAAGCAAGATAGAGAGCCGACTGCGCAATCTCTTCCGGAGAGGCCATGCGCTTCAACGCGGGCAAACCTTGGACGAAGGCTAGGCTGTCCGGCGTATTAGCGAATGCCCGGCTCATCGGCGTATCCGTGCCGCCCGGCAAAAGCGCGTTCACGCGCACGCCTTGTGGACCCAGCTCACAGGCCAGCGTTTGCGTGAGGCCAATCAATCCGGCTTTGCTGGCGGCGTAGGCTATCATGCCCGGCAAGCCGACAGTGTAACCGACGAATGTCGACGTGAAGATCAGCGATCCGCCTCGGCGTTTAAGCATCGCCGGAATTTGATACTTCGCGCCGAGAAAAGCGCTTGTCAGATTAGTCCTAAGCGTGTCTTCCCATTCCGCCAGCGACATATCCACGGCCGCGCCCATTTTTCCCAGCGTGCCGGCGTTATTGAAGGCCACGTCAAGACCGCCGAATCGATCATGCGCCAATTCGACCAAGGCTTTGGCAAAAGCTTCATCTTTGACGTC